>JBGPCZ010000054.1:0-32888 GCA_041482015.1 Planctomycetota bacterium | reverse complement strand
CCCGGTGGTGTAGCAGACGCATCCGAGTCTCCGAAGCTCGGGGGGAAGGTGCGACTCCTTCCCGGGACGCCAACCCCACGCCCCCGTGGTGTACGAGATGCATCCGACGCTACGAACGTCGAGGACAGGGCGCGACTCCCTGCGGGGGCTCCATGTTCACAATTCCTTCTGGCCCGGTATAATGGTGACAGATGACTGCAGCCGCCGTCCTCCAGCGCCCGGCGCTCGTGCTCAACCGGCACTGGGCGCCGATCCAGACGACGACCGTCCAGGCGGCGATCAGCCTCGTGGCCAAGGGCTCGGCGCTGATCATCGAGCCCGGGACGTTCCAGACGCACGACCTGCGGAGCTGGAACGACGTGTCGCGCGCCAAGGTCGCGTTCCAGGACGCGCTCATCCGGTCGCCGAGGATGTCGCTCGTCGTGCCCGAGGTGATCGTGCTGAAGACGTACGACGGGCGGGGCGAGCGGGCGGTGGTCTTCTCGCGGAGGAACCTCTTCAAGAGGGACCACTACACCTGCCAGTACTGCGGCGACCAGCCCGGGCCGTCGGAGCTGACGATCGACCACGTGCTGCCGCGCTCGAAGGGCGGGACCTCCCGCTGGGAGAACTGCGTCCTCGCGTGCGTGGCGTGCAACACGAGGAAGGCCGACCGGACGCCCGAGCAGGCCGGGATGAAGCTCCGCAAGGCGCCCCGGAAGCCGTCGTGGAAGGCGCTGGCCCAGTTCCCGCCGCGCGAGCGGCGCGAATCGTGGGACCAGTTCCTGAGCCGCGCCTACTGGGAGGTCGAGCTCGAGCCGTGATTTTCGCCGGGGGCGGGACGCGAACCGCGTTCCGCCCCCGCTCTTTTCACTCTTCCCCCCCTTTCTTGCGCCTCTTTCCACCCGGGAGTAAGATACTCCCATGCTTCGGACCCTCCTCGCTCTCGCTCTCGTCTTCGCTCGCCCGCCGGCCCAGGAGGGCGCCGCCGTCACCGGCAAGGTGACCGCCACCGAGGGCGCGGCCCAGAAGAAGCTGCGCGAGAAGATCAAGTACGGCGCGAACCTCGTGGGCCACAAGGACCCCGATCCGTCGCCGGTCGTCGTCTGGCTGGAGGGCGCGGCCGCCGCGAAACCCGCCGAAGCGAAGGTGGAGATGAAGCAGGAGGGCCTCGAGTTCCGCCCGCGGATCCTCGTGATCCAGGTCGGGACCACGGTCCGGTTCCCCAACGGCGACGACCTCTACCACAACGTCTTCTCCTACTCGAAGGTCAAGCGGATCGAGCTCGGACGGTATCCCAAGGGGGACGCGAAGGAGGAGAAGTTCGAGGCGAAGGGGCGCTGGGACCTGCGCTGCGAGATCCACGAGCACATGCGCGGCTATATCCACGTCTTCGACCATCCGTACTTCGCGATCGCGAAGGAGGACGGCGCCTACGCGCTCCCGAAGGTCCCGCCCGGGAAGTACACGCTGGTCGCGTGGAAGGAGTTCTTCGATCCCGTGCGCCAGGAGATCGAGGTGAAGGCGGACGGGGCGAAGGTCGACCTCACCCTCGTCCGCCTGGACGGTCCCCCGGCCGAGCGGGCAGCGGGCGCGCGCGACGCGGCCTGCTGTGTCGCCCGGTGAGGTTCCGCGCCAAGATCTTCCTGGCGATCATCCTTCCGGCCACGCTCCTCGTCGCCACCTCGGTGGCCGCCACGATCGTCCGGATCCGGACCCGCCTGGAAACGGCCGTGCAGGCCGAGCTCGACCGTTCGGGCTCGGAGCTCGAGGCGATCCTCGCCGAGCAGTTCGAGCAGCTCAAGCTCTGGCGCAAGTCCTTCGAGACGCCGCGCTTCGACGCCGCGATCACGGATGCCGTGGAATCGGGGGAGGTCGCGACGCTGAAGGAGCGCCTCCGGGACGAGTTCCTCGTCGTGAAGGAGCCCGATTTCTACGAGGCCCGCGGGAAGAAGGACGCGGTCCTCCTCCGCAAGTCCCCGGTCCACTCCTGCACGAAGGAGTGCGCGCACGCGGTCCAGCCCTGGATGAAGGACGAGAAGAAGAAGGAGGTCCTGACGGAGTTCGACGGCGAGCCCTTCCTCGCCGTCAAGGTCGAGCCGGACAAGGGCCTGTTCGTGCTGGGGACCCGCTTCCGCCGCTTCCTGGAGAAGCTCCACAAGGATTTCCGCGTGGACCTGGCGCTGCTCAAGGATCGCCAGGTCGTCTACTCCTCGCTGAAGGAATGGAGCCCGTCGTCCGGGACGGAAGGCTCCATCAACGTGGCGGGCCAGAGGTTTCTCGCCAGCCGCCGGACCGTGCCGAACTCGGAGCTGAACCTGGTCCTCCTGATGTACAACGTGAGCGCATTCGACGCGGAGCAGGCGCGCACCCTGGGCTTCGGGGCCGCGGGGATCGCGGTGGCCATCCTCATCGCCGCCCTCGTGAGCTCCTTCGTCTCGCGCGGGGTCTCCCAGCCGGTCGAGCGGCTGGTGGACGCGACGCGCAAGATCGCCGCGGGCGACTACGCCGTGAAGGTCGACGTCTCGGGCCGGGACGAGATCGGCCGGCTCGCCGAGGCGTTCAACGAGATGACCGTGGGGCTCCGCAAGCGGCAGGAGATCATGGAGAAGACGCTCTCGCGCGACGTCGCCGAGGAGTTCCTCAAGGGCGGCACCGAGCGGGGCGGCGAGCGGCGTGTCATCACGATCGTCTTCATGGACGTCCGCGGCTACACCAGCGGCACGGAGGGCATGGACCCGGCCGACGTCGTCGTGATGCTCAACGAACTCATGGACCTCCTCGCCAGCGCGATCGAGCGGCACGGCGGCCTCGTCAACAAGTTCCTGGGCGACGGCCTGATGGCCATGTTCGGCGCGCCCAAGCTGCTCGAGGACCACGCGTTCCACGCCGTCCAGGCGGGGATCGAGATGCAGAAGCAGATGGAGCGGTGGAACCACCGGCGCACCGCGCGGGGCCTCGCCAGCTTCTACAGCGGGATCGGGATCAACACGGGCGAGGTGGTCTGCGGGAAGGTCGGCGGGCGGAGCCGCCTGGAGTACACCCTGATCGGCGAGGAGGTGAACCTTGCCTCCCGGATCTGCGGCAAGGCGGCGCCCCGGCAGGTGCTCATCACGAAGCAGACGCGCGACAAGCTGGGCGACCGGGTCCAGGTGAAGGAGCTCGAGCCGGTCGTGGTGAAAGGGCTGAGCTATCCCATCAAGATCTTCGAGGCGCTCGGATGATCGCGGCGCTGCTCGCCCTGGCCGCCTTCGGCCCCGTGCAGGACGACGAGCCCGCGGATCTTTTCGACTGGGCGCGAAAGCTCGACGATCTCGACAAGCGCTGGTCGTGGGGGGAGTTCGAGTTCCAGCTCGGCGGCGAAGCGGTCCTCGAGTTCTTCGCCTTCGGCAAAGAGGCGCCCGGGGTGATGGTCGAGGACCCCGCGCTCCGGAGCGGGCGGTACCGCCGGTCGAGGCCCGCCGACAGCCCGGAGTTCGACGGCCGGCTCGACCTCGTCCTCGACGCCTTCTACGGGAAGTGGCTCGCCGCGTCGGTGGACGGGCGGATCGACGGGACGACCGCGGGCCAGGGCGTCGTCGGGGAGCGGATCGAGCAGGCCTGGCTCCGCTTCATGATCCCCGACGAGCCGGCGTTCAGTTTCGAGGCGGGGAAATTCCCGGCGCCCATCGGCAACTTCATCGAGCGGCACGACCCTCGCAAGAACCCGCTCACGACGTGGCCGCTCCCCTATGACGACGTGACGGCGTTCGTGGGGCTCAAGGAGGGGGCCGGGGCGCTGACGGTCAACCGCGACAAGCCCGACTTCAAGGATTGGTATGTCCCGATCTGGCAGGCGGTCTACGGCACGGGGGCGATGGGGTTCGGGTCGGTGAAGGATTTCTCCTATGCCGTCGCGGTGATGAACTCCGCGCCCGGCACGCTGCCCGAGAACTGGGCGTTTCGCGCGAGGGACTTCCGGTATCCCAGTCTGTACCTGCACGCGACCTGGGCGCCGGACCTCAGCACGAAGGTCGGGGGGACCTGGTCGCGCGGCCCGGTCGAGCACGACGACGGCCCTGGCGTCCCGCCGGGGCGCCACGCGGGCGAATTTCCGCAGACGCTCGCGGGGGTCGACCTGTCGTTCTCAAGAGGCAGCCTCGAGATGTGGGCCGAGGCGTACTGGACGCGGTTCGAGTCGCCGGCGGTGGACGCGCTCGACCTGTGGACGTGGTACGTGGAGGCGAAGTACACGTTCCTGCCCGGGCTCTTCGGCGCGGTGCGGCTGGCGCAGATTTACTTCGGAGACGCGCAGGGGCACCAGTGGGACCGCGACCTCACGCGATTCGAGGTCGGCGGCGGCTACTTCTTCACGCGCAACCTCTTCGTCAAGTCGACCGTCCAGGTCAACGTCACGACGGGCGGGCGCGATCCCGCCGACAACCTGCTCATGATCCAGCTGGGGTTGACCTTCTGAGCCGCCTTGCCGGATTCCCGATCGTGGGCTACACTTCACTCGTCCATTTCGGAGACAGACGATGCGCGTCCTGACCCGCGGCGACCTCGACGGCCTGACCAGCGCCGTCCTCATCAGCATGGCCGAGAAGGTGACCGAGATCCGCTTCGCCCACCCGAAGGACGTGCAGGACGGGAAGATCCCGTGCGACGCCGAGGACGTCGTGGTCAATCTCCCGTACGTCAAGGGCTGCGGCCTGTGGTTCGACCACCACGTCTCCGAGGAGCGGAAGCTCGCGGACATCGGCGCGTTCAAGGGGAAGTTCGCCGTCGCGCCGAGCGCCGCGCGGGTCGTCTACGACTACTACAAGAAGCCCGAGTTCGACAAGTACACGGTCCTGCTGGAGGCGACCGACCGGCTGGACAGCGCGCAGCTCAAGCCGGAGGACGTCACCGATCCCAAGGGCTGGATCCTGCTCGGCTACACGCTCGACCCGCGGACGGGCCTGGGCCCCGAGTTCCAGAAGTACTTCCGCTGGCTGGTCGAGTACGTGAAGGAGGTCCCGCTCGAGAAGGTCCTCCAGCACGCCGAGGTGAAGAAGCGCGTCGACCGCGTGCTCCAGGAGCAGGAGGAGTTCAAGGCGCTCCTGGGCAAAAACTCGAAGCTCGACGGGACCGTGATCGTGACGGACCTCCGCGCGGTGAAGGAGGCGCCGGTGGGCAACCGGTTCCTAATCTACACGCTCCACCCCAAGGGCAACGTCGAGGTGCGCGTCCTCCGCGGCAAGGAGGGGAAGACGGTCAACTGCGCGGTCGGCCACAGCATCTTCAACCGGACCTGCAAGGTGAATGTCGGCGACCTCTGCGCGAGCTACGGCGGCGGCGGCCACCACGGTGCGGGCACCTGCCAGCTCGCCCACGACACCGCCGACAAGCAGATCGCCGAGATCATCGGCAAGCTGAAAAAGTGAGGTGATAAGCGGAGTGCGCCGCACTCGGCTTATCAGCAGACGAGCTTCGAAAAACTCGACACAAAATATTTCGTGTCGAGTTTTTCGCCCCATCCCGCACTTCTAGGGTGGAGGGGCACATGCCCCGCCTGGAGGTGCACAATGAAGATCCGGAAGCGGATGGGGTTGCCCCGCCAGTACCTGCACGTCATGAACCGGGGGGCTCGAAAGCTCACGATATTCACGGACGACCAGGATCGGGCCCTGTTTGTCCGGCTCCTCGGCCGGTTTGCGATCAAGCACGACGTGAGCATCATTTCCTGGTGCCTCATGTCCAATCATGCCCATCTTGAACCGGAGACCGAGGGCACCCCGCTCTGTTCCATGATGCACGACCTGGAAGGGACCTATGCCCGTGCCTTTAACAAGAGGCATGGCACCTCGGGGTGCATCTTCCAAGGTCCCTTCGTCTGCACGGAGATCAGCGACGCCAAAGGTTTGGCCTACGTGAGCCGATACATCCACCTAAACCCTTATCCTCTAGGGGTTTCTCCGCTTACTTACCGATGGTCGAGTGTGCGGAGCTACCTGGGTCTTGCATGGACTCCCGAGTGGCTCAATCCGCAGCCTGTTCTGAGCCTGATGGGAACGGACCGGCAGGGCCAGATTGAGGGATACCGCCGCTATCTTGGTGAGGCCCCGAAGCGACGCCGGAAGAGGCGCCGCATGGACGCGTTCGGCGATTTCTTCATGGAATTCATGCGCCACTTGGAGGAACGGTTCACGGAACGCCTGATCATGACTCATGGCCAGCTGGGCGGAGTCTCGCCCAGATCGCTGCTGGCCTGGGCCGCGCGGAGGATCTATGAGGTTCCCATCCAAATCGTCAGCCAGTATCTGGGGTATGCCGACGTCAACTCGGTGAGCGTGGTTGCTCGGAGGGTGGAGCAAAGGCTTGAAGTGGCGCCGCACCTTAGGAATATGCTCGAAGCTCGCTGATAAGCGGAGTGCGGCGCACTCCGCTTATCAGTAGAACAGGCACTTCTTGCGCGCCTCGAGGAAGCGGTCGAGGGCGGGCTGCCAGGATTTCTCGATCTCGGCGGGGGACTTTCCCGACTTGAGGTCCGTCTCGACGGAGCGCAGGCCGAAGAACCGGTGCGAGCGGCCGAACGTGAACTCCTTCGGGTGGAGGCGGTAGAGGACGTCGAAGGCGTGGAGCGCGGCCGTCACCGGCCGGTACGCCGCGCGGTCGGTGATCTCGACCTCGAAGCCCTGGCACTCCTTCTCCGCGTGCGGGTAGCGCGGCATCCCCGGCTCGACCGCGGGCGTGAACGTGGCGGGCTTGAAGCGGACGCCCGACAGGCCTCGACCGTTGAGCTCTCCGCAGAGCTTCTTTCCGTCGATCCACGGCGCGCCGTAGAGGACGAACGCGCGGCCCGTCCCGCGGCCGACCGACAGGCTCGTCGTCTCGAGCGCGCCCAGGCCCGGGTACGAGATCGCCGCGTCGAGCGAGCGCATGTTGGGCGACGGGTTCACCCACGGCAGCCCCGTCTCGTCGTAGTACATCGGGCGCTTCCAGCCCTCCATCTTCACGACTTCGAGCCGCGCGCCGATCTTGAACTCGGTGTTGTAGAGCATCGCCAGTTCGCCCACCGTCATCCCGTGGCGCATCGGGATCGGGAAGTAGCCGATGAAGTCGCCGCGCAGGGCGTCCTCGAGGACCGGGCCCTCCACCGCCTCGCCCCCGCCGGGATTCGGACGGTCGAGCACGACGACGTCCTTGCCGTTCTCCTTCGCGGCTTCCATCACGAGCGCGAGCGTCGTGATGTAGGTGTAGAAGCGCGCGCCGACGTCCTGGATGTCGTAGACGAGCACGTCCACGTCCCTGAGCATCTCGGCGGCGGGCTTCATCGTCTTCCCGTAGAGGCTGTGGATGGGCAGGCCCGTCTTCTCGTCCTTTGCGCTCGCGACCTTCGCGTCCGCCTCGCCGCGGATGCCGTGCTCGGGGCTGAAGAGCGCCGCGAGCGTCACGCCTTTCGCGGAGAAGAGGACGTCGATCGTCGCGCGGCCCTCGCGGTCGCGGCCCGTGTGGTTGGTGACGAGCCCGACGCGCTTTCCCTGGAGCGGCTTGAAGCCGTCGCGCGCCAGCACTTCCGCGCCCGACCGGACCGGCGCGGGGGGCGCGGCCAGGAGGAGCGCGAGGAGGAGCCTCACGCGGGGATGAAGACCTCGTTGAGGCTGCCGGAGGAGAGCCGGGTCGCCTCGGCGCGGATGACCTCGACCTTCTCGACGGGGAGGCGGAGGAAGACGCCCCACGTGTCGGGCGCCGCGGGCGAGATCGGCTGGCGCGAGAGGTGGCAGAGGGCCGCGACCACGAGCGCCTCGCGCGGCAGCTGGAGCTCCTCGAGCTGCTCGGGCGTGTCCAGGTGGTGGCGCACCGACTCCACGATCGGCATGGGGAACCGCCAGCGCTCGCAGAGGCACGCCCCGATTTCCGAGTGATCGGTCTCCAGGCGGCGGCGCTCCTCCTCGTGGAAGGATCCGCCGGACCGGACGGCCGCGAGGATCTTCTTCATCGGCTCGCGGAGGAACTGGTACTCGACCAGCTTCCCGATGTCGTGCATGAGACCCGCGGCGAAGTGCTCGTCGGGGTTGCCCATGCGGCCGGCGCGCGAGACGAGCGAGGCGGCGTGGGCCACCCAGAGGCTGTGCTGCCAGAACCCGCGGAGGTCGAACTCCATCTCGCCGTGGGGCCGGCCGAGCGTCGAGACGAGCGCCGAGATCGAGACGATGCGCCGCGTCATCTGGTATCCCAGGGTCACCACCGCGCGCTTGATCGAGCCGATGCGCGACCCGAGGGCGAAGTTCGCGGAGTTGACGACCCGGAGGCACTGTGCGGAGAGCCCCGGGTCCTTCTCGATCTCCGAGCAGACCGACTCGGGGCGCGTCTCCGGGGCCTGCAGGAGGTCGAGGATCCTGAGCGTGTTGGCGGGGATCGTCCAGAGCTCGCGGACGTTGCCGAGGAGCTTCGTCACCGCGGGCGGGAGAGGCCGGGGCGCCGAGACGGCCGGGGGCGAGGGGCGGGCGGCCGGTGACTCGGGCGTCGGCCCGCTCCGCTCCACGAACTCCTTCATCAGGGCCTGCATCGGCGCGGCCCCCACGATCTGCTGGGTGAGGCAGGCCTCGGTCAGGTATCCCATCTCCTCGCCCAGGGGCGTGAGGGCGAACGAGAGGTGCCCCGCGCGGAGCAGCCCCGTCTCCTCGGCCGTCGCGTCGAACCGCCCGCTCCTCGGGTCCGACAGGAGCCCCGCAAGGTCGGCGGCGGTGATCTGCGGCCGGCCGACGGAGAACTGGCGGATGCGGACGTCGCTCAGGCGGCGCAGCTGCGCGAGCCGGTCGAGGTCCGCGCCGCTCGAGAGGAGCTTCGACTTGGTGAAGATGAGAAAAGCCTTGAGCCTGTCGCGAAGGACTTCCGTCAACGGTTGCGCGCTCATCGTTCAGATCCCGCCGCTGGGTGCCAGAAGTTTACCCCATGATTCCGCAAGGAGCAAACGGCGATCCGCGGGAGCGCTGCAAACATGAACCCCGGGGGCCCGGTTGACTTGCCCCGGGGGCGGGGATAAGATGCTCCCCCGATGGACCGGGAATTCCTCAAACGGGCGAAGCGCGTCGTCGTCAAGGCGGGCACGCGGACCCTCCTCGACGAGGGCCAGCGGCCCGACCTCGCGACGATCCAGCGCCTCCTCGGCGAGATGGTCTCCCTCAAGGAGTCGGGCCGAAGCGTCATCTTCGTCACCTCCGGCGCGATCGGGTCGGGACTCGCGCCGCTCGGGATGTCGAAGCGCCCCGACTCCATCCCCGAGCTGCAGGCCGCCGCGGCGGTCGGGCAGTCCCTCCTCATGCAGGTCTACAACGGCGTGCTCGCGCCGCTCGGCCACGCCGTCGCCCAGCTGCTCCTGACGCACGAGGATTTCCAGGACCGGCGCCGCTACCTGAACCTTCGCAACTGCCTCGCCGTCCTCGAGGAGAAAAAGGTCCTCCCGGTCATCAACGAGAACGACACCGTCGGCGTCGACGAGATCAAGTTCGGCGACAACGACATCCTGGCCGGCCTCGTGGCCAACGCGGTCGACGCGGAGGTGACGATCCTCCTCTCGGACGTCGACGGCTTCATCATGGACGGCGCGATCCAGCGCGAGGTGCGCGAGGTCACGCCGGCGGTCGAGGCCGCGGCGGGCGGGACGACGGGGCTCGGGAGCGGCGGGATGGCCTCGAAGATCCGCTGCGCCAAGACGGTGACCGCCTCGGGCGGCTCGCTCCTCCTCGTCCACGGGAAGAAGGTGTCGCTCAAGGACGCCCTCGAGGGCGGCGCGGGGACGCTGTTCGCCCCGACCGGCACCCGGCTCGACCACCGCAAGCGCTGGATCGCCCACACGCTCAAGGCGGCCGGATCGGTGACCGTCGACGCGGGCGGTGCGAAGGCGCTCTGCCGGAACGGGCGGAGCCTGCTCGCCGTGGGCGTCACCGCGTGCGACGGCGACTTCGACGTGGGCGACCCCGTCGTGGTGCGCGACGCGGCGGGCGCCGACATCGCCAAGGGTCTCGTCAACTACGCCGCGTCCGATCTCCGCCGGATCCTGGGGAAACGGACGGAGGAGATCGAGAAGGTGCTCGGCTTCCGCGGCTCCGACGAGATCATCCACCGCGACAACCTGGTCGTCCTCGCCTGAAATCTTTTCCCAAGGCCGTCCGGCGCGAATAGAATCAGGGTCATGACACACGATGAGCAGGCCAAGCGGGCGAAGGAGGCGTCGGTGCTTCTGCGCCGCGCCAACGGGATCCAGAGGAGCGCCGCGATCCAGGCCATGGGCGCCCGGATCCGCACGCGGATCGGCGACGTCCTCGAGGCCAACAAGGCCGACCTCGACCAGGCCGTGCACGACCGCCTGAGCGAGGCGAAGCTCGACCGGCTGAAGCTCGACGAGAAGCGGATCGAGGAGATCGTGAAGGGCCTCGACGCGATCGCCGCCCAGCCCGACCCGGTCGGGAAGATCGTCGACGAGCGGCGCGTCCCCTCGGGCCTCAAGATCCAGCGGATCCGCGTCCCGATCGGCGTCATCCTCATGATCTTCGAGGCGCGGCCGAACGTGACGGCGGAGGCGGCGGCCCTCTGCATCCGCTCGTCGAACGCCGTCCTTCTCAAGGGCGGACACGAGGCCGACCGGACGAACCGGATGATCGCCACGCTCCTCCAGGGCGCGGTGGCGCAGGAAGGCCTCCCCACGAACTCGGTCCAGCTGGTCGAGGGCGGTCACGACGCGATCGACGGGCTGCTCAAGCTCGACCAGTTCATCGACCTGGTGATCCCGCGCGGCGGGGAGGGGCTGATCCGCACGGTCGTCGAGAAATCGCGGATCCCGGTGATCAAGCACTCCAAGGGGAACTGCCACGTCTACGTCGACGAGGCGGCCGACGCGATCATGGCCCGCACGGTGGTCCAGAACTCGAAGTGCCAGCGGCCCGCCACGTGCAACGCGGCGGAGAAGCTCCTGATCCACGAGAGGATCGCCGCGACGATGCTCCCCGCGATCGCCGAGCGCCTCGTCAAGGGGGGCGTCAAGCTCAAGGGCGACGCCGCGGCGCGCGCGATCGTGCCGGCGATGAAGGCCGCGACCGAGGAGGACTGGTCGGAGGAATACCTGGACCTCGTGATGTCGGTCAAGGTGGTGAAGGACCTCGACGAGGCGATCCGGCACATCAACACGTACGGCTCGGCCCACACCGACGCCATCGTCACGCAGAACGAGTACGCGGCGCGCCGGTTCCTCAACGAGGTGGACTCCTCGAGCGTGATGTGGAACTGCTCGACGCGGCTCGCCGACGGCGGCCAGTACGGCCTGGGCGCGGAGATCGGGATCTCGACCGAGCGCCTCCACGCCCGCGGCCCGATGGGCGCCGAGGAGCTCACCTGCTGCAAATGGGTCGTCACGGGGGAAGGCCAGCTCCGTCAATAGGCCGGTGGCCAAGCCGATCCTAATCCTCGGCGGGACGGGCGTCTTCGGGACGCTGATCGCAGAGGACCTCGCGGACCTCCCGCTCGTCATCGCCTCCCGGAATCTCGAGAAGGCTCGCGCGGCCGCGTCGCGCTTTCCGCACGCGGAGGGGCGCGCCCTCGATCTCGCCGGGCCGCTCGATTTCTCATTCGCCTCGATCGTGGTCCACTGTGCCGGCCCCTACCAGGGGCAGGACCTGCGGGTGGTGGAGGCGTGCGCGCGGGCGGGGGCGTGGTACGTCGACATCGCCGACGCGAAGGACTATCTCGCGAAGCTCAAGGGACGGCCGCGGGTGCTGGCGGGGATGTCGACCATCCCGGCGCTCGTCGTCACGCTCGCGCGGGGGCTGGGCCCCGGGCCCGTCCGCGCCTTTCTCTACATGGGGAACCGGAACGAGAAAGGGGCGGCCGCGATCACGTCGCTCCTCGAGGGGATCCGGCGGGGCTACTGGCGTCATCGCGAGGTCGTCCGCTTCCCCTTTGGAAAACGGCCGATGCACTCGTTCGAATCGGCCGACCCGGCGATCGACTTCAAGTGCGGGTTCGACCTCGACTTCATCAATCGAGGCTTTGTCTTCGCGCGCGAGCTCTTCCGCATGGGGATGCCGCTTCCGCCGCCCGGCCCGATGATCCGGCTCGCGAATCTTTTCCGCGGCCTCGGGGGAGGGAAGAGATGCGTCATGGTGGAGGTGAAGCACCGGCGCGCCTGGGTGATCGCCGAGCCGCGGGGCCAGCGGGTGGCGTCGCTCCCGGCGTCGCTGGCCGCGAGGCTCCTCTGGCAGGGACGCGAGCTCCGTCCGCTCCCGGACACGTTTGAACCCGGCGAGCTCGAGGGGGCGCTCCGCGCGCGGGGATTCGAGGTCGGCCGCGACGATTCCTGAGACGTTTCCTTGACCCCCGGCGTTGAAGAGGTAGAATACCCATAAGTTGACCCATATGGGTTTCTATGGGTTTCCGGCCTCTTACCCATATAGTCCGGGGCGGCCCGTCTCACCCACGGCCGCCCTGTTTTATTTCCGGCCGAGACCTCCACGGGTCCGCTAGAATCCGTCGATGCCGAAAACTCCCGTCGATCTCCTGGTCGTGAACGCGGGGGCGCTCGTCACCCTGGCCGGCCCCGCCCGGCCGCGGATCGGAGCCGAGCACTCGAACCTCGGGATCGTCGACGGCGGCGCGGTCGCGGTGAAGAAGGGACTCGTCGTCGCCGTGGGGCCGACCGCCGAGATCCGCGCCCGCTTCTCGGCGAAATCGACGATCGACGCGAAGGGGGCGCTCGTCACGCCCGGCCTCGTCGACCCCCATACGCATCTGGTCTTCATGGGCTCGCGTGAGAACGAGTTCGAGATGCGGGCCGCGGGGAAGTCTTACCAGGACATCGCGCAGGCGGGGGGCGGCATCCACGCGACCGTCGAGAAGGTCCGCGCCGCCACGCGGGACGAGCTCGTCAAGGCCGGCCGGCCGCGGGTCCGCGCGATGCTGGAGCACGGGACCACGACCGTCGAGGCGAAGAGCGGCTACGGGCTCTCGGTCGGGGACGAGGTGAAGTCACTCGAGGCGATCCGCGAGCTCGGCTGCGTGCCGACGTTCCTCGGCGCCCACGAGGTGCCGCACGGGATGGCGCGCGCCGACTACGTCCGCGAGGTCGCCGAGGTCATGGTGCCGCGTGTCCGCGGGCTGGCCCGCCACTGCGACGTCTTCTGCGAGGTGGGCGTCTTCTCGGTCGACGACGCGCGCATGATCCTCTCGGCCGCGAAGGCGGCGGGGATGACGCTCAAGATGCACGCCGAGGAGTTCCGCGCCACGGGCGGGGCCGAGCTCGCCGCCGAGCTGGGCGCGGTGAGCGCCGACCACCTCATGGCCGTGACCGACCGCGGGATCCGCGCGCTCCGGAGATCGGGGACGGTCGCGGTGCTCCTGCCGGGAACGAGCTTCTTCCTCGGCGGCGGCCGCTACGCCCCCGCGCGGCGCATCATCGAAGAGGGCGTGCCCATCGCGCTCGGCACCGACTTCAACCCCGGCTCGTGCACGGCGTTCAGCCTGCCCCTCATCCTGTCGCTTGCCTGCACGCACCTCGGGATGTCCCCCGCGGAGGCGCTCGCGGCGGCGACGATCAACGCGGCGTTCGCGTGCGGCGAGGGGGAGCGCGCGGGGAGCCTCGAGCCCGGCAAGCGCGCCGACCTGGTCGTCTGGCACGCGAAGGATTACCGCGAGATCCCCTACTGGCTCGGCGCGAACCTGGTGGGCCGCGTCATCCGGGCGGGGAAGCTGGAGGTGGATCGCCGGGCGTCGTGAGGTCGAGCGATCCGATCCCGAGCGCGGCGCACCGGGCCCGCCAGGCGTCGGCGGTCAGCTCCTCTTTCTCGAGCGCGGGAAAGACGGCGAACGGCTCGAGGCTTTCCCCTCCGCGGGTGAGCGTCGCGCTCTCCCCGGGGTCGACGCGCAGGGACCAGCCGGCCCGGACGAGCGCCAGCGCGAGGGCCGCCGAGAGGGTCGAGCCGGCGAGCGACCGGGCGTCCTCCTTCGAGATCGGCTCTTTCGAGATCTTCGCCCCGAGCTCGGCCAGCCGCGGGGCCAGGTCCGGAAACGAGGCGGGGGTCATCACTTGTAGCAGGGGCGCGCTCTCGAGCGCCCGCTCCCTCCACATCGGGAGGAAGACCTTGTCGCCCATTTCGTCCCACGAGACGGTCTTGAGCTTGAGGACCTTCTCGCTTCCGGTGACCGCGTGGAGGAGCTCCACCTCGAGCTCGTCGACGTGCCCGAGGAGCGAGATCGCCGGCGGGTCGTCGGCGGGGACCGTCCCCTCCGGAAGACCCGAGAGCGCCTGGAGTCGCTCGGCGAGCGGGGGATGGGTCAGGTAGGGATCGCGCCGGTTCGATTTCATCTCCTTCTGGACGAGGGTCTCGACCTGCTGCGAGACCGACTTGGACGAGAGGAAGCGGGCGAAGCCTTCCGCGACGGGCGGGCGGTGGCCCATGTTGAGCACGGGGAAGAGCTCGTTCTCGAGATAGGCTTCATAGGCCAGCCCCGCCTCGTGCACCGCGCGGAGGCCGTCGCCGAACGACTTCGCCCCGACGATGCGGGCGGCCAGCCGGTCGGCGGCCAGCTCCTGGCGCCGGGAGATCGCGCTGCTCACGCGAAAGAACAGTTTTGCGTAGCCGATGAACGGGAAGCGGAGGATCGAGTCGTTGCCCGCGAGGGTCGACAGCGTGCGGAAGAGCGCCTCGCGCGTCTTGTAGATCCAGGGCCCGAGCTTCGTGTCGCCGCCGTGGTAGTGGCCGAACTCGTGGCCGAGGACACCCCGCAGCTGCGAGACGGTGAGGACGCGGAGGAGCGGGAGCTCCACCGCCATCACCCGGGTGCCGCCCATCCCCATGAAGCCGCCGCGCTGGCTCACCCATGCGTTCACGTCGGGCTCGAGGTACGCCTCGGAGGGCAGCGCCTGCCCGGTCGCGGTCGCGATCCGTTTGAGCTCGTCGAAGAGCCGCGGGTGCCGCCGGGGATCGAGGCGCGGGCCGGGCGGGACGAAGCGGTCGCGCCGGGGGAGGATCGAGAAGAGGATGAGGCCCGCCCCGACGATGCAGGCGATAAGGAGCTTGGCGTGGATCCGGTGGGCGTAGTGCCACTCCGCCCAGGGGATGAAGAGGAGCGCGCCCGCGATCCCGAGGGCCAGCACGTAGAAGCCCACCATGAGGATTACGGCGAGCACGGCGCGTCCGGCGAGCGAGGGGCCGCGAGGTTCGTCCATCTTGGGTAAGAATACCCTGCGAAGATCCGATCGTGGCATAATGCACGCCATTCGGAGGAGGGCCCAGGCCATGGCTATGGATAGTCGTCCGACGCGAAGGTCGTTCATCACCGCCGCGCTGGGCGCGGTGGCGGCGACGAACGCGTGCGCGCCGCTGCAGGTGGCGAATCCAAAGGGGACCGCGAGGCTGCCCGAGCTGTCGCCGGGGATCAAGATCACGCTCCAGGTTCCCACCGAGCCCGCCGACGAGGATCTTCTCTTCGCCCAGCAGCTGGGGGTCGAGTATGTCGCGATCCCCACGGGCGGCGAGAAGGCGACGCTCGAGAACTTCGTCCGCCTGAAGCAGAAGGTCGAGGCCGCGGGGCTCAAGGTCTGGAACATCGGCAACAGCAACGTGCACAATATGCCGGAGGTCACGCTCAACCTGCCGGGGCGCGACCAGAAGATCGAGGAGTACAAGGCGTATCTCCGCAACCTGGCCAAGGCGGGGATCTTCTACACCACGTACGCCCACATGGGGAACGGCATCTGGAGCACCGCGCGCGAGACGACGCGGGGCGGCGCGTCGGCGCGGGCGTTCAACCTCGCGAAGGCGGACAAGGGCTACTGGATCGGGAAGGTCTTCGAGGGCCCGCTGACCCACGGCCGGGCCTTCACGAAGGAAGAGATCTGGGAGAACTACACGGTCTTCATCAAGGCGGTCGTGCCGGTCGCGGAGGAGCTGGGCATCCGGATCGGGATCCACCCGGACGATCCGCCCGTGCCCGAGCTGGGCGGCGTCCCGCGCTGCATCTTCGGGAGCTTCGACGGCTACGTGCGGGCGCTCGAGATCGCGAACAGCCCGAACGTCGGCGTCTGTCTCTGCGCCGGGACGTGGCTCGAGGGCGGGAAGGGGATGGGGAAGAGCGTGCTCGAGGCCGCGCGCTATTTCGCGGGGCTGGGCAAGCTCTGGAAGATCCATTTCCGGAACGTGAGCGCGCCGCTGCCGTACTTCGTGGAGACGTTCGTCGACAACGGGTGCATGGACATGCTGAAGCTGATGAGGACGCTGCACGAGGTCGACTTCCGCGGCTGCGTGATCGCGGACCACGTCCCGTCGATGGCGGGGGGCCGCCTGACGGGCTGGGCGTACAGCATCGGCTACATCAAGGCGCTGCACGCGGCGGCGACGGCCTGAGTTCGACTCAGGGATCGAAGCGGCCGGTCAGGATCGTGATGTCGTCCGACTGCACCTGTCCGGCGCGGTGGACTTCGAGGGCGTCGGTCAGGCTTCGCACGGCGTCCTCCGACCACAGGTGGGCGTTGACGCCCATCCACGTCGTCAGTCGATCCATGCCGAACTCCTCGTTGACCGGGTTCATCAGCTCGGAGACTCCGTCCGAATAGAGGAGGAAGCGGTCGCCCGGGCGGAGGTCCACGATCTCCTCGGCCAGCCCGGCGATGAATTTCGCGTCGGGGACCACGCCGAGGATCGACCCCTTGGGCTGCACCGGGACGATCCTCTTGCCGGCCTCCCGGCAGAGGAGGAGCGGGGTGTGGCCCGCGTTGGCCACCGAGAGCGTCCCCTTCGCCGGGTCCAGGAGGCCGAAGCAGGCGGTCACGAAGCGCCCCTTCTCGAGGTCGCGGAGCAGGACGCGGTTGACGCCCGCGAGGATCTCGCGGGGCGAGGAGGTCACCGAGGCCATCGCGCGGATCATAGCCCTCGCTTCGACCATGAGGAGCGCGCCGGCCAGACCTTTGCCCGACGCGTCGGCGACCAGCAGGCCCATCCGCCCGCCGTCCATGGGGAGAAAGTCGTAGAAGTCTCCGCCGACCTCCCCCGCGGGCTGGTAATAGATCCCGAAGTCGTAACCGGCGACTTCGGGCTTCGGCGGGAGCAGGCGGCCCTGGATCTTGCGCGCGGTCTCCAGGTCCTGCTGGAGCGCGTAGAGGTTCTCCGCGATCCCGTGCAGGTCCAGGGCTTCAGGCGGCTGGATCCGGGAGATCCTCGTCCCGCCGCGGCGTTTCTTGGTGTCGGACATCCAAGCGACATTCTATCCCACGGAGGGCGAAGACATGGGGGAGAAAGGGCCCGCGGCGTCGCGGGGGTTGGGAGTCCCACCCTCCCCTTCCCATCCTGGGGTTGAGTACAATTCCGACCGCATCAGCGGGAGGGGATCTCGAGGGGGCGACAACGAGCTGACGTTCGAGGCGGAGAAGCAGGGTCCGACGGCTTTGACATGCCGCGTCCCGAGCGATAGGATGAGGTCATGGTGACGACGGCAAAGAAGCTGACCTACGCCGACTACGAAAAGATCCCGGCCGACGGATTCCGCCACGAGATCATCGAGGGGGAAGAGTACATGACGCCGGCGCCGAATCTGGACCACCAGACGGTTGTCCTGAATGTTGCCGCGCTGTTGCGGGCCTACGTGCTTCTCAAGAAACTCGGGCGCGTGTTCGTCGCCCCGACGGATGTCGTTCTTTCGCCAATCGACATTGTTGAGCCGGACGTGGTGTTCGTCTCGGAGAACCACTCCTCGATCCTGGCCGGGAAAAACATCCAGGGCCCCCCGGATCTTGTGATCGAAGTTCTTTCCCCGTCGACGGCCACTGAGGATCGGGGGCCGAAACTCGCCCTCTACGATCGTGCGGCGGTCCGGGAGTATTGGATGATGGACGTCGCGAATCGCACCGTCGAAGTACGCGAGTTTGGCAGTCCCCGCCGCTCGCGCGTCTACAAAGAGGGCCAGTCTTTTGAGTCGGCGCTCATCCCGGGTCTGACGATCCGCCTGGAGGACATCTTTTCCTTCTAGCGACGAACTCCCCTTTCGGAAGTGTCGGGGCTGGCGTGCGATCCGGGGGCCCGCGACTGCCCTCTGCCCGGAAGGGTGTCCCTCGTCCGCCCAACGCGGCAGATCAAATCCAAGGAACAAAGTCATGGATGGCCCCATCTGCCGTTTCGGTTTGCGCGGTGTCATAAACTAACATATAGTGTTAGTAAATGACACCCTACAGGACCCGTGAAGTGACCCGGCCCGTCCTTCAAGCCCTTCGCCAGATGCCCGTGGTGGCGATCACGGGGATGAGGCAGACCGGGAAAACCACCCTCCTCAAGGAAGAGCCCGGCCTCAGGGGTCGCCGGTACGTCACCTTCGACGACTTCGCGCAGCTTGAGGCTGCAAAGGCGAATCCCGAGGCGCTCCTCTCGGGCGAGGAGCCTCTCACCCTCGACGAGGCCCAGAAGTGTCCCGAGATCTTCACGGCTCTCAAGCGGGAGGTCGACCGCAAGCGACGGCCGGGCCGATTCCTCCTGAGCGGCTCCGCCAACCTGCTTCTCCTCAAGAACCTGTCCGAGACGCTCGCGGGGCGGGCCGTGTATCTCAACCTTCACCCCTTTCATCGTCGCGAGATCCTGGGCCAGACCGGGCACCCTCCCTTCCTTCCAAACTTCTTCAAGGCGGTCGCACCGGGTGCAGCGGGGAAGGCAGGATTTTCCGGGGAGCAGCCCTTTGCCGGGGGCGCGATCCTGGGACCGTCCAAGGGGCGGGAAGGGCCGCCGCGGCTTCGCTTGGACACCCCGCCTGCTCCGATCTCGCCGGCCGAACTCCTGAAAGGGGGAATGCCCTCCGTATGCCTGGACGAGGTTGAGGATCCGTCCCTCTGGTTTCGCAGTTTCGAACAGACCTACCTCGAGCGTGACCTCCGGAGCCTGGCCCAGGTGGCGGACCTGATGGCGTTTCGCCGGGTGATGCAGAGGGCGGCCCTACGGACGGGCCAGATCCTGAAGCAGAGCGGGCTCGCGCGGGACGCTGGATTGAACAGCGTGACCACCGCCCGTTATCTCGATCTCCTGGAGACATCGTTCGTCATCGCGCGCCTTCCCGCGTACCTCAAGAACCGGACGAGCCGGCTCATCAAATCCCCCAAGCTCCTCTTCACCGACGTGGGAATAGCCGCCTACCTGGCGGGCGTGAAGGATCTCGCGCTTTCATCGGATGAGCCGCTTCGGGGCTACCTGCTTGAGACCTACGTCGCGCAAAATCTGGCGGGCATCCTTGCGGCCCACTGGCCGGCGGCGCGACTCCACTATTGGCACGTCCAGGGGCGCTTCGAGGTGGATTTCGTGATCGAGGACGGTCGGGACAGCCTGGCTCTCGAGATCAAGGCGGCGACCCGATGGAACGAGGACGATCTCGCGCCGCTGGAGACGTTCCTGGCGGCGACCCAGCGATGCCGGGCGGGAATCCTGGTCCACAACGGTCGGGATGCCGTCCATCTCCGTGATCGGCTCTGGGCCCTGCCCATGGGACTGGTCTTGTCATGACCGCCTGACCGATCCTGGGCGAAGACGCAGCCTCGTCCTCCGTATAAGAACCTACCCTTCGACTTTGAGCACATTTTCGCCTGCATAAACGGGATGTAATATCGCGGGGATGACACTGTCGTCCTTTCGGAAAGGCCTTCCTCGTTCAAATGGATAAAATGTGCCGATAATCGGGAGGCCTTCATCCCGCGATAGCCCCCTCTTCAGAATCCGCATGCCAGCTTACGCCCGGGGGTCGTCGCCCTTCCGGAATCCCTGACTCTTTGGTTCAGCTGGATTCCCCGCAGGGACTTCCCGGGCGTTCCATAGGGAGAACGGGGGGACCCCACCATGCGCCATCGATGGTTGTCCGCCCTGGCCCTCCTGGCCGGGGCGTGCGCCGTTTCACCCGCGCGGGAACTGGAAGAGTCGCTCTCGGCCCTCCGCGCGGTCGGAGCCGAGGGCGAAGGACACGCTGCGGCCGCCGAGGCGTGGCGGTCCGTGGTGGCCCGCGGCCCGGACGCCCTCCTCCCGGTCCTGGGCGCGTTTGACGGCGCGACCCCGCGCGCGGCCAACTGGCTCCGATCCGCAGCCGACGCGATCGCGGAGCGGACGCTTTTGGACCGCCAGCCGCTCGACGCGGCGGGACTGGAGGCGTTCGTCCGCGAGACCCGGCAGGACGGCGCGGCCCGGTACCTCGCGTACGAGTGGCTGGTCCGAGTCGACGCGACCGCGACCAGCCGGCTCCTCCCGGGGATGCTCGACGATCCGGGCCAGGAGCTGCGGCGCGACGCCGTCGCGCGCGCCACGACGGAAGCCGAGAAGGTGATGAAGGGCGGCGACCGGACCGCCGCGGCGCAAGCTTATCGGAAAGTCTTCGACCACGCCCGCGACCGGGACCAGGTGGACGCGCTGGCGAAGATCCTCAAGGGGCTCGGCGTCGAGGCTGACGTCCAGGTCCACTACGGCGTGATCCCGCGCTGGACGATCCTCACGACGTTCGACAACACCGAGATGAAGGGATTCGACGTCGCCTATCCACCCGAGAAGCGCGTCGACCTGAAGGCGGAACTCGAGGGGAAGGGCGGGCGGCGCGTGCGCGTCGTCGAGTGCTCCACGGCCGATCCGCACGGGAAGGTGGATCTGAACGAGACGCTCGGAAAGGAGATGGGGGCGGTCGCGTATGCATTCGCGTCGGTCGAGGCCCTGTCCGCGCGCCCGGTCGAGGTGCGCGTGGGCACGAACAACGCGGTGAAGATCTTCCTCAACGGCGAGCCGGTCTTCTTCCGCAACGAGTACCACCACGGCATGAAGATGGACCAGTACGTCGGGCGGGGGCGGCTCCGGCCGGGGCGCAACGAGATCCTTCTGAAGATCTGCCAGAACGAACAGAAGGAGGACTGGGCGCAGGGCTGGTCGTTCCAGGGACGGATCTGCGACGCGCTCGGCACGGCGGTGCCGGTGCGCCTCGTCGGAGGAAGCCGATGAAGCACGCGATCATCCTCCTCGGCCTGCTCGCGGCGCGGCCGGCTTGGGCGCAGGAGTGGCCGCAGTTCCGCGGGCCCGGAGGCCGGGGAATCTCGGAGGAGACCGGCTTTCCCGTCGAATGGGGCAAGGACCGGGGGATCCGGTGGAAGATCGACCTCCCGGGCCGCGGCCTCTCGAGCCCGGTGATCGCCGGGGGCCGGCTCTACGTCACGGCCTGCACGGGCCCCGAGCAGGACCGGCTCCACGTATTCTGTTTCGACGCCCGCAGCGGGGCGAAGCGGTGGGAGCGGCAGTTCCGGGCCACGGGGTCAACGCAGTGCAACTCGAAGACGTGCATGGCCGCGCCGACGCCCGCGGCGGACGGCACCGGGGTCTTCGCGCTCTTCGCGACGGGCGATCTCGCCGCGCTCGACCGCGACGGCGCGCTCCTCTGGTATCGCTCGCTCTGCGGCGACTACCCGACGATCGGCAACAACGTGGGGATGGCCGCGTCGCCGGTGCTGCACGACGGCGCGCTCCTCGTGGCGATGGAGAACGTGGGGGACTCGTTCGTCTCCGGGATCGACGCCCGGACGGGGGCGAACCGGTGGAAGCAGTCGCGGCCGCAGAAGATCAACTGGACGACGCCGCTCGTCGCGGGGGGCCTGGTCCTCTTCCAATCCCCCGACGAGCTGGCCGCCCTCGATCCGCGGACGGGCGCGAAGCGGTGGGGCGTGGCCGGGAAGTTTGCGTCGATCCCCTCGCCGGTCGACGGCGGCGGCGAAATCTTCGCGCCGGGCGGGCCGCTCGTCGCGCTCCGGCGGGACGGGGCGAAGGACTGGGAATCGGCGGCCCTGGCGAGCGCCACCGCGTCGCCGAGCTATTACCAGGGGAAGCTCTACACGATCAACTCCGGCGGCGTCGTGGCGTGCGCCGATCCAAAGGACGGGACGGTCCTCTGGCGCGAGCGCGCGGCGGGGCCGCAATCGGCCTCTCCGGTCTTCGCCGAGGGCCGGATGTACGTGGTGAGCGAGAAGGGCGTGACGACGATCTTCCAGCTGGGCGACGAGCCAAAGAAACTGGCCGAGAACGCGCTCGAGGAGACGTTCGTCGCCTCGCCCGCGCTCTGGGGCGGCGCGATCTACCTGCGGTCCGACCGCGCCCTCTACTGCATCGGGAAGTGACCGGCCTGCGTCCGGCCCTCGCTCGACTCCTGGAGCCGCGCCGCGGTCTCCATCAGGAGGCTCATCGTCGTCCGGGTGATCGTCTCCGCGTGGTCGGACTTTCCCGACGTGAAACTGAAGGTGGGCGTCGCCCATCCCGCGATTTCGACGAAGGCCTCCTCGCCCGTCTTCTTTCCAAGCCAGGCGTGACGGATCTCTCCGCCGCGGATCGTCACGCCGCCCCTCTCCGATCCTTGGGCCACCAGCAAGGTTCCCGTCTCGCGCGATTTCTGGAGCACCTGGACCACGTCGCTGAGGCAGACCGCCCGCTGCGTCACCCTGAACTCGGAATCCGTCGTGGACTTCTCGGGAACCTCGTCCGGCGCCAGCAGTTCCGCCAGGTGCGCTTCGACCGCCGGATGCCGGCGCAGGAATTCCGCCATGCGGGATCGCGACAGGGAGGCCACCCGCATCTTGCTCCGCGCCACCACCGCCCCGGCGTGGGGCTTTCCCGAGAGGAACGACGAAGCCCCCACGCAATCCCCCGTTCCCAAGTTACGCCCGGCCTCCTGGCAAGATCCGGCGGTCACGATGTAAAAGAACTCCACCTTCTCCCCTTCCTGGATCAAGGTCGTGCCCGCCTCATAGGTCCCCTGGACCGCCATCCCCAGGAAGCCCTGCATGGCCGGCGAGGGGATTCTTAGGAAGAATGGAAGATCGTCGGGCGAACGGTCTTCCTTCTTCCGGGAGAGCTCCTGGATCCGGTGCGTCTCGATCTCTCCCTCGAGCTTCCGGATCTTCTCCCGGAACGAGCTCTCGGTGACCGGCCGCTCGAGAAAATCGAGCGTCTCCCAGCGGAACGGCGGATCGGCCGCCACCCGTTCCTCGTGGCTCAGGCAGTAGAGGACGCCGACCTGCCGGCCCCCGGGAATCCTCTTCAATCCCCGGAGCAGCGCGTAGCCTTCGCTGCCGGGCAGGCGCCAGTCGGCCACGATCAAATCGACGCCGGGCGCGGAGGACCGGACCGATTCGACCGACTCAGGGCCCGAAGTAGCCACCAGGATGTCCTGGGGTGCGTACCCGAGATTCTCCAGCACCCCGCGACAAAGTTCGCGTTCCGCCCGTGAATCACCCGCAATCAGCACTCTCATGTCTCTTGTCTCTCGACTTTCCGGAAGTAGAGCAAAGCAACGGCCATTCTTGAGCCGGGGCCGTTGGGATCTCGAGCGACAAAATTGAAGGGGAGGTGCACAGCATTGTTGGAACCTCCCTTCAGCTCCTTCACTGCATCGGGAAGTGATCGGACCGGCCGGGCGGGCGCCGGAGGGCGCGCATCCTCTGGATCTGCGCCACGACCATCGAGCTCGAGGTGAGGGTCACGCCGCCGAGAAAAACGAACACCCCGGCCCACGCGAGCGGCTTTCGTCCGTCGACGCCGAAGCCCCCCGAGGCGAGCAGGAGCGCCGCGCCGGCGAGCGAGACGGCCCACCCGGTGACGCGCAGGAAGAGCGGGAGTCCGCGCACGATCCCATGGTATAAGAGGGGCCTTGGAAAGGGAAAAGCCATGATGAAACTTCTCGTGTCGGCGGCGCTGTGCGGTGCGATCGCGGCGGGCGAGATCGCGGTGAAGGAGGGCGAGAAGATCGCGTTCCTCGGCGACTCGATCACGCAGGGAGGCATGGGGCCGACCGGCTACGTGAGCCTCGTCATCCACGGCCTGAAGACGAACGGGATCAACGCGACGGCGGTCGGCGCGGGGATCTCGGGCCACAAGTCCAACGACATGCTCGCGCGCCTGCAGCGGGACGTGATCGACAAGAAGCCCCACTGGGTGACGGTCAGCTGCGGGGTGAACGACGTCTGGCACGGCGAGAAGGGCGTGCCCCTCGAATCGTACAAGCAGAACCTCGCGCAGATCGTGGAGAAGTGCCAGGCGGCGGGGATCAAGGTGATGATCCTGACCGCCACGATGATCACCGAGAATCCAAAGGACGCGAACAACCAGAAGCTCGCCGCCTACAACGACTTCCTGCGGGAGCTCGCGAAGGAGAAGAAGTGCCTGCTCGCGGATTTGAGCGCCGCGATGCAGAAGGATCTCGACGAGCTGGAGAAGTCGGGAAAGAAGAGAGGCAATCTTCTGACCTCCGACGGCGTGCACATGAATCCGTATGGAAACCAGATGATGGCCGAGGGCGTGCTCCGCGGATTCGGGCTCGATGACGAGGCGGCCGCGAAGGCGAAGTCGGCGTGGCTCGACATTCCGAACGGGATGTCCGTCAACGCCGCGGCCCGGCTGACGCTGCGGCAGTACCAAGCGCTCGAGGCGGTCGCGGCGAAGGAGGGAAAGAGCGTCCAGGCGCTCCTTCAGTCCCTGCTCGACAAGGACGTCGCGGAGATCCTGAAGAAGTAGAGGCTGGACGCGGTTCAAAGGGGAGAGCCCGGGCTCGTGTGGTACACTCTCCCGTCGCGTTCCGGTTCTTCCCCCGAGGAGGGCAAGCCTATGACTTCCGTCATTCTTTCCGCGATTCTTTCGATGGGACTTCTCCCGGCCGCGGCCGGCGATCTCCCCCTGCAGGTCCCCGAGGGATGGGACAGCCGGAAGCAGGAGGGCAGCCTGCTGATGGTCCCCAAGAACATGCCCGAGGGGAAGTTCTACACCGTCGTGGTCGTCCCGGTGGCGGCGAAGGTCGGTTCGCTCAAGGGCCTCACGGAGGCGGCGAAGGCGACCCTCGGCCAGACGGGGACGTTCAAGCCGGCCCGCGATCCCGCCGCCGCCAAGAATGAGGCCGGGTGGGAGTTCGAAACCCTGGTCGGAACCCTGGAGAAGGACGGGAATGCGCTCATGGCCCAGTCCGTGGTCCTTCGCAAGGACGCGGAGGAGGGGATCATCCTCGTCTTCTCGGACAGCGTCGAGACGATGCAGAAGTACTCGGATGCCTTCAGCGGGATGATCAAGTCCGTCGGCGTCCCGAAGGTCCCGCCCCCGGTGGCGGGCGCGGGCAAGGTCGACCTCAAGTACAAGGTCCCGGAAGGCTGGACGTCGGTCGAGAAGAACGGAACCGTCCTGCTGGAGTCCGTGAAGAACACCTTCTACGAGAAGTGGACCTTCCGTCTCCTGATCCTGCCGAGCGAACCCCTCGAGCAGGACCTGCGGAAGACGTTCCTCGCCCGCTGGGCCACGGAGATCAAGCCCAACTTCGTGACCAGCATCGTGCCGCTTCCGCTGGTGCGCCGGATGAAGTCCGGAGCCGCGTGCGGCTTCGACCTGGAACGGACCGCCAAGAACAAGACGGGGGAGGAGGTCAACGCGGGGCTCTACGTCCTGGCCCGGGGGTCACGCTACGTCCCGATCCTGGCGATCTTCTATGGCTTCGACAGCGGGCTGGAGAAGTCGGTGGAAGAATTCCTCGAGTCGGCGGAGATCCCCGGGGCGGGTACGGAGAAAGTCGCGCTCTACTCCCCCGCGGACCTGCATGGAACCTGGGACACGTCCTCCTCGTCGATCGCCGCGTACGTCACGGGGACCGGGGGCTCGTTCGTGGAGGGGATCAGCGTCGGGACAGGCGTGGTGTTCAACGCGGACGGGACCTTCAAGAAGACTCTCTCGGCGATCCAGGGCATCCGCCAGATCAAGGAGACCGACGAGGGCAAGTGGAAGGCGGACGATGCCGAGCTCACGCTCCGCGAGTCGAAGTACTGGGTCCTGGGCGTGGGGTCGGACCCGAAGGCGGGCGCGTTCCTGGTCCTGAACAACTACGCCAACCAGGAGGACCGGCTCCGGCTGACCTACCCCCGTGCGGCCTCCTCGGGGACCTGGTACAAGCGCAAGGAGTGAGGCCGGCTCAGGCCTGCGGCTTGGGGGGCGGCGGCGGGAGCGCGACCGCTTTCGATTCCGCCGCGAAGTTGCCCGTCCGGTGGGCGCCGTCGCAAAACGGCTTCTTCGCGGACAGCCCGCAGCGGCAGAGCGAGATCGCCTCGCGCCCGGCGAGGTCGTAGACGTTCCCCGCCGCGTCCTTGAGCGTGATCCCCTTGCCTTGCACGAGCAGCGGCCCGTTGGGCCGGACGGTGATGTCGCAGTCTCCCATCTGGCTTCCTCCCTGTCGAGCGGAACGGATCAGTCCGAAAAGGCCCGGTGCTTGGCATTCCCCTGGGAGACGATGTACGCCAGGAGATCGAGGATCTCGTCGCGCGACAGCGTCACCAGCAGACCGGTCGGCATCGGCGAGACGTCCGACGGCACCACCCGGCTGATGTCGCTCTTCTTGATCGTCACCGTCTTCGTGGGCTCCTGGAGGTTCTCCGCCAGCTGGATCGTGTCGCCGTCGCGCTTGACGATCATGCCCTTGTAGCGCTCGTCGTTCTTCAGGAAGACGGCGACGACCCGGAATTCATCCTTGATCTTCGCGGACGGATCGACGATCTGGCGCAGCAGCTCCGCACCCGGGTACTCCTCTCCCGCCTTCGTGAGGTCCGCCCCGACGTTGGCGCCCTGGCCCTGGATGTTGTGGCACTGGATGCAGCCGGCGGCCGTGAAAGCTTCCTTCCCGCGGTTGAAGTTCCGGCCCTTCAGGGGGGCGTCGAAGGCGCCCTTGAAGTCGTCCATCGCCCACATCTTCACGAACTTCCGCGACCCCGCCGCGGGCTTGGCCCCCGGGTTCAGCAGCTCCTCGGGCGAGTAGAAGTCCGTCCTCGCCTTGGTCGCCTCCCGCACCTCTTTCACCTTGGCCGCGGTCACCATCGGCGACTTGTTGCCGAAGGAATTCCGGACGTAGGTCAGCACGGAGGAAACGTCCTCGTCGTTCAGCAGCCCGCCGAACGGCGTCATGGGCACGAGGCCGGGGTACTTCTTTCCGTCGAGGTCGAGCGGACCGAACATGCCCTTGAGCGTCACCTTGATGAGCCGGTCCTCGTCCGCCACCCACGCGCTCTTTGAGAGCGGCGGGAACCCGGAGAGCGCCAGGCCCTCGCCGTCGGGCTGGTGGCAGGTCGCGCAGTGGCCCTCGCGGCCGTAGATCTCGGCGCCCTTCACGAAGAGCTTCCGCTCCTCGCCCTTCAGGTGTTCGGGCACCTTGACGACCGTGACGTCCTCCACGGTCTCGTTGTTCAGGTAGGCCTTGGCGACGCGATACGTGTCCTTGATGAAACGTTCCTTCGTCAGGACGTCCCCTTCCGCGGTTTTCTCGGCTTCGGCAATCACCGCGAGACCGGCGTCCTTGCCGATCCACGTCGCGGCCACGATCGCGCAGAGCTTCACGCGGCCATTCGGGTCGCGCGCCGCCTTCTTCAGCAGCTCGGCCTGGTCCGCGAGGCGATGGCTGTTGAAGCGGATCACGTCGACGCAGGCCGCGCGCACGCGGTAGTCCTTCGAGTCCATCAGGCGCCGCAGCAGCGCTTCATCGACGCGGTTCTGGCCCCAGGTCGCCCAGAGGCCCTCGAGCATCCAGCGTTCGGCGTTGGGATCCTTCGAATCGAGCGATGCCACCCACGAGGTCACCGCGGGCAGCACCTCGGCCGGCTTCCGGCCGCGGAGCTCGCGCTGGGTCCGGTACCGCGCGCGGTACTCGGGCAGCTTCAGGTTCTCCAGCAGTTGCGCGACCGTCGCTCCAACGACCTTCGGCGGCGTCACGAGCGGGAGGCCCGGATAGGTGATCCGGTAGATGCGGCCGTGGTGGTGGTCGCGGTTCGGGTCGCGCGCGCTGTGCTGCATGTGGCCGATCAGCGGGTTCTGCCAGTCGATGATGTAGAGCGAGCCGTCCGGGGCGAACTCCAGGTCGACCGGCCGGAAGTTGGGGTCGCTCGAGGAGAGCAGGTCCTGGCGCCACTTCGTCCGGTAGCCGATGCCTTCGTCGATCATCTGGTGCTGCTTGGTCCCGAGGAACCCGATGTTGTTGTTGATCAGCACGTCGCCCTGGACCTCGGGCGGGAAGTGGCGGCTGCTCACGAACTCGAGGCCCGAGGTCGGGCGCACGCGCTGCGAGGTATCCAGCAGGTCGGGGCTGCGGGGATTCGCCGCGCCGTAGCGCGACTTGATCGAGCCCGGCACCATCCACTCGAAGTCCGGACCGGAGGTGTGGAGGAAGAAGTGCTGGCCCCACTCGTCGTACGCGACGCCCCAGGGATTCGGGATGTTCAGCTGCGCGTGGCGCTCCAGCTGGCGCCGCTGGGGCTGGAAGCGGAAGAAGCCGCCGTCGGTGCCGCGCACGGGACCGTAGGCGGTCTCGATGTTGCTTCGCAGGAACGTGCCCTCGGCCAGGATGATCGCGCCCGACGGATCGGCCGTGAAGGCATTGATCGCGTGGTGCGTGTCGTGGTCGTCGAATCCGGCGAAGATGAGTTCCTTCTCGTCGGCCTTGTCGTCGCCGTTTGTGTCCTTGAGAAGCACGAGCTGGCCGCCGCTCTGTGAAAGGTAGACGCCTTCCGGGGCGAACTCAAAGCCGATGGGCAGGTTCAGGCGATCGGCGAAGACCGTCTGCTTGTTCGCCTTGCCGCTGCCGGTGGTGTCTTCCAGGATGATGAGCTTGTCGTTGGGCATCGGGTCACCCGGCCGGTAGTGGGGATACGTGGGCATGACGGCGACCCAGAGACGGCCCTTGTTGTCGAAGGACATCTGGACCGGCTTCTCCAGGTCGGGAAACTCCTTCTCGCTGGCCCACTGCTCGATCTTGTAGCCCGGTGGAAGCTTGAACGAGGCCAGCGCCTCCTTCTCGTCCAGGAACTTGATTCCGTCGCCCTTGGGCTTGAAGTTGGTCTGGACCTCGGGCAGCCTGGACGTCGCGGCGTCGAGCGCGGCGATGTCGAGGGTCTTCCCCTCGAGCGTCGCCCAGAGGGCCCGGTCGCGGATGTCGGTCATCTCGCGGATCTTCTGGATCTCGAACGGATAGTTGGCGGGGCCGAAGGGGTTGAAGCGGCGGCCGTAGGCGTGGACGCCGTTGGGGATCTTGAAGTCGTTGAGCCAGAACCAGTCCTTCTCGAGGACCGCCTCGCGGACGGCGGCGCGGCGAGCCTCGGCTTTCGCGGGGGACTTCCCGAAGATGCGGTCGACGAGGAGGGTCGTCAGGTTCTTGTAGCCGGCCTCGTTCAGGAGCGCGCCGTCCGCGGTCAGGGGCTCCTTGGATTCGCGGTACCAGCCCTGCGAGGCGCGGAAGGCGTCGACGAAGAGGACGCCGTTCTCGCCGGCGACCGCTTCCATGACGGAGGTGTAGGTGGCGAGGAGGGGATTCTGGAGGCGGCCGTCGGGCACGTCGAGTTTGGCGGAGAGGTCCTGGATCGCGGTGGGTGAGACGAGGGCCAGCTTCGCCGGGGCCTTCCCGTTGTAGCTCTGGGCGAGCGTGTGCTTCAGGAAGGCGTCGAGCTCGGCGCGGAAGTTCGGGAGTCCGGCGGTCCCCTGGAAGGACTCGTTGAATCCAAAGAAGGCGATGAGGACGTCGGGCTTGAGGCGGGCGAGCCACTGCTCCTCGGTCTCAAAGTGACCCTCGCCGCCGGCGAGCTTGCCGTCGCAATAGGGCAGGGCGAACTTGTCGGCGCCGGGGAAACCCAGCTGGTTCTTGCGGGCGGAGTGGGGCCGGAAGCTCGGCGTGTTCCCTTCGTCGCACATGTTGCGCACCCAGAGCTGGTGCTCCGGGTAGCGCACGTGCAGCTCGGTTTCAAAATGCCCGGAGTGGATCATGCGCGAGCCGAGGCCGTTGCCCATGAGGACGATGCGCGCCTGTTTCTCGATCCGGAAGGGATCGGAGGCCTGCGTCCAGGCGGGAAGGACCGCGAAGGCCAGCGCGACGACGACCGGAAAGCGTCTGCTCATGATAGGTCTCCCAGCGGCAAGATCTGAAGTACCGATACTAATAACGGTTTACCGCGCGGATTGCCCCTGATTCGTGAAGTCAGCGCGCCTCGAACGTCTCCCGGAAGAGCCGCAGCACCCGCGGGAGGCAGGGGCGGCCGTCGGGGCACCGCTCCGCGCAGCGGGCCCCCGGTCCCTTGGAGCGCTCCACGAGATCGCGCACGCGCTCCTTCCGGCCATCGCGGGCGTCCGCGGTCACGTCTGCCGCCGTGATCCCAAAGCAGGGACAGATTGGAGCCCCGGGATCCTTTGGGTACGCGGTCGAGACCAGCTTTTCGGCCGGCACCTTTGCGCCCCACGACGTGAAGTAGGCCGTCGGGCATCCGGGGTTGACGCAGTAGAACGCGTTCGCCCCGAGCGTCGCGCGCGCGTCGGGCGGCAGCTGGGCCTCGATGGTCGCGGGACCGACCGCGTCGCCCGGCGTCCCGCACCCGGGGCACAGGGGCTCGCCCGGCTCGGGATCGCGGACGAAGGCCCGGCTCACGTCAGGGCTTGTCCCCGAGACAGTAGAGCAACTCCTGGCGGCGGCCCTCGACCTTCTGAGCGATGCGCATGTAGACGCGGCCTCCGCAGATCGCCGGAGTCGCGAAGACCTCGTCGCCCAGCTTGCTCGTCGCGACCGCCGTGTACTTCTCGGGGCTCGCACGGTACACGAAGGTCTCGCCCGCCTCGTTCGTCGCGTAGATCGCGTCGCCGACCCGCACGGGCGACGCGCTGAACGTGCCGCCGAGACGGGCCTTCCAAAGCTCCTTGCCCGAGTCGCACGCCCAGCAGACGGCCATGCCGGCGTCGAGCACGCCGTACAGATTCCCGTCGCGCACGAGGAGCGACGGCACGTAGACGCGGTCCTTCGTTTCCCAGTCGATCTTCCCCGTGCCGTCGGCCCGCACGGCCGCCAGGTGATTGCGCGGATAGCCGCCGCTCGTGAAGATGTGCGTGCCGTCCGTCACCGTCGACGTGACGCACTCGGTTGTCGAGCCGGGGATCTCCCAGAGGGCCTTTCCCGTGACGGGATCGAAGCTCGAGACGAGGTCGCAGCCCGTCAGGAGCGCCTGGTCGCGACCGTCGACGCGCAGGACGACGGGCGACGAGTAGTTCGGCACCTTCGGGCGCTCGTGCTTCCACGCGATCGCGCCGGTCTTCCGGTCGAGGCCCGCAATCACGCCGCCGCCGTGGTGGTCGGCCGAGACGAGGACGAGCGAGCGGTACGGGGCGGGAGAGGAGCCGTAGCCCTGGTGGATGACGTAGTCGCTGATCCTTGTCTGCCAGAGGATTTTCCCTTCGCGGCTGAGCGCGCTCGTCGTGACCGCGCCGGCGTTGGCGAAGTTGATGTAGACGCGTTCCCCGTCGCAGGCGGGGGTGGTCGAGGCGCCCGACGACTTGGCGTTCTTTCGCATCGCGCCGGTGGGATGGACCTCGCACTCCCAGAGGCGGTGACCCGTGGCGCGATCGTAGCAGAGGACCGACTGGCGGCCGATCGGCTCGTCGCAGGCCGCGAGGTAGACGTGCTCGCCGAAGACCGTGGGCGAGCCATGTCCGCGGCCCGGGACCTCGGCCTTCCACGCGACGTTCTCCGTCGCGCTCCACGAGACCGGCGGCTTCTGGTTCTCGTTCGCGCTGCCGTCGCGCCGCGGGCCGCGCCACCACGGCCAGTCGTTCTCCGCGACGGCGATGGAGTCGTCCGCCTGCGGGGCCGCACCGGCGACGGCGCCGAGGACGAGCAGGATCCACGCGCGTTTCATCACGACCAGTATAGGGGCCGGTGCGCGCAACCGGCTTGTTTTGTTGTGCACCCCTTACTTCTTCAGGGTCACCTTTCCGATCCGGTTGGCCTGGAGCGTGAACCAGAGGTTGCCGTCGGGCCCCGCGGCGATGCAGAAGGGCTGGGCATTCGGCGTGGGGATTGCGAGTTCGGTGATCTTCCCGTCGCGCGAGATGCGACCGATCTTGCTCGCCTTGAACTCCGTGAACCAGACGGCGCCGTCCGACCCCGCGGCGATCCCGAGGGGCTGGCTCCCGGCCGTGGGCACGTCGAACTCCGTGATCTGGCCCTTGGGGGTGATCCGCCCGATCTTGTTGCCCTGGTTCTCGCTGAACCAGAGATTGCCGTCCGCGCCGGGCACGATCTCGCGCGGGAAACATTTCGCCGTGGGCACGGGGAACTCGACGATCGCGCCGGTCTTCGGGTCGAGCGCGCCGATCTTGTCCGCCTTCCCCTCGGTGAACCAGATCCTCTTGTCGGGGCCGGTCACGACGCAGTAGGGCTGGGCTTCGGCGGTGGGGACGGGGAACTCGGTGATTTCCCCCTTGGGCGTGATGCGGGCGATCTTGTTCGCGGACATCTCGGCGAACCAGAGGTTCCCGTCGGGCCCGAGGGTGATCTCGCGCGGCCAGCTCCCGGGGTTGGGGAGGCCGGCCGTGACCACGGCCGAGGGGATCTTGAACTCCCCGTTGAACTCGCCCGCCGGGGTCATCCGTCGAATCATGTTCTCCTCGCGCGAGGTGAACCAGATGTTCCCGTCGGCGCCGGGCGCGATTCCCTGGAGGACGCCGACCGCCTTCGACGGCACGACGAACTCCGAGATCTCCCCCTTGGGCGAGACCCGCAGGATCTTGTGCTTGATGACTTCCGTGACCCAGAGGTTGCCGTCGGGCCCGGCGGTGATGGCCTGCGGGCGGTGGCCCTCGCTCGAGAGGGCGAACTCGGCGATCTCTTCCCGGCCCGGGCCGTTCCAGGCCGCGAAAGCGATGAACCCGGCGAGCGTGATGCGGAGCAGCATGTCGACCTCCCTTTATCCTGGACCCGACCCTCCGTGGGTCGATGGAGGCCGAAACGTACAGAATAGTGATTCTGCTGAAAAACGATAGGACCGGCTGAGGCGACCCCCCCCTCCCTCGCGGGGCTCCCCCCTATAGATAGAGGGGCCGTGAGCCCCTTCGGAGGAGAGGGCGATGTCGCTAAAGCCGGACCTGGGG
>JBGPCZ010000053.1:0-33190 GCA_041482015.1 Planctomycetota bacterium | reverse complement strand
CGGCGGCGACCCAGAGGTACTGGTCGAGCGCGATCCCGACGCTCTCGCCCTTCTTGTCGGAGACCACGGAGCCGGGGCGCATGACGTCGATGCAGGACCAGCCGGGCGTGTCCAGGAGCGGCGCGTTCGTCTGGATGTAGGGGCTGACGTTCAGGTGCCACTGGTTGTCAACCCGATCCGCGAACGTGACGTGGAAGTTCTCGCCGAGCGCGGGGCGCGTCCATTCGACGAACGCGAGGGGCGTCAGCTCGCGGGGCGAGGTGGGCTTGAGGAGGACGAAGTCGTGGCCCCGCCCGACGGCGAAGAGTTTCGCCTCGAACGTCGCGCCGGCGGAGTCGGTGACTTTGATCTTCTCGATGTCCGCCTCCTTGAGGCCCTTGTCGGCCATCAGGATCACGCCCTTCTCGACGGCCACGCCCCACGTCTCGAGCGGCTGCTCGTTCTCCATGAGTTGCTGGAGGTGCTGGGCCTCCGCGTCCGTGGCGTCATCCTCCATCTCGGCCTTCTCGAGCCGGCTCTTCTTGCGGAGGGTGACGTCGATGCCGAGGAACGACTTGCGGACATTCTCGTACGTCTTCCGCACCGCCTCCCGGTCCTCCTGGGCACGAAGAGGAAAAGAAGAAAACCACAGAGACACGGAGACACAGAGAAGAACCTTTTGGGGAATCCCCCTTAGCTGCCCCGGGTGGAAGGGGGGAGCGCCGGGAAATTCTTCTCCGTGCCTCTGTGCCTCTGTGGTTCTCTTAGTCATCCTCGAGTTTCTCCATGTCCTTCTCGAAGTCGAGCACGAGGAGCCGGCGGTAGCCGGCCCGGAGAACGCGGAAAAGGACCTTGCGTTTCCCCTTCTCGGTCTTGAGCGCCGCTTCATAGGCCTCGCGGAAGTCCTTCAGGGATTCCACCGGCCGGTCGCCGATGGCGAGAAGGACGTCGAAGTTGAGGAATCCGGCCGCGCGGGCGTTGCCCTGGAATTTGACGCCCTGGATGAAGACGCCCCCGGGCTTCTGGAAGTAGAGGTACGGGTCGGAGAACTTGGTGATCTCCTTTACCGTCATGTCCCACTTCTTGCACTCGAAGTCCTCGCCTTCCTGCTTCCCCTTGCTCGTGGGGGAGAGCGTGACGGCCAGCGTCTCGGCCCCGCGGAGGATGTCGAGCTTGACGGGCCGGTCGACGGCGAGCGCGGCGAACCGGCGCTCGACGGCGGGGAGGTCGGTCTCGTAGATGCCGTTGACGGGTTCGCCCTCGACGGCGACGGCGATGTCGCCGGCCTTGAGCTGCGCCTTTTCAGCGGGCGAGTCCTCGTCCACGCTCGCCACGAGGACGCCGTGCTTGGCGTCGATGTAGGAGCTCTTCCCGAAGTCCTTGAGCGCCTGGAACCGCAGGCCCGTCCACGCGCGGCTGACCCGGCCCTCCTGGATGATCCGCTGGACCACGTCCTTGACGACCCGGGAGGGGATCGCGAAGCCCAGGTTCTCCGCCCCGCGCATGGCGCGGGCGTTGATCCCGATGATCTTGCCCTCAATGTTGACGAGCGGCCCGCCCGAGTTGCCGGGGTTGATGGCGGCGTCGGTCTGGATCCAGAGGTTGTACGGGGCGAAGTCAAAGTACCGCTCCAGCGAGGAGACGATCCCGCGGGAGACGGAGCGTTCGAAGCCGTGGGGCGCGCCCATCGCCATCACGAACTCGCCCACGCGCAGCGTGTCCGAGTCGCCGAACTGCGCCACGGGGAGGGGCGACTTGGACTTGCGCTCCGCCAGGTTGAGCTGGATGACGGCGAGGTCGGTCTCCGGGTCGAGGCCGACGATCTTCGCGCTGATCTCCTCGCGGTCGGAGAGGACGCACTTGATCTCGGTGGCCTTCTCGGCGACGTGGTTGTTCGTCACGACGTGGCCCAGGGCGTCGATGATCGCGCCCGAGCCGAAGACCTGGATCTTCTCCATCTTCCCGCCGCGGAACTCCTGCTGGATCGGCTTGATGAAGACGACGGCGGGAAAGACCTTGTCCTTCGCCTCCTGGATGACCTCCTCCTCGGGGCGCACGGAGGCGCAGCCGGCGGTGAGCAGGAGGACGGCGGCGAGGCGGCTGATTCTCATGTCGGGATTGTCCCTCATGCCCCGCAGGGGTCAAGTGTTAACGAAATCGCGGCGCGATTTCGTTAACACTTTGCTACCGGAGGCCGGCGGCGCTCGCCTCGAGGAGCTTGTCGACCGGGGGGAGCGGGGAGGCGGCGAGCACCTTGAGAGGGATCAGCGTCGAGGACCCTTTCTCGTCAGGGGGGAGGCTGTCGAGCCGCTTCTGGTAAAGGGACCCGAGCGCCTCCTCGGGCTTCTCGCCGCGCGCTGCTTTCGCGGCCTCCAACGCGAAGGCGATCTCCCGGGCGAACGTCGACGGATTGGAATACCCCTGAACCGCGTGGACGATGCGGCCGTCGGGCAGCGCGAAGACCGCGCAGATGTTGGTGGCCCCGGTCCCCTCGGGCAGCCCTCCGGGCCTCTTGGCCAGGAGGTCGTCCAGTCGCCCATTCTCGCCTTGCTTGAACTTTTGCCCCGGGCGGATGTTCTTCCAGGCGCAGGCGAAGTCCTTGGAGAGGGCCGCCGCCACCTTCGCGTCCGAGAACGTCACGGTTCTCATCACGTGTCCGGCCGCTCAGCACCCCTCCTTGTCCAGGTCGCCGACCACCTGGAAGAAGAAGACGAGGCGGTCCGTCTTGCTCGCCCAGTCTTTCGCGGCGTCGAGATCGGGCTGCCAGGCGAGGTCGAGCTTCGCGTAGCCTGTCCACGGAGACGAGCCGGGATCGGCCGTCGCGGCCGGGGTCTTGTGCCATGACGTCGGATGGAACGCGTGCTCGGCGTGGAGCGCGCGGAGGCGCTCCTCCCAGCCGGGGACCGGCGCCCACGTGGAGGTGAAACAGTCGCGGCGGATCTGTCGTGCGAAGGCCAGTTCCGCGTCGATTTCCCCCGAGTGCGGGCAGAGGTCGAGCCGGTGGATGACGTGGCCCGTCGGGGTCACGATGAGCGTCCGGACCCGGTTCAGCTCACGGCGGAAATCGGCGGGGATGAACCGCGGATGGACGAGGCCGGCCGCGTCGCCCTCCTTGGGCGCATGGGCGACCGCAAGGACGAACGAACTTTCGACGAAGTCCTTCGTGGAGACCTGGTCGATCCAGGGAGGCCGCCGGGCCAGGTCGAGCGCCGCGCATGCCGGTCCGTCGCAGTCGCAGTGGACCTGCCGGAGGAGGATGAGGCGGTTCTTCCTTCCGGCGGCGCGGGAGGCGTCCTCGAATCCGTAGGACCAGTTCTGGCCGGGCTTTCCGTCCGAAGCCTGGGCGACCGCAGCCAGCGCGAGCAGGAATGCGACCCCGGTCCTCATGGCGCACCTCCTTCCCTACTGGACGCCCCGGCGCGCGGCCCCCGTGCGTGAAATTGTGACTCGACGCCGCCGGGGAACACCGGGCGGCAACCGTCGTATATACAGGGTTGCTTTCTGGGGGACCTCATGCGGACCATCTCGCTCCTTCTCGTCTTCGCCGCCACCGGATTCGCCGACGAAGTCACGCTCAAGGGCGGCGGCAAGTTCTCCGGCATCGTCGAGGAAAAGGGCGACAAGGTGATCGTCCGCATGGAGCACGGCACCCTCACCTTCGACCGGGACAAGGTCGACAAGATCGACCGGACCAAGAGCTCGGTCCTTCAGGAGTTCGATGAGCGGTTGAAGGGCACGAACCTGTCGAAGCTCGACGAGGTCGAGGGCCTTCTCAAGTGGGTGGAGCAGCGGCGGATGGCCGAGCCAGCGAAGGAGCTCCGCGAGCGTGCGGGCCGCCTGCGCTGGGACGCGGTCGACACGACGAACCCCGCGGCGCTCGAGGAGTTCGCGCTCTGGGCGAAGACGCACGGGTTGCCGAACCTCGAGCTCGTGGCGATGCAGGCGTCGCTTGCGACGCGGAAGAAGAAGATCGACGCGAAGGACGCGGAGGCGGTCTACCAGCTGGGCCTCTGGGCCAAGGGGAGCGGGCTCCCGGCCGACGCGCTCGTCCTCTTCCAGGAGGCGATCGCCGACCGCCCCGACCACGAGTTCGCCCGCCGCGCGCTGGGCTACCAGTTCTTCCAGGGCAAGTGGATGACGTCGAACGAGGTCAAGGTCGCGATGGGCCTGGTCGAGTTCGAGGGCGACTGGATGACGCCGCAGGCCAAGGAGGCCGTCATCGTGGCGCGGACGCTGGAGAAGGAGCGGAAGCTCCTGGACGAGGCGCGGAAGAAGCTCGAAGACGAGCGGGCGAAGGCCAACATCGAGTTCGCGGCGCAGCGGGCGGCGCTCGACGCGCGCGCCCTGGAGATCTCGACGAAGATCGCGGAGCTCGACCGCCGGCGGGTGGAGTTGGCCACCGTGCAGGTCGCGCCCGCGTGCCCCCTGGGAGTGCCGGGATGCTTCCTCGTGACCGTCCACAGCCACTGCAGCCGCGCGGGCTGCACGATCGCAACGATGCACTACCACTGCACGAAGGCCGGCTGCACGATCCTGGCGTACCACGTGCATCCTTAACGATCCATTTACAATGCGTTGACAGGGCCGCGGGGGCTCTGCTCTAATGTCCGCGGCATGTTCAGCCTCATCCCCAAAGAGCAGGTTTTTTTCGACCTCTTCGAGCAGGCAGCCAAGAACGTCCACGACGGCGCGCTGGCGCTTGAGGAGTTGCTCGAGAACTTCCGCGACATCCCCGAGAAGGTGAAGAAGGTCAAGGATATCGAGCACGCCGGCGACAAGATCACCCACACGACGATCGAGAAGCTGAACAAGACCTTCATCACGCCCCTGGATCGCGAAGACATCCACGAGCTGATCTGCCGGCTGGACGACATCCTCGACCTGATCGACACGGCCGTGAACCGGATCATGCTCTACAAGATCGAGAATCCCACGGACGACGCGAAGGCCCTGGGCAAGGTCCTCGTTCACGCGACGAAGATCATCATGGAGCTCGTGCCGCAGCTCCGCAACCTCAAGAGGACCGACTCCCTCATCCAGCAGTGCATCGCGATCCACACGCAGGAGAACGAGGGGGACCGGATCGAACAGCATGCGCTGGCGGCGCTCTTCGAGAACGGCCACGATCCGCTGACGATCATCAAGTGGAAGGACATCTACGAGGACCTCGAGGAGGCCACCGACCGCTGCGAGGACGTCGCCAACGTGATCGAAGGCATCGTCCTGAAGAATGCCTGATCAGACGATGCTGACCGTCGTCGTCCTCGTCATCGTTCTGGCCCTCGCCTTCGACTACATCAACGGATTCCACGACGCGGCCAACTCCATCGCCACGGTCGTCTCCACGCGCGTCCTCTCGCCGAAGATTGCGGTGATCTGGGCGGCCGTCTTCAACTTCATCGCCTATTTCATCTTCACCAGCGGCGTGGCCAACACGATCAAGCAGGGCGTCGTCGATCCGAAGCAGGTCACGGTGGCCGTGGTCACGGCGGGGCTGATCGCCTCCATCGCGTGGAACCTGATCACGTGGTGGTACGGCATTCCTTCCAGCTCCTCGCACGCTCTGGTCGGAGGCCTGATCGGGGCCGCGGTGGCGAAGGCGGGGTTCGGGGTCCTCATCACCGGCAGCTTCTCCGCGATGACGAAGGGCGGGATCATCCCGATCGGCCTGTTCATCGTGGTCGCGCCGCTGATGGGCTTCGTGCTCGGTTTCATCTTCATGGTGATCACCTACTGGGTCTTCCGACGAAGCTCTCCGAGCCGCGTGGGCGGGATCTTTCGCAAGCTCCAGCTCGTCTCGGCCGCGTTTTACAGCCTGGGCCACGGGGGGAACGATGCCAAGAAGACCGCGGGCATCATCGGCGCAGTGCTCGCGGCGGCGGGCTTTATCGGGAAAGACAAGGGCGTGCCCGAGTGGGCGGTCTTCGCCTGTTACGCCGCGATGGGCCTGGGGACGATGGCCGGCGGGTGGCGCATCGTGAAGACCATGGGTCAGAAGATCTGCCAGCTCCAGCCGGTCCACGGCTTCTCGGCGGAGGCGGCGGGCGCCGTGACGCTCTTCATGGCGACTTGGTTCAAGATCCCTGTGAGCACCACCCACACGATCACGGGATCGATCGTCGGCGTGGGCTCGACGCGCGGACTGCATGCCGTCAAGTGGGGTGTCGCCGGGCGCGTCGTCTGGGCCTGGGTTCTCACCATCCCCATCTCTGCGGGGATCGCGGCCATCCTCTACCACCCGATGGCCCGGCTGATCAAGGTCTGAGTCCGACGCGGCCCCCGCCCCCTTGCAATTGTAAAGACTCCGTGAACCCCATTGACTCGGCTTCGACCGGCCGTCTACGATCAGCCCTCCCATGGACGACCGCGACCTCTTTTTCAACCGCGAGCTCAGCTGGCTGGACTTCAACGCCCGCGTGCTCGAGGAGGCCCACGACCGGGGGAACCGGCTGCTGGAGCGCCTGAAATTCCTCGCGATCTTCAGCTCGAACCTCGACGAGTTCTTCATGATCCGCGTCGGGGGCCTCGAGCAGCGGGATCCCGACGAGATCGGCAGCCCCGAGTCCGGCGACCGGGCGACCACCGGCCAGGTCCTCTCCGCGATCTCCGCCCGCGTCCACGATCTGGTCGCCGAGCAGCACCGCATCCTGCGCGACGAGATCCTCCCGGGGCTGGAGGCGGCGGGGCTGAAGCTTCTCCGCGCGGCCGACGTCCAGGGGGAGGAGGCAACCCGCCTCGAGGACTACTTCGCCCGGAGCGTCCAGCCGGTCCTCACGCCGATGGCGATCGATCCGGCCCACCCGTTCCCGCACATCCAGAACCGCCAGCTCTACCTCGCGGCGCTCCTCAAGTCAAAGGGGCAGGGAAGGCTGCGCGTTCCCAAGACGTGCCTCGCGATCGTGCCGGTCCCCGCGCTGCTCCCCCGTTTCGTCCCCTTGGACTCCACGCCGGGCTCCGATCGCTTCGTCCTGCTCGAGGACCTGATCGGTGTCCACCTGGAGAAACTCTTTGCGGGGTTCGAGGCCCTCGAGCACACGGTGTTCCGTCTCACGCGTCACCAGGACTTCGAGCTCTCCGACCAGGACTCCGAGGATCTCCTCAAGCAGATCCAATCGGAACTTGCGAAACGGCGGCGCGGCCAGGAGATCCGGCTCGAGATCCGCTCGGGGGCCTCCGAACGCATCAAGCAGGCCCTCTTCAAAAGGTTCGACCTGGGGTCCCCGGACCTCTACGAGATCGACGGCCCGCTCAACCTGGCGGCCTTCTGGTCCTGGGTGGGACTCCCCGGGTACGCACCGCTCCACGACCCGGAGGTGAACCCCCAGGTGCCCGACCGCATCCGCTTCCACAAGGGCGATCTCTTCTCGTTGATCCGCTCCGGCGATCTCCTCCTGCACCATCCGTATGAGCGGTTCGATACCGTGGTGGACTTCGTCGAGCAGGCGGCGCAGGACCCCGACGTCCTCGCGCTCAAGCAGACGCTCTACCGGGCAGGCCGGAATTCCCCGATCGTGGCCGCGCTCGCGAAGGCGGCCGAGCGCGACAAGCAGGTGACGGTCCTCGTCGAGCTGAAGGCCCGCTTCGACGAGGAGGCTAACATCGAGGGCGCCCGGACGCTCGAACGCGCCGGGGCCCACGTCGTCTACGGCCTGGCCGGGCTCAAGACCCACTGCAAGGTCGCGATGGTCATCCGGCGCGACCCGGACCGCATCCGGCGCTACGTCCACCTCTCGACGGGCAACTACAATCCCGCCACCGCGCGCATCTACACCGACGTGGGCCTGCTGACGTGCGACGACCTCGTCGGTGAGGACGCGGCAGCGCTCTTCGACATGATGACGGGCTACGTCCAGCCCCAAAGGTGGAACAAGCTGGTCGTGGCGCCCCACGGCTTGCGCGAGTGGACGATCGGCATGATCGACCGTGAGACCGGGCATCGCAAGGCCGGCCGGCCGGCGCGGGTCGTGGCGAAGATCAACTCGCTCGTCGACAACGAGGTCATTCGCGCGCTTTACCGGGCCTCGAGCGCCGGCGTGCCGATCGATCTCGTGGTCCGCGGCATCTGCTGCCTCCGCCCTGGGCTGCCCGGGACGAGCGACACGATACGGGTCCGCTCGATCGTGGGCCGCTACCTGGAGCACAGTCGGATCTTCTACTTCGCGAACGGGGGATCGAGCGAACTGTTCCTCTCGAGCGCGGACTGGATGCCCCGCAATTTCGACCGGCGCGTCGAGATCGCCTTCCCCGTCGAGGACCCGCTCCTCAAGAGGAGGCTGACGGACGAGATCCTGGCGGGGGCCCTCCTCGACGAGGTCAACGTCCGGATGCTCCGGAGCGACGGAGCCTACGAGCGCCTGGAAGGTGGATTCAACAGTCACGTCGTCCTGGCCAACCTCGCCGCCGGATATGCCGGCTCGCTCGCGCTTCCTTCTGCCGAGGTCTCGCGCGAGCGGCGCTCCAGGACCACGCGCTCCAAGGTTCGCTCTCCGTGACCGGCGACCTTCGAGTAGGATGACGGGATGAAAGTCGCCGCGATCGACATCGGCGCCAACAGCATCCACCTCGTCGTCTCGCGACTCTATGCCCCCGGCGTGCGCGACATCCTGGACCGCTCCAAGGAGATGCTCCTCTTGGGCCGCTCGACGTTCCGGCTGGGATTCATCCCGAAGGTGGAGCTGGACCGGGCCATGGCGGTGCTCAAGCGTTACCGCGCGATCGCCGAGGCCCAGGGAGTCGAGGCCGTTCTCGCCGTCGCCACCTCCGCCGTGCGCGACGCGAAAAATCGCGAGCAGTTCGTGGAGCGCGCCCAGAAGGAGGCCCGGCTTGCCGTGCGCGTCCTGAGCGGCGAGGAGGAAGGGCGCCTGATCTATGCCGGAGTGCGCGACGGGTTGCCGGCGAATCTCCGGAGGATCGGGGTCATCGATATCGGCGGCGGGAGCGCGGAGGTCATCGTGGGCGAGGGTCCGAAGGTCGGCCTCGTGCAGAGTCTCAAGCTGGGTGTCCTCAGGATGGTCGCGAAGTTTCCCGGCCGCCGCCCCAAGACCTTCCGCGCCATGGAGGAGCACATCCGTACGGAGATCGGCCCCGTCGCGCGCGAGGTCGCGCAGGCCGAGCTGGACGCCATGATCGGGACGAGCGGCACGATCCTCAGCCTGGCGGAACTGGTCGGGGTGCGCGACGACTCACGGCCCATCTATCATCACATGCTGGTCGAGGCGACGAAGCGCCTCGTCTCCGAGTCCCCCAAGGATCTGGCGAAGATTCCGGCGGTGGGAAAGGACCGGGCCTTGACAATCGGTCCGGGGGCACTCGTCCTGAAGGTGTTCATGGAGGAGGCGGGAATCCGGGAGATCGTTCCCTGCGAGCGGGCGCTCCGCGAGGGCGTGGTCGCCGACTACGCGTCCCGTCATTCGAACCGCCTGGAGGTCCACGATGACGAGCAGGTCTCGGACCCGCGACGGAGGAGCGTCTACTTCTTAGCGCGGCGCCTCGGCGCGTTGGACCTCCACGCCCACCAGACGGCGCGCCTCGCCCTCCGGCTCTTCGACACGCTCACGTTGCTGCACCGGCTGGACTATACCGATCGCGAGCTCCTCGAGTACGCGGCGCTCCTGCACGATGCGGGTTACTGGATCGGCGCCGAGAAGCACCACAAGCACGCGTTTTACCTGATCCGGGAGGGACCGCTGGAGGGGTTCAACCGGGACGAGGTCCAGGTCATCGCCCTCGTGGCCCGCTATCACCGGGGCGCCTTGCCGCGCGGCAAGCACTCGGGGATGGAGAAACTGTCGAAGGAGTCGCGGGAACGCGTCCGGGCTCTCGCGGCGATCCTGAGGCTGGCCGACGGGCTGGACCGGAGCCACGCGGGGCTGGTGAAGGAGCTCAACGTCTCCCTGAACGGCAAGGCCGTCACCCTGGAACTGGTCTCCTCAGGCGACCTCGACCTGGAGCTCTACGCCGCCGAGAGGCGGAGCGCCCTTTTCGAACAGGAGTTCCGGCGCGGCCTGAAGTTCAAGGTCAAAAGGAGTCCCGGATCGTGAGCCTGGACGGACGACTGTCCCGGGAAGAAACCGTGACGACGGGCCGGTCACCCGGCGCGACCGCAATTCTGGATCCGCGGGCGGATCGGCTCCTGTCGGAGCTCCGGCGCATCCGGAAGAACCCTGCCGGCGAGGAAGCGGTCCACGATGCGCGCGTGGCGTGCCGTCGATTCCTGGCGGCGGGAACCCTTTGGGTCCGACGCCTCCCCTCCTGGCCCTCGCTGGGCGAGCGGCTGATCCGTTTGATCCAGAGGCTCGGCCGGGTCCGGAACCTCGACGTGACGATCGGCCTGCTTCAAAAGGGTCCGCGCGCCGAGAGCGCCGCGCGGACGGAGCTGGTCGAGTTCCTGAAGCGCCGGCGGCGCAAGGAGCGGGCACGGCTGGCCCGCTGGATGACGGTCCGCCGGACGGAGCGGTTGGCCGGGGAGATCCGCCGGGTCCGGAAATCGCTTCGCACCGTGGTCCCCGACTCCGCCCCCAGCCCCTCCGATCTTGTCGCTTTCTTCCAGAAGCTGGCGCGCCTGGCGGGACGGATCGATCCGCAGGGGAGCGTGGAAGCGGGCCACGAAGCCCGGCGGGAACTGCGCCGGCTGCGGTACGCCCACGAGACCCTCGCGTGGGCCTTCGCGGGCGGACGGTTCTCTCGGGACACATCCCGTTTCCGCGCCGTGCAGCAGCTTGCGGGCGACTGGCACGATCTCTGCGTCCTCGAAGAACTGGCCCTCAAGGCGGCGCGGAAGGGAAAGATCTCCGCGTCTCTCGACGTCCTCGTACGGCGCGTGCGGGAGGACGCACGGAAAAAAGTCCTGACGTTCATCTCTTCTCTCCAGGCCCTGAGTGAAGTGCGGGCGCGCGTCGTGTCCTCGAACCTGAAATGAAGATCCTCCTCGTCCGGCACGGCCCGGCCGTCTCCACCGGAACGGACGGAGTTTCAGAGCCCGACCGGCCCTTGAGCGTCGAAGGGCGGAGGAAGACGGTCCGGGCGATGAAGGGCCTGAAGAGGTTGAAGCTGGGGAGCGGCGTGGTGTACACGAGTCCGCTGCCGCGCGCGATGCAGACCGCCGAGATCCTCGCGCGGGAGCTGGGGCGGCCGCGGCCCAGGGTCGCCGACTGCCTCCGTCCGGAGTCGCCCCCTGACGATGTCCTCGAGTTCCTCAAGCATGTCAAAGGGGTTCCGGCCCTGGTCGGTCACGAGCCCGGGCTCTCGGCCCTCCTCGGCTTCCTCCTGGGAACCGGGCCGGCGGAATCGCATCCTTTGAAGAAGGCGGGTGTGGCGGTCGTCTCGGTCAAGGGCGCCCCGGCGCGCGGCCGCGGCACGCTCCACCTTCTACTGACTCCCTCCGTCCTCCGCTCCCTTTGGTCTTAAGAACGACGCCGCCCTCCGAAAGATCAATGAACTGGGGCAATAGAGGATATCGAACATCATTAGCCCGACCTTTTCGAACGAGGACGTTCCCCAGACTTCGTCAGGCCCATGTAAATGTTGTGTGAACCCGCTTCACGGGAATCGAATCCCGGGTACACTTCTCGTCCCCCGCAACGTCGATCCTTGTGTTTTCGGAGTAGGCGATCGATGCCCGCTGAGCAGAAACCGAAGTCCATCGAGCGCGGCAAGAGCGGTGCGCCTGGCGCCCCGGGCCTCGAGAGCTCCATCCACGATTTGTTTTCCGACAACTATGGAGTCCGTGTGTCCGCGGTCGCCACCCTCGCCAAGTACGGCGAGCGGGCCGCCGGGCCCATGATCGAGGTCCTCTTGAGAAGGCGCGCGGAGCCCCACGCGCTCTCCAATTTCGCCGACGCGCTCGTGGAGATCGGCAAGCCTGCCCTGCCGGCGATCGTGGCCGGACTCGATGGAGTCACTGAACTCAAGCGGCCGGTCGACGTCTACCTTCTCGAAACCCTGGCCGATATCCTCGGGATGCTCGACGATCGCCGCGCGATCGAAGTGTTGGGGAGGCAGATCGCAAAATTGCGCGAATCCATCCGCACCTGCTCCGACCCGTTGGTCGGCGAGTGCTGCGAGGCGGCCCGCCTGCGCGTGCGCCGCGTGCTCTTCGACCTCGGCGACCGGGGCGGGGCGGACGAACTTCTCTCGATTCTCTGCGATGGTCGCAAACGACTTCCCAGCGACCTCATCGGCCTCCTAGCGAAAGTCGGGAACAAGCACGCGCTGATCCCGCTCACCCGGCTTCATGCCATTGAAGAGACCGTTTCCTTCTCGGGGGCTCAATCCATCCGCGATGCCATCCGGGAAATCGCGCAGCGGGAACGCCTTCGCCCCGATGATCCGTTGCTCAAGAACGCCGCCCCCGCCGAGCGGGCGCTCCTGGAAAGGATTCTTCCCAGGGGGAAGTTCACCACTCGCACGCGCTAGCGACGAAGGGGGGCATGTTCTCCTCGTCCAACTTCATCGATCCCTGGCAGGCGCTTCGGAAATCCTTTGCACGATCACTCCAGGCTGGACTCAGATGAAGGTGCCTGTCGATCGAAAGGAGATCCCATGAAGACCCTGCTACTGCCCGTGCTCGTCGGAATCCTGGCGACCCTCTTGGCCTGCGCGTCAAAGTCGTCCTCGGCGCCCATGGCCTCGGAAAAAGTGGAATCGAAGGGGTCGTCGGCGGACTACTACGCCGAGGAGTCGTTCAAGGGCCGGACCTACGTGTTCGGCACCGAGAAGTCCCACCAGGCGTTCCAGTCGGCGAAACAAACCCCTGGAGTCAACGTTACCTACATCGGCGACGGACCTTCGGACGAGACGGTGGTGCTCGAGGCGGACGCCAAGGCGGCACAGCTCCAGGAGCGCCTGAAGGCGGAATTCAACCGCCGGCACGGAACCCGGCTCCCCTGAGGGGGCGGCCCTGAAAGAAAGATGCCTCCGAGGGCGGATCGCTTACCATGACCCCAACGCGGGGCGCCCGGCGTGGCTCATCGATCCGGGTCGTCCACGATCCCGTCCTTCACGAATAATTAACAGGACGTATATCCCGCTCTTACAGAACCCTACTAATTTGCGCCGCGACGCTGGGTGTGGCTCGGCCGGGGTGGCGGGCTCGCAGCGAGAGAACTACTATGGAGGGTTTGCTTTATGAAATCCGCTTGGTGTGCGGTGCTGGCAGTGGCGATCTGCAGTTCCGCGTGGGCTCGGACGCCCGACGGGGATGATGAGAAGAGAGAGGGCATCAAGTCGGCGAGTGAGAGCACGACCCAAGTGGAGACCCTCTCGGCGGAGCTCAGGGCCCAGAGGGCCGAGCTCGACGCGCAGCGCGCCCAGATTGAGGCGCTCAAGGCGCAGAAGGCGCCGGTGATGAGCCTGGAAGGTGCCGGCGAGCCTCCCGTCCAGGAGAAGAAGGACGTCACGCTGACGGCCTCCTTCACGGACGGCTTCCACATGATGACCTCCGACGGGAACTTCGACCTGCACGTCGGCGGCCGGATGCTGGAAGAGTACCGCTATGTCACCGATCGTCCGATCGGGCCGGCCGCGGGCCTTGCTGCCGGTGCCACGGCTCGGACGCAACCCGACAGCTTCTACGCGCGCGAAATGTTCCTTTCGATCGACGGCACCCTCTACCACGACTGGGGGTTCAAGATCAACGGCGACTTCGCCACGGACCAGGTGGCCCGGCTCGAGGAAGGGTTCATGGAGTGGAAGCACTTCAAGGAGTTCCGGCTCCAGTTCGGCCAATTCAAGGTCGCCCAGAGCTACGAGTACATGGGATCTCCCCGGTTCCTGGAGGAGATCCAGCGGACCGCGATGTCGCGGTGGAATCCGGGCATCGAACTGGGAATCATGGCCACCGGGAGCGTCGTAGACGGCCGGTTCAACTACTGGCTTGGCGTCTCCAACGGTCGCGGCCATCTGAACAACAACGGCCGGAGCGTCGCGGACGACAACGACAACAAGGAGTTCCAGGTGAAGCTGGCGATTTCCCCGTGGGCGCCGGACAAGGAGTCCTTCCTCCAGAAGTTCCGGATCGGCGGCTATTTCGCGAGGGACATCGCCGGAATGGCGACGCCCGGCCATGCGGCGCCCGGAGGACCCGTCACCTTGGGCAACGTGAACACCAACGAATTGGGAACGACGTGGATCACGTTCGGCGCCCCCAGCGCGGCGGTCGCGGGTCCGATGGGCGATCATACCCGCTACGGTGCGGAGCTCCTCTACGCCTATGGCCCCTTCGGGTTCCGCGCGGAGGCCCAGATGCGCAAGGACCGGTTCCAGAACACGACCGAAACCATTGACGAGAAGCTCCCCATCAAAGGGTATTACTTGACGGCCACCTACCTGCTCACGGGAGAAGACAAGACGGTGAGCGCCCGAGTGAATCCGTCCCATAACCTGGACTTTGAAGGGGGCTGGGGCGCCGTCGAGCTGGTCGCCCGGTACGCGGCCTGCAGCATCGACGAGGGGAAGCTGACGACCCTCGGCATCGCCACGAACACTGGCCAGAACTCCAACCGGGTCAGCGTCCTGACGGCCGGTGTGAACTGGTGGACGACGAAGAACACGCGTATCTCGGTGGATTACGTTGCTGAGAACTACCACGATCCCTTGGCGTTCGAAGCCAGCAAGAATCGTGCGCAACTCGGCGGAATCCTCGCTCGGTTCCAGATCGATTTCTAGGAAGTCACTGGGAGACGAAGGGGCGAGGTGGGGGCCCTCCCTATCCCTCCACCCGCCCCTTCTCTCCTTCCCTTAACCGGGCCTTTACGCGGGATTCGCGGGGCCCTCACGCCCTCCTGCTTGAATCCCCCCATTGATAAAAGGAGATCGCGTATGAAGAACTCGCGCAGCTGGAGGAACGTCGTCGCGATGGTCGCGACGGCCGCCCTGGTGGGAGTCGCTTGGGCCGCGCAGGACGCGCCCGTCAAGGTCGACCCGGAGATCGCCGGGTACAAAACGGTGAGCGGAGTCAGCGGGAACCTGTCGAGCGTGGGCTCGGACACGATGAACAACCTGATGACGCTCTGGGCCGAGAACTTCAAGAAGGTCTACCCGAACGTCAACATCCAGATGGAAGGCAAGGGCTCCGGCACCGCCATCCCCGCCCTGATCGCCGGCACGGCGCAAATCGGGCCCATGTCCCGGCCCGCGAAGGACTCGGAGATCGACCTGTTCGAGAAGAAGTTCGGCTACAAGCCCACGCAGATCCGGACGTCGGTCGACGCCCTCGCGATCTTTGTGAACAAGGACAACCCGATCAAGTCGCTTACGCTCGCGCAGGCCGACGCAATCTTCTCGAAGTCGCGCCGGCGCGGCGCGACCACCGAGGTCACGACCTGGGGCCAGCTCGGCCTGGGCGGCGAATGGGCCGACAAGCCGATCAGCATCTACGGCCGCAACTCCGCGTCGGGCACGTACGGGTTCTTCAAGGAGCACGTGCTCAAGACGGGCGACTACCGTGACCAGGTCAAGGAGCAGCCGGGATCGTCCGCGGTCGTCCAGGCGGTGACGCAGGACCGGTTCGCGGTCGGCTACAGCGGTATCGGGTACGCCACCTCGGGCGTGCGTGCCGTGCCGCTGGCGGAGTCCGAAGGGTCCGAGGCGGTCGCGGCCAACGCCGAGAACGCGTACACCGGGACCTACCCGCTGGCCCGGTTCCTGTACGTCTACATCAACAAGTCGCCCTCGAAGTCCATGGACCCGCTAGTCCGCGAGTTCGTGAAGCTCATCCTTGCCAAGGAGGGCCAGGAGGTCGTCGTGAAGGACGGCTACTTCCCACTGCCGGCCACGGTGGACAAGGAGGACTTGGGCAAGGTGCAGTAGGCCTTTCCCCCCTTCGCGGGGGAGACCTCGATGTTCCAGCATCCCACGGTCACAACCGCGGGCGGGCCGGCGACCCCGGCCCGCCCGCTCCCCAGCCCGGAGGCACGAATCGTCCGGCGCCGGCTGACGGACCGGCTGTCCCGCGTCTTGGTCTCGATGGGCGGCATCACGATCATCCTCGCAATCCTCGCGATCCTCGTGGTCATCGTCGTCGAGGTCGTACCCCTCTTCCGGAGCCCCGAAGCGGTCCCGGAAGGAAGGTACGAGCTCCTGGCCGGCTCGCGCGTCCTGGCGGCCGGCGTGGACGAGTACCGGGAGCAGATTTACACCGTCACGACGTCGGGACTCCGCCTCTTTTCGGCCAAGGATGGAACTTCCCTCGTTACCCCTTCCGTGCCAGGGCTCGAGGGCGGCTCGATCGTCAGCGTCTCGGAACGAGGACAGGGCGCGCTCGCGCTGGGCTTGAGTGATGGTCGCGCTCTCTCCTTTGACCTCCGGTTCACCCCCTCGTATTCCGAGGGGGAAGGTCGGCGCCGGATCGAGGCGAGCGTCAAGAGCACGGGGGCGGTCTCCCTCGATTCCCAGGGGCGGCCCCTTCGCGCGGTCACGTCGTTCTCGGCGGAGGGCACCACCTTCCTGGCGGGACTTGCCGGGCCGCGGGACATCGTCCTCTTGTGGCGGAAGAAGAAGAAGTCCCTGGTCGGCGAAGGAAAGGTCGAGGAGACCCGCCGGTCCATTTCCATCCCCGGGAGCGCGGAGCCGACGACCGTCCTTGTCGACGGCCGCGGCGAGGATCTCTTCGTCGGAACCTCGGACGGCGCGATCGTTCGCGTCGATCTCCGAAAGCCTGTGGAACCCCGACTGGCCCGGACGACGCAGAACGCCACGCGGAACGGATCGGCGGTGACGGTTCTCGGTTTCCTCCTCGGGGACCGCGCGTTGATCGTGGGCGATGCGGCAGGAGGCGTGAATCGATGGCAGCTCCTCCGCCCAAAGGAGGGCGATCTTGTCCTGGCGCGGATGGGAGAGTTCGAACCGCACGCCGCCGCGGTGACGGCGTTCTCCGCCTCCCAGCGCGACAAAGGCTTCGTCACCGGGGATGCCGGGGGCACGTTCAAGCTTCGGTACGCGACGACCGGTCGCACATTGATGTCCCTTAACGTGCCGCAGGGACCGGTCCAGGCGGCCTCGATCGCGCCGAAGGCCGACGGCCTCGTGGCGGTCGACTCGGCCGGCGGCGCCTCGACCTGGTCCCTCCGGAATCCCCATCCCGAGATCACGCTGGCGAGCTTGTTCGGGAAGACGGCGTACGAGGGGTACGACTCCCCCGAGCTCGTGTGGCAGTCGACCGGCGGCACGGACGATTTCGAAGCGAAGTTCAGCCTGACGCCGCTCCTCTTCGGAACGCTCAAGGGGACGTTCTACGCGCTCGTCATCGCGGTCCCTCTTGCGCTCTTGAGCGCGGTTTACGTCTCGCAGTTCATGCGTCCAGGGGCGAAGGCGACGGTGAAGCCGTTGATCGAGGTGATGGCGGCCCTTCCGAGCGTCGTGCTCGGGTTCATTGCGGGCCTCTGGCTGGCGCCGCGGGTCGAGAAGATCCTGCCGGGGGTCTTCCTGATGCCCGTCGTGGTCGGAGGATGCATCCTCCTCGCGCTGGCAGCCTGGCGCGCGGCCCCCGCGGCATTCCGGCACCGGGTGAAGCCCGGCGCCGAGGTGACGCTCCTGGTCCCGATCGTCCTGTTCGCGACCGCCGCGGCGTTCGTGGCGGGGGGTTGGGTGGAATCCTCGCTCCTCGGAGGCGACTACCGGGACTGGCTCCGGAAAGTCGTGGGCCTGACGTACGACCAGAGGAACTCGGTGGTCGTCGGGTTCGCGATGGGATTCGCGGTCATCCCGATCATCTTCACGATCGCGGAGGACTCGCTCAGCAACGTCCCCGGCCACCTGACGGCGGGCTCGCTCGCGCTGGGCGCGACCCGCTGGCAGACGGCGGTCCGCGTGGTCCTGCCCACGGCTAGCCCGGGGATCTTCTCGGCCGTCATGATCGGGTTCGGTCGCGCCGTGGGCGAGACGATGATCGTCCTCATGGCGACGGGCAACACGCCGGTCATGAACGTGTCGCCGTTCAACGGCTTTCGGGCCCTTTCGGCCAACGTGGCGGTGGAGCTGCCGGAGGCCTCGGAGGGCGGAACGCTCTTCCGGGTGCTCTTCCTCGCGGCGCTCCTCCTCTTCGCGATGACCTTCGTGGTGAACACGCTGGCGGAGCTCGTCCGGCTCCGCCTGCGGAGGCGGTACCAGAACCTATGAGGCCCTTCTGGAAAAGCGGCGACCCCTTCGTCTGGCTCACCGGCGGCGCGTTGGCCATGAGCCTGATCATGGTGGTCGGCCTGATCCTGCTCATCATGACGAGCAGCCTGGGCTACTTCTGGCCCGAGGGGGTGACGCGGCTCGTGCGGGGGAACGGGACGGCCGTGCTCGGCCAGATCGCGGAGCACGAGCCGATCCCGAAGGGGGACGTGAAGGATCGAAGCGCGGAGCGATACCGCGTCCAGGTGAAGCAAGGCAACCGCGACCTCTACGGCGCCGACTTCATCTGGATGAACGAGGATACGATCGTCCGGCGCGAGACACCGCGGGAGGCCGTGGTCTTCGAGCGGCGGGAGTGGGGCAATCTTTACGGGACCGTGAAAGAGATCCGCGAGGGCGGGCGGACCGTGGCGTCGGGAGAGGAGGCGTGGCGGGTCTTCGTCGACCGGCTCCCCGACGTGCTGCGCACGGTGGCGGAGCTCAGGATGGTCGAGAAGGACGAGGTCGGGGCCTCGAACTACGCCCAGGAGCAGGCCCGCCTGAAGCTCCGGGGGCTGGAGCTCAAGGGAATGACGTCGGGTCCCGACGTGGACCGGCTCAAGCGGGAGGTCGAGAAAGAGAAGGAGGAGTTCGAGCGCCTTCAGAAGAAGGCCGCCGTTCTCCGCCAATCTCTCGGCGTCTCGACGGTCGTGTCGGCGGAGGGCGGGCAGGAGAAGGAGCTGCCGCTCGCCCAAGTCGTCCGGGCCTACCGTCCGAACGAGATGGGGCTCTTCGGGAAGGCCGGGATCTACGCCGCGCGCTTGTGGGAATTCACCTGGGACGATCCGCGCGAATCGAACACGGAGGGCGGGGTGTTCCCCGCGATCTTCGGTACCGTGATGATGGTGCTGATCATGAGCGTCTTCGTGACGCCGCTCGGCGTCCTCGCGGCGCTCTACCTGCGGGAATACGCGAAGCAGGGGGCGTTCGTCAGCGCCGTCCGGATCGCGGTCAACAACCTGGCCGGCGTCCCGTCGATCGTCTTCGGCGTCTTCGGCGTGGGGTTCTTCATCTACGTCGTGGGCGGGAGCATCGACCGTCTCTTCTACCCCGAGAAGCTCCCGACGCCCACCTACGGGACGGGCGGGATCCTCTGGGCCTCGCTCACGCTGGCACTCCTCACCGTCCCGGTCGTCATCGTGGCGACGGAGGAGGGGCTGGCCGCGATTCCAAAGGGATTGCGGGAGGCCTCGCTGGCCCTGGGCGCGACGAAATGGGAGACCACGTGGAAGGTGGTGCTCCCGTCGCTCATGCCGTCGATCCTGACGGGTCTCATCCTCGCCATGGCGCGCGCGGCGGGCGAGGTGGCGCCGCTCATGATCACGGGGGTGGTGAAACTCGCGCCCGACCTTCCGCTGGACGGGACCTTCCCCTTCCTCCACCTGGATCGGAAGTTCATGCACCTGGGGTTCCACATCTACGACGTGGGGTTCCAGTCCCCCAACTCGGATGCCGCGCGGCCGATGGTCTTCATCACGGCCTTCCTGCTCCTGGTCATCGTGGTGGCGCTCAACCTGGCGGCGATCGTGATCCGCAAGCGGTTAAGGGCGCGGTTCGCGGGCTCGGCCCTATAGGAGGCGATGGGATGATGGTGATGCCGCCGAAACTCAAGACGCCCGAGGGGGCCAAGACTCGCGAACGGGAGGATCTCGGGACCGAGACGCCCATGGTGGAGATCGATCGCCTGAGGTTTTTCTACTCCGGCAAGGAAGCCGTGAAGAACGTGACGGTCACGTTTGCCCGGAACCGCATCTCGGCGCTCATCGGTCCCTCGGGCTGCGGGAAGTCGACGCTGCTCCGGTGCCTGAACCGGATGAACGAGCTGATCGACGGGGTCTCGCACGAGGGGACCATCCGGATCAACGGGCTGGACATCTACGATCCGTCGCACGACGTCACGGAGCTGCGCAAGCGGGTGGGCATGGTCTTCCAGAAGTCCAACCCATTCCCGAAGACCATCTACGAGAACGTGGCCTACGGGCCGCGGATCCTGGGCCTGAACGAGCGGGCCGCGCTCGATGCGCTGGTCGAGAAGAGCCTTCGTGCCGCGGCGCTCTGGGAGGAGGTGAAAGACCGTCTCCCCTCGAATGCCCTGGGCCTCTCGGGCGGGCAGCAGCAGCGGCTCTGCATCGCGCGGGCTGTTGCGGTGGAGCCGGAGGTGCTCCTCCTGGACGAGCCGTGCTCGGCACTCGACCCGATCGCGACGGCGAAGATCGAGGAGCTGCTCATCGAACTCAAGCGGAAGTACACGATCGTGATCGTCACCCACAACATCCAGCAGGCGGCCCGCATCTCGGACACCTGCACCTTCATGCTGATGGGCGACCTGGTGGAGTCCGGCCAGACCCGCGAGATGTTCACGAATCCAAAGGATACGCGGACCGAGGCCTTCATCAGCGGTCGCTTCGGTTAGAGGAGAGAACCATGCACCGGCACTTCGACGACGAGATCAAGGAGATCCGGCGGAAGCTCGTGGAGATGGGGGGGCTCGCCGAGTCCATGATCGCCTCCGCGCTCCGCACGCTCCTCGAGCGGAACGAGAGCCACTGCGAGGAGGTCACGGTCCGCGAGGTCCAGGTGAACAATCTCCAGATCTCGATCGACGACATGGCCGTGAAGGTCACGGCCCTCCAGCAGCCCGTGGGGTCCGACGTCCGCTTCCTCTTCATGGCCACGCGGATCACGTCGGAGCTGGAGCGGATCGCCGACCAGGCGATCAACGTCTGCCAGAACGCCCACTTCCTCCTGAAGGCGCCTCCGTTGAAGCCGTTCGTGGACATCCCCATCATGGCGGAGGTCGCGCAGAAGATGGTCCGCGACAGCCTCGAATCCCTGATCCGCAAAGACGTCGACCTGGCCGACCGCGTGCTCCGGGAGGACGACAAGGTCGATGCCTTCCGGGACCAGATCTTCCGGGAACTCCTGACCTACATGATGTCCGATCCCGCGACGATCCCGAGGGCCCTCTCGCTCATCCTGGTTTCACGGAACCTGGAGCGGGTGGCGGACCACGCCACCAACATCGCGGAGGAGGTCATCTACTGGGTGCAGGGGCGCGACATCCGCCACCATCATGAGGACAAGGCGGAGGCTACGTACGAGGAATCCGTCGGCGGGGAATCTCCAACGTAGGAGGTGGGGAACGTGGATCGGGGAACCGTCCTTGTGATCGACGACGAGCCGGACCTGGTGGAGCTCGTGCGGACAACGCTGGAGAAGCGGGGATTCTCCGTGGTGGGGGCGCCGGATGGATCCTCGGGACTGGAGCTGGCCCGACGGTGCCGCCCGCAGATCATCGTGCTGGACCGGATGATGCCCGGCGTCGACGGGCTCGAGGTCTGCCGCTCCCTTCGGGACGACTCGTTCACCCGCGCCACGCCGGTCCTCATGCTCACCGCACGGGCCGCGGTCGAGGATCGGATCCAGGGGCTTGAGAAGGGCGCGGACGATTACCTGGTGAAGCCTTTTGACCTGGGAGAACTGGTGGCCCGGATCGAGGCCTTGGCGCGCCGAGTGGAGCAGGAGCTGGACTCCAATCCGCTGACCCGGCTCCCGGGCAACAACGCCATCTCCCGCCACCTTTGGGGACTCATCCGCACGAGAACCCCTTTCTCCGCGCTCTACGCGGACCTCGACGACTTCAAGGCCTACAACGACTGCTACGGTTATGAGAGAGGGGACCGGATGATCCGGCTCGCGGCGCGGTGCCTCGAGCAGGGATTGTCGCTCTCCCCCCCGGGGGCGAGATTCCTCGGTCACATCGGCGGAGACGACTTTCTCGCCGCCTGTCCCCCGGCGCATGCGGAGGCCTCGGCGCGCGAGGCAATCGCGGCCTTCGATGCCAATTCGCTCCTGCTGTACTCCCGGGAGGACCGCCGCCGCGGATGCCTCGAGATCACGAACCGTCGCGGGGAGATCGAGCGGGTGCCGCTCGTCGCCCTCACGATCGTCGCGACGTCCCAGGCCGGCGTCCGGTATTCCGATCCCGCCCGCGTCTCGGAGGTCCTGGCCGAGCTCAAGAGTCACGCGAAGCGCCTCGGGGCCGGCTCCAAGTTCTACTCAGACCAGAGGAGATGACGTGCCGGTCGTGACCGCGAAGAAGACTGTGCTGGTGATCGACGACGAGCGGGACCTCGTCGATCTCCTCCGCTACAACCTGGAACGCGAGGGGTTCGAAGTGCTCGGCGCCGCAGACGGCGAGACGGGCCTCGAGCTCGCCATCTCCCGAAAGCCCGATGTCATCATCCTGGACCGGATGATGCCCGGCCCCGACGGGGTGGAGATCTGCCGGCGACTGCGGCAGGAGGTCCGGACCTCCGAGGTCCCGGTCATCCTGCTCACGGCAAAGGCGTCCGAGGGGGACCGGGTCATCGGGCTCGATGCGGGGGCCGACGACTACGTGGTCAAGCCTTTCAGCCCGAAGGAACTCGTCGCGCGGGTCAGGGCGCGGCTCCGCCGTGCCGCGCCGCCGGAGGGCGTGCCGTCGGTCGTGCGGAATGGAGATCTGGTCATCGACGACGATCGCCGCGAGGTCACCTTCGGGGGTCGAGCGGTCCGCCTCACGCCCGCGGAGTTCCGCGTCCTCAGGCTGCTCGCGGCCTGCCCGGGGCGGGTCATGTTCCGGAGGTCGGCCCAGCCGGGGGAACTGCTCCTGGGGAGCCTCGCGATCCGGCACAGGATCGTGACGCGCGAGGACCTCGTCCAGGCCCTGGCGATCCAGGAGCGGAACCCCGCGATGAAGCTGGGGGAGATCCTGTTCGATCGGCGGAACCTGGCGCGAATCGACCTGGATCGCCTGCTGGAGCTCCAGGCCCAGGCGTTCGGCTCGTCGGGCGAGACCCCGAGCGGGTTGCTCGGCCGGATCCTCGTCGAGAAGGGGTTCGCGAGCGGGTTCCAGGTGAGCGAGGCCCTGAGGGTCCAGGGCCGGCTCGTGGAGGCCGGGCTGAAGCCCGTTCCACCGCTGGGCGCCATCCTCCTCAAGCGGAACCACCTGAGCCCCGGCGCACTCGCCACGGCCCTGCAACTTCAGAATTTCATGCTCTACCGTTGCCCCGAGTGTGCAGCGCAGGTTGGAATCCCCCCGGCGCCCGGCACGGACGCCCTCGAGTGTCCCCGCTGCCGGGAGGATATCCCGCCCCTCTTTGCGAAGATGTCGATTGCGATCCACCAGGTGCTGGAGGACGCGGCGACGGGTCACGTCGTCCACGTTCCCGAGGAGGTCCTGTCCGCGGCCGCCAAGCCAAACCGCGACTTCGGGAAGTACATCCTCGTTCGCGTCGTCGGCCGCGGGGGATCCGGCGAGGTGTGGCGCGCATGGCAGAAGGATGCGAACCGCGTCGTGGCTCTCAAGATTCTTCCCCGCGGGAGCGAGTCGGAGAAGAAGGGACCGAGCACGCCGTTCGGTAGTCCCGAGGCGGTGAAGCGCTTCTTCATCGAGGCGCGTGCCGTCTCGGAGCTGGCCCACCCGAACATCGTGCCGCTCTACGACTACGGGACCGTGGCGGACTCCTTCTACTGCGCGATGGCCTTCATCGAGGGGGTCTCCCTGGAGACACTGCTTCGCGGGCCGCTCCGCACGGTGGACCTTGAGGGCACTCCCCTATCGAAGCTTGCGGAGCCAGGTCCCGGTCCGGACGACGCGACGGAGGTGAACCCGGGTCGCCGGCTGCCCCTCGAGTTCTCGCTCGGGGTCGTTCGAGACATCGCGATCGCGCTCGATCACGCCCATCAGCGCGGCGTCTGCCACCGGGACGTCAAGCCGGGCAACATCCTCGTAGACCGCGGCGGCAAGACGTGGCTGATCGACTTCGGCCTGGCCCGACTGGCGCGGCTGGGCGACCCGGCCTACGAGCGGGGGATCGTCGTCGGGACGCCGTTCTACATGCCCCCGGAACAGGCGCTGGGAGACATGGAGCAGGTGGACGCGCTCTCCGATATCTACTCGCTGGGCGCGGTGCTCTACGAGCTGGTCTCGGGACTCTACCCCTTCGCGGGCCGCTCCACCGAAACGGTGTTCGACCTTGTGAAGGTCCAGCCGCCTCTCTCCCTCGAACGGATCCATGCGGACGTGCCTCGCGAACTGGTTTCGGTGGTGGAGCGCGCGATGGCGAGGGAGAAGAAGGATCGGTACCCGGGTGCCCGCGAATTCGCGGAGGCGCTGGAGGAGTGCATGGGACGTATGTCGGGGAATGTGGGGGCAGGCTCATGACGACGAAGGGGAAGATCCTGGTGATCGACGACGAGAAAGATCTCGTCGAGCTCGTCCGGTACACCCTGGAGCGCGAGGGATACGAGGTGCTGGCCGCGACGAGCGGCGAGGCGGGGCTGGCGCTCGCGCTCGCCCACTCGCCGCGGGCGGTGGTGCTGGACCGGATGATGCCGGGGCTGGACGGGCTGGCCGTCTGCCGGCGGCTGCGGGAGCAGAAGCCGACATCCTATCTCCCCATCATCCTTCTCACGGCCAAGGCGACGGAGTCCGATCGCGTCGCAGGGCTGGAGGCGGGCGGCGACGATTACATCGCGAAACCGTTCAGTCCCCGCGAGCTCGTCGCCCGCGTCAAGGCGGTCCTCCGCCGCTCCACGCCCCGCCCGTCGGCGGAGGTTTTTGAGCTGGGCGATCTCTTGGTCGACGTTCCCCGCCACGAAGTGACGTACCGCGGCAAGGGGGTTTTCCTGACCGCGGGGGAATTCCGGATCATGAAGTACCTCGCGGCCCGTCCCGGCCGTGTCCTCTCCAGGACCGAAATTATCGACGGGGCGCTCGATGGGAGCGTGGACGGGCTGAGCCGGACGATCGACGTCCACCTCGCCTGCATCCGAAAGAAATTGGGCACGGGGGGCGGGCTGATCGAGACGATCCGTGGGGTCGGATACCGACTGGCCGAACGTCCGGCCCCTGTCGCAGCGCGGGCTCGGTGATCCGGAGATGGAACCCGTCGTCCTCGTATTCGTTTCGCTCGCATCCGCGGCGCTCGCCGCCGCCGTCTGCACGCTCCTCCGCAACGCCCGCCTCGCGGGGCTGGCGGGCGTGGCGCGCGAGGTCGCGGGAGGGGACCTGGGCGCCCGCGCCGTCCTGGGCGGTTCGCGGGGAAACCGGGAGCTCGGCGAGGCGTTCAACGAGATGGCGTACGCGGTGGAGACGAAGATCCAGGGAATCGAGGCGGAGCGGGACCTCTACGCGAAGGCGGTCCGGGGGATGCAGGAAGGTTTCCTCGTCACGGACCGCCAGCAGAAAATCCTGCTGGCAAACCCCGCGGCCGCCGAGCTCCTGGACTGCGACTTCATGCGCGCGTCGGGGACGGCGCTCTGGGAGATCCTGCGGAACGAGCCCGTTCTCGACGCCTTCCGCGGGGCGCTGGAGTCGGGGACGCCGAAGATCGTCCAGATCGGCCCGCTCAAGGAACGCCACCTGACGCTCTCCTTCGCGCCCTATCTCTCGGGAGAGCGGCTGGTCCTGGTGATCCACGACAGCACGGAGTCGGCGAGGTACCAGGAGCTCCGGAAGGAATTCGTGGCGAACGTGTCGCACGAGCTCCGGACGCCCCTCACGATCATCCGGGGATTCGTCGAGACGCTCGAGGACGGAGGCCTCCAGGACCCGGTTCGTGCGCCGGAGTTCCTGGGACTCATCTCGAAGCACACGCGGCAGCTCACGAACATCGTGGAAAATCTCCTCGACCTGTCGCGGCTCGAAAGCGCGCAGGCCCTGCGGCGGAAGGTCCGGGTCGACCTGGGCCCCCTCCTCTCGCGCGTGATCGAGCTGCAAATGCCGCCGGCCCAGAAGAAGGGGCAGTCGCTGCGGCTCGAGACGGCGCGGCCCCTTCCCCCGGTCCAGGGCGATCCCGACTATCTCGAGCGCGCCGTCTCGAACCTGGTGGACAACGCGATCAAGTACACTCCGGAGGGCGGCTCGATCCGGGTCTCCGCCGGTGGCGACGGCACGTCGGTGGTCGTGGAGGTGACAGACAACGGAATCGGCATTCCCGAGGCGGACCTGCCCCGCGTCTTCGAGCGATTCTACCGCGTGGACAAGTCCCGGTCGCGCGACATGGGGGGCACCGGGCTCGGGCTCGCGATCGTGAAGCACGTCGTCCAGTCCCACGGCGGTTCCATCGATGCGGACAGTGAACCGGGGAAGGGGACGACGTTCCGGATGACCCTGCCCGCCCTGGCGGGCGGATGAGAGAAGCCCTACCGGGCCACCGGCCTCTTTCGCGGGCCGTCCATCCTTCTCTGGTGGTCGAGGACCAGCTCGGCGATGACGCCGGGATCCTGCCTCTTCCCGATCTCCTCACAGGTGCAGGTCACTCGCGTGAGGCCCTCGATCGCCAGCCACCGGACCTTCCGCTCGTGCCAGACGTTCCGGACCCCGCATCCGGGGCAAGGGGCCTCGTGATGGGTGACGTCCAAGGTGCCTGCCCAGCTCCTGGCGTACCCCAGGGTGCGCCCGGGCCGGGAGTCCACGGGGTCAAAAGGGACTCCGCATCCGACGCAGGGGAGGGATGGCATCTGCTGCATGTCTCCATGATCCCCATTCGTGCAAGCATTCCATGCAGATGACGTGAAGCCCCGGTGAAGTCGTTGCGCGGGAGGCAAACACTCTCTTGATGAAGGCTTTAGGGAATCCTTACAGGCGCCGGCTACCCTTGGGGCGCCCGCATGCGACACACCGTCCTGGTCATCGACGACGAGCCGGAGATCCTCAAGCTTCTCGATCACAACCTCACCAGGGCCGGCTACGTGGTGATCACAGCCAAGGATGGGGAGCGCGGCTTGGAGGCCGTCCGCCGCCACCGCCCGGATCTCGTGATCCTCGACGTCATGCTGCCGGGGATGGATGGTTGGGACGTCTGCAAGGGGATTAAGGGCGACCCCGTCACGGCCGGCACGGCCCTGCTCATGCTGACGGCGCGCGGGGAGGAGGAGAACCGGATCCTGGGTCTGGAGCTCGGGGCCGACGACTACGTCACGAAGCCGTTCGGTGTGCGGGAGCTCATCGCCCGGGTCAAGGCGCTCCTGAGAAGGTCGGAGCAGGGGGAAGAGCGGCCCGAGGTCATCCGGGTGGGAAAACTGGTGATTGACTCCGGCCGCCGCCAGGTGAGGCACGGGGAACAGTCGGTCGATCTCACGGCCACGGAATTCGACCTGCTGCGCGCGCTGGCGGAGGGAAAGGGGAAGGTCATCGCCCGCGAGGACCTCATTCTCGCGGCCCGCGGCGAGGAATCCACTTCCATGGACAGGACCGTCGACGTCCACGTCGCCTCCCTACGGCGCAAGCTGGGCCGGGCCGGCGGAATGGTGCAGACGGTGCGCGGCGTCGGTTACCGGCTGTCCGCGAAGGAGTGACCTTCGCCGTTCCTTTGCGCGTCGGTCATGGATTCCTTGCCGACATGCGATAGATCATCTCCTGTCGGTCTCGCGAGGAGGCATCATGTTCGTGCGAAGCTGGATGTCGACGCCGGTCATCACGCTGCCCGAAAGCACGCCCGCGGCGGATGCGCTGGAGCTCATGCTCGTGAAGAAGATCCGGAGGATCCCCGTCCTCGCGGGCAAGAGGCTTGCGGGAATCCTCACCCAGGGGGATCTGCAGGCCGTCCTCGGCCCCAGCGAGAATTCCGTGCGGCGCACGCGAACCTGCCTGGGGGACATCATGTCCCGCGGTGTTCAGATCGTCTGCCCCGACGATCCCTTGGAGCGTGCGGCCCGCATCATGCTGGAGAAGGACATCGGGGGCCTGCCCGTCGTGGACGACGGGAAAGTCGTCGGCGTGATCACCGAGAGCGACATCTTCAGCGCATTCACGCGCATCATGGGGGTGCTTGAGACGGGTGGACGCGTCGTGATGACGATTCCCGAGGGGAGTGATCTCCTGGACACCCTCCGGGTCAGGACGTCCGGACTCTCCGTCCGGAGCCTCGCGGCCTATCCGTCGCCAAAAGGAGGCTGGGAGGCGGTGGTTCGGATGCGGGGTCGCATGCTCGCGAGGGTCCCATGATCCCGTCGGTTTCGATCGAAAGCCTCCTAGACCCAATGCCCCTGAGCGAAAGGCTGTTTGATGTCATGCGCCCATCCTGATGCGCTCGCGGATGTCGAAGTACTTTTGGCGATGATGCGGTCGCTTGAGTTTGAAGTTCGACATCTTGACCTTGACGACTCGCGCGTAACGGCGGTGACGACGAGGACGGTCGATCCGAGATCGGACCAGGTCCAGGAGCAGCTGATCGTGAAGCTCGCACAGGCGTACGGCAGCGGCAGCACGCATTCGCGGCAACATGTGCTCAATCGCCCGAACCGAGTCGACGAAACTCAGGAGCTTTGGGTCGATACCGTGACGAGCCGCTGCCTGGGCCATGGCACCTCGGATGAGGTTATAAGCAGCGACCAGCCCGAAGGCCTCCTGCATGACGTTGCGAGGCCGGTGGCTTCGGAAGATCGTTTTGAGCGTCCCCTGAGCGGTGCCGGATTGGTGCGTCTTGAGCTCGTCGAGGGCAAGCTCGATCTCCCATCGGTCGTGGTACTTCAGGGCCAGGTCCATCGCGGGGATCTCGCGATCCAGCAAAGAGGTGACGAGGCGAACGGGCTTGAAGCCTCGCACGTGGTAGTGGATGACGCGTACCCGCATGCCGATCCGAAGGCGAATGCGAGGGTTCTCGGGCAGGGGAGTCGAAGTGCGGGCTTCGATCCATGCGAGGTAGTCCCCGGACTTCTTGTTCATACCCCGGATCGGGCGGAATTTGACGTGAGCCGGCACCCGGGCGAGAAAGTGGCTTCGTTGCGTCCGCAGCATGCCAAAGAACCACGCCGCGTAGAAGCCCCGATCCAGGAGGACGAGAGCTCCGTCGGCAAGGTGTCGCAGCAGGAGAAGCGCCATCGTGCGCTCCGGGGTCTTCCATCGGCGAAAGATGACGTCGCGGAATCGGTGGGAGTAAATATCCTGAAGGGCGACCATCTTGAGCTGGGGGAACGCCGCGCGGCCTCGAGGAGTCTTCACGCGTCCGAAGATCCTCCGGTTCTCCTGGGTGTCGGGCATCGTCAGCAGAGTGCCGTCGAGCGCATAGACGCAGAGGCCGTGGAACGTCGCCGGGGGAATGATCTGCGACGCGTGTCGACGAAAGAACTCGCGCACCGGATCGACGCCGAGCCTGTTGCGGGCATGGGCCAGCGCGTCATCATCGACGGGGCGCAGGGGAAGCGAGGCGACCAAATCGCGCAGGCCCGTCAGCAGGCGAGCGAGCACCGCCGGGATAGACTCGTGCCGGAAGACCGACAGGCAGATCGTCAGCCACATCATCAGCTTCGGCTGCAGGGGGCTCTGCCTTTGCTTTCCGCGCCCGGAGTGCTTCAGCGCCTCGTCGATGAATCGATCAGCTCCATCTCCGCAGAGCGCTTCCACCGTGAAGTGTTTCGAATAATGCGACAGTTTCTCCCGGATGGTGCCGATGATAGACATGACAGCCTCCACGTGAGTGCCGACGATGCGTACACACATCGTTTATCGGCATTCGGAGGCTGTTTTCCTTTCAGCCCCTTCGCTCAGGGGCATTGCTCCTAGACCGGTACCGGCGCGAAGTCTACGAATTCGCACGCCGGAGAGGACTGGGCCGGGAGGACGCGGAGGACGTGGCCCAGGAGGTGCTCCTTGGTGCGTGGGGGAGCGGGGCCCTCGCGCCGGGGCATGGCGGTCTCGTGATGTGCATCGCGCGGCGCGTGATGGCGTCTTTTCTCCGCCGGGAGCTGGCCGGCAAGCGCGATCGCAGAAGGCTCGTCTCGCTCGACAAGGAGGACTTCGAAGAGGGCGCGGAGGTGACCGAAGCGCGCGAGTGGGAGCGGGCCCGACGGCTGTTGGATCGCGTGGCGCGCCAGGCAGGCGATCCGAAACTCCGTGTCCTGCAGCTCAGACTGCAGGGGAGCAGCTACCGGGAGATTGCCGAGTGGACCGGTAGGAGGTTGCACGATGTCACCAACTACCTCCATCGGGCAAAGAAGGGCATGAGAGCCCGCGTGGGGGGCATGGACGGTCCGTTCGCGATTCCCTGACCCTTTCTTTATGCCGCGCTGACGCGGAAGGCGCACGATGGATCCCGGGCCTTCGATGAACGGAGGATCCATAGGAATCGCTCGGGACTCCGGCTCTCCTCGGCGGATGCTCCTGGCGTACCGGCTCGTGGCGCTCGCGATTTTCGGGTTGGTCTTCGTAGCAGGCCCCTACCTCGTGGCACGGTTGCCGTTAAGGTCGCCGGCTTCCGCGGTCCGGAGATGATCGAATGATTCAAAACAGGGGGAGGGCGGGCCGCCGCACCCACCCAGTACTACCCTCCCAAGCACGGCGAGTTCCGCCCTCCTCCCTGTCCCTGTCCTCACGCGAACGCCGTGCTTACACGATCTTCGGAGGCGGTTGACGATCCCCGGACATGATGGCGGCATTGATGAGAGTGGAGGAACCCATGGTGAAGACGAGGGCGCTGGCGCGGACCGGGACGCGACGGGTGCGATTCTCCGTCCGGCTTCCCCAGGCCGACGAGGTGGCCGTGACGGGCGACTTCAGCGGATGGGGGCCCGAGGGCATCCTGCTCCACCACGATGGCCAGGATGAGTGGTACGTGGTTCTCGAGCTGCCCCCGGGCGAGCACCAGTATCGCCTGCGCGTGGACGGCGAATGGCGCGACGATCCCGGGGCGATCCGCCGGGTGCCCAACCCGTTCGGGACGGAGAACAGCGTGATGCTCGTGCGCTGAGCGGAAGAACTTCTCTCCAGGGGCTATCCCATTCCCCGAAGCGCCCCGGACCGACCCCCGGTCCGGGGCATTTTCATGTCCGGGCTACCAGGCCTCCTCCAGCGTCTCGACGACGCGCCGGAGCACCTCGATGCGTGCGTACCACTTGTGATTCGCGGCGATCAGCGTCCACGGCGCCGCGCCCGTGTCGGTCCGCTCGAACATGTCGTCGATCGCGCGCTCGTAGTCTTTCCAGCGCTTCCGGTTGCGCCAGTCCTCGGGCCCGATCTTCCAGTTCTTGTACGGGTTCTTCTCGCGCTCCTCGAACCGCTTGAGCTGCTCCTTCTTGCTGATGTGGAGGAAGATCTTGAGGACGGGACACGCGTCGTCCACGAGGAGCTTCTCGAACTGGTTGATCTCGTCGTACGCGCGGTGCCATTCGTGCTTGCCCGCGAACGATTCGACGCGCTCGACCAGCACGCGGCCGTACCACGTGCGGTAGAAGAGCGCGATCTCGCCGGGCAATGGCAGCTTCTGCCAGAAGCGGTAGAGGTAGTGGCGCGATTGCTCATCGGGCCGCGGCGCGGCGATCGGGTAGACCTTGAAGCCGCGGGGGTCGAGGTTCTCCGTGAGCCGGCGGATCGCACCACCCTTTCCCGAGGCATCCCAGCCCTCGAAGCCGATGACGGCGCGGCGCCGCTTGTGGTACATCCTCTGTTGAAGCCGGAGGAGGCGGAGCTGGTAGTTGTCCAGCAGCTTCTGGTACTCCTCCTTGTCCTTGAGCTTGGAGTGCTCCTTGATGTCGGCCAGTGTTGGCATGAGACCTCCTCTTGGATTCGTCGGTACCAGAATACGCGACGGAGGGGGTTCTGTCTCGCTCCCGGATCAGGCGGGCACGCGCCTGCCGCGCGTATCAAACAGGCGCGCGGCGGGACGGGTCTTGAGCTCGATCTCGCTCCTTCTCCCGATGCGGAGCACGTTGGACCGCCAGACCAGCGTGCGGCTCAGAAGCGGGACGAACCAGAGGATCCCCTTGAGGATGGCCAGGACCGATTCCAGGAGAGGGTAGAGGAGCAGCGGACGGCGGATCCCCGAGGAGCGCTCCGCCGCGGCATCCAGGAGGGATGCGGCGCCCAGTGCAACCGCCGCCGACGCGAGCGACACCGGCGACCGCAGCACCGCGGCCCCGGCGGTCGCGAGGAACACCGGGTTCAAAAGGGCCTCGGCGAGGTACCCGGCGAGGTTCACGTGACGCCGGAGTCGCGCCCACCGCAGGTGCCGGCCCACGAAGTCGCCGAGGGTCCGGCGCCCCAGCACGTTGTCGATCAGCCGTCCCGTGACCGTGACGGGCACGCCCCGCGCGCGCAATTCCTCCGCGCAGACCTGGTCCTCGGCGAGGAACCGGGCGAGGAAGGCAAATCCTCCGATCCGGTCGAGATCCTCGCGGCCGAGCAGCATCGACTTTCCGACGCAGCAGGGGATCCGCAGCACGTGGTGGATCGCCGCGACGCCCCCCATCACGAAGGCGTTGAGCTGCACCGCCTCGAGGACTCCGCCCCATCCCCGCTCGCCTGTCCCGCGGAAGAGCGACCACACCAGCCCCCCGCCCGCGCGGGAGTGGTGCGACACGAGGTCGCGGAGATACCCGGGGTCCGCGTGGATGTTGCTGTCGCTGATGAGGATCAAGGGATGGTTCGCGCGGCGGGCCAAGTTCGCCAGGTTGTTCACCGTTGGATTGAACCCCACCGCGCGCGGATCGCTCAGCACGCGCGAGCGGACGTGGGGATGATCGTGCGCGACGCGACGGGCCACGTCGAGTGCCGGGTCGTCGTCGTCCTCGGTCCCCAGGATGACCTCGAACCGCGGGTAGTCCTGCCGGAAGACGCTCCGGAGATTCTCCTCGAGCGCGGCGTCCACTCCCTTCATCGGCTTGAGGATGCTGACGGGCGGAAGTTCCTCGGGCACCGGGGGCGGCGGGGCCGCCCGGAGGGCCCGACGGCTGAGGGCCATGACCAGGAGCAATCCAATGCTTGTCGCGACAAGGATGCACAGGGCGAGGTCCGGGGTGGTCATGCCGTCACCTCCTCCAGGATCTCCGGACGCCGGAATGCCGCGATCCCGTCTCGTCCGACGTGCAGGATCTCGAGCGTGCCGTCGAAATGCTCGACGAGCGCGCTGCAGTTCTCGACCCAGTCGCCGCAGTTAGGGTCCGTCACGAAATAACTGAAGCACCTACCGGGTTTATGCCGATGATGTTTGCGTGGAGGAAGAGGGGGCCATTCGGAAGAAGTTCCGCCTTCTGCGGGACTCCCTGAACGAACGCACCCGCCGACTCTTGGCCGCCG
>JBGPCZ010000052.1:0-33962 GCA_041482015.1 Planctomycetota bacterium | reverse complement strand
GCAGGACTACGAGGCGGCGGTCTACTCCCGCTGCCCGACGCTGGAGCGGCTGGTCGTCCAGCGCTGCCGGCTCCATCACCCGGCCTTCAACACGAACACCTGGAACCAGCCGAAGCGCCCGACCCATCCGGGGGGCCCGCAGGCGATCAGCCTCTTCGACACGGCGGGCAACCACGTTCTCCGCTACAACGAATGCCGCTCCGACCTCGACCACATGTTCAACGACGTCATCGGCGGGGGATCCAACGGAAGCTTCCGCGGCGCGCCGGGGCCGGACTCCGACGTCTACGGCAACGTGGTCAGCCACTGCTGGGACGATGGCCTGGAGATCGAGGGCGGCAACCGCAACACCCGCGTGTGGGGCAACTACATCACCCAGACGATGATGGGGATCGCGAACGCGGCGACGTCCATCGGGCCGCTCTACGTCTGGCGGAACGTGGTCGCGCGCAGCCAGACGGAGCCGGGCGGGGGCGGCGGGAACTTTCTCAAGATGGGGTACGCCGACGGGGAGAAGTGGATGACCGGCCACATGTACGTCTTCCACAACACGATGTTCCGGGCCGACGAGTGGCTGCCGACGGGGGGGCTGGGCGGGACGCGGATCGTCAAGCACTGCGTCTCGCGGAACAACATCCTCCACGTGCGCGCGGCCCGGAACTCCAGCCTGAGCGACAACAAGGCGAACGTGGACGACAGCTACGACTTCGATCTCAGCAACGGCCGGATCCCCGACGGGGCCGAGCCCCACGGGATCCGCGGCGAGCCGGTGTACGAGGCGGACGCCGGCTTCGATCCCGCGACGAACACGGGGCGGTTCCGGCTGGCGGCGGACAGCCCGGGCGTCGGGACGGGGGAGTACATCCCCAACTTCAGCGAGGGCGAACCCGGGAAGGCGCCGGACGTGGGGGCCCACCCCCGGGGCGCGCCACCCCTGCGCTACGGGGTCGGCGCCCGGTAGGATACGACCATCGAAAGTGATAAGCATAGTGCGCCGCACTATGCTTATCACCTCTCTGAAACGGCCCCGGCGATGGTCCGAAATGCCTCTGTTTCCGAACGGCTCCAAAGGGGCCAATCGTTAGGTGATAAGCGGGGTGCGGCGCACTCTGCTTATCACCTCTTTTCGATGATCGCGGTGTCGCCGCCGGGCTCCAGCGTGATGAGGAGGTCCCTGGCCTCGACCACGGCGCCGGGACGGACGTGCACTTCCTTCACCCGCGCGGCGATCGGCGAGTAGACCGAGGTCTCCATCTTCATCGCCTCGATCGAGAGCAGCTTCTGGCCGCGCGCCACTTTTTCGCCCGCGCCGACCACGACCTGCACGACCTTGCCCGGCATCGGCGCCCCGATGTGGGCGGCGGTGTCGGGGTCGGCCTTCGGGCGCGTCTCCTTCGAGGCCTTGAGCGACGTGTCGGGCACCCTCACGGTCCGCGGGGCCCCGTTGAGCTCGAAGAAGACCGGCCGCGTCCCCTCGCTCTCCGGCTCCCCGACGGCAATGAACTTGATGATCAGCGACTTTCCCGGGTCGAGCTCGACCGCGATCTCCTGCCCGGGTTTCATGCCGTAAAAGAAGACCTCCGTCGGCAGCACGCCCGTGTCGCCGAACTCCTTCCGGTGCCGGTCGAAGTCCGGGAACTCCCGGGGGTACATGAGGTAGCTCATGAGGTCCATGTCCGTCGGCGGGGACTTGATCTTCCCCTTGAGCTCGGCGCGCACCGCCTCGAGGTCGACCGCCGCGAGCGCGTCCGCCGGCCGCCCTTTGAGCGGCTTGCGGTTCTTCAGGACGATGGCCTGGAGCTTCTTCGGCCACCCGCCGTGCGGCTGGCCCAGGCGTCCCTCGAAAAGCTCGACCACCGACTTGGGAAAGGCGAGCTCGCGGTTCTCGTCCAGCACGTCGGTCGCCTTCAGGTTGTTCGCCACGAGGAAGAGCGTCATGTCGCCCACCACCTTGCTGGAGGGCGTGACCTTCACGATGTCGCCGAAGAGCTGGTTGACGTCGGCGTAGGTCCGGAGGATCTCCCGCCAGCGCGGGCCCAGGCCGAGCCCCTGGGCCTGCTCCTTGAGGTTCGTGATCTGGCCGCCCGGGATCTCGTGCTTGTAGACGCCCGACGTCCCCGCGCGCATGCCGCTCTCGAACGGGTAGTAGTGCTCGCGCACGCCCTCCCAGTAATCGCTGACGAGGTTCAGCGCGTCGACGTCCAGGGCGGTGTCGCGCTCGGTGTTCCGGAACGCCTCGACGAGGGAGTTGAGGTTCGGCTGGCTGGTCAGGCTGCTCATCGACGAGACCGCGGCGTCGACGATGTGGACGCCCGCCTCGGAGGCTTTCACGATCGACGCGGCCTGCACGCCCGCCGTGTCGTGCGTGTGGAAGTGGATCGGGAGGCCGACCTCCTCGCGCAGCGCCTTGAAGAGCTTCGCCGCCGCGAACGGCTTGCAGAGCCCCGCCATGTCCTTGATGCCCAGGATGTGGACGCCGATCTTCTCGAGCTGTTTGGCCAGCTTGACGTAATAGTCGAGTGAGTACTTGTCGCGCTTCGGGTCGAGGAGGTCGCCCGTGTAGCAGATCGCCCCCTCGCAGATCGCGCCGCACTCGAGGACCGCCTCGAGCGACGGCCGCATGTTCGGGATCCAGTTGAAGCAGTCGAAGACGCGGAAGAGGTCGATCCCGGCGTTCGCCGCGGTGCGGACGAACGAAGCGACGACCTCGTCGCGGTAGTTCGTGTAGCCGACGGCGTTCCCGGCGCGGAGCAGCATCTGGAAGAGGATGTTGGGGATCTCGCGCCGGAGGGCCGCGAGGCGCTCCCACGGGTCCTCCTTGAGGAACCGCATCGCGCTGTCGAACGTCGCGCCGCCCCACATCTCCAGGCTGAAAAGGTTGGAGAGCCGCCGCGCGACGAAGGGCGCGATGCGCATCATGTCGTAGGTGCGCACGCGCGTCGCGAGAAGCGACTGGTGGGCGTCGCGGAACGTCGTGTCGGTCATGAGAAGGATCTGCTGCTCCCGGATCCACTTGGCGAAGTGGACGGGGCCGAGCTCCTTGAGCTTGTCGCGCGTGCCGTTCGGAAGCAGGTCGTTCAGGTCGATCGCCGGGACCTCCGCCTCGGGCAGCACGCGGCCGTCGGTCCTTCCCTTCACCTCGGGATTGCCGTTCACGATCACGTCGGCGAGGAACGTGAGGACCTTCGTCGCGCGGTCGCGCTTCGGCTGCCAGCGGACGAGCTCGGGGGTCGAGTCGATGAGCCTCGTCGTCGCCTGGCCGGCGGCGAACGTCGGGTTGACCAGAAGGTTCTCGAGGAACGGGATGTTGGTCTTGACGCCCCGGACCCGGAACTCGCGGAGGCCGCGGTCCATGCGGCGGATGCACTGGTCGAAGGCCGGCGCCCACGCGGTGATCTTGACCAGGAGCGAATCGTAGTAGGGCGTGATCGTCGCGCCGCTGTAGGCGGTGCCCCCGTCCAGGCGCACGCCGAACCCCGCGGGCGACCGGTAGTGGGTGATCCGCCCGAAGTCCGGAATGAAATTGTTCTCCGGGTCCTCGGTCGTCACGCGGCACTGGATCGCGAAGCCGTTCGAGGCGATCTTGTCCTGCGGCGGGACACCGAGCGGCGCCTCGTGCATCGCGCAGCCCTGCGCGACCAGGATCTGCGCGCGGACCAGGTCGACGCCCGTCACCATCTCGGTGACCGTGTGCTCCACCTGGATGCGCGGGTTGACCTCGATGAAGTAGAACTCGTCCCGGTCGGCGTCGACCAGGAACTCGACGGTCGCGGCGTTGACGAGTTTTGCCTTTCGGACGAGCGCGACCGCCGCGGCGCAAAGCGCCTCGCGGAGCCGCGGGTCGAGGTTGGGCGCGGGGGCGATCTCGACGACCTTCTGGTGCCGCCGCTGCACCGAGCAGTCGCGTTCCCAGAGGTGGACGATCTCGCCGTGCGAGTCGCCGAGGACCTGGACCTCGAGGTGCCGGGCATTGGGGACGTATTTCTCCAGGAAGACGGCGTCGTTCCCGAACGCCGCTCCCGCCTCTCGTCGCGCCTCCTCGAGGAGGCTTTCGAGTTCGTCGGGCTTGTGGACGACGCGCATCCCGCGCCCGCCGCCGCCAAAGGAGGCCTTCAGGATGAGGGGGAACCCGATCTTCTTGGCTTCTTTCTTGAGGCCGGGTCCGGGCTTGACCGGTCCGTCCGTGCCGGGAAGGACGGGGAGTCCGACCTCGATTGCGAGCTTTCGCGCGGCGACCTTGTCGCCGAAGAGCTCGAGGACCTCGTTCGGGGGCCCGATGAACACGATGCCCGCGTCGCGACAGGCGCGGGCGAACCCGGCGTTCTCGGAGAGGAATCCGTAGCCCGGGTGGATGGCGTCGACCTTGACGCGCTTGGCGAGGTCGACGATCCCTTGGATGTCGAGGTAGGCGGCGACGGGCCCCTTGCCCTGCCCGATCTGGTAGGACTCGTCGGCCTTGAAGCGGTGGAGGCTGAAGCGGTCCTCCCACGCGTAGACGGCGACGGTCTTGATGCCGAGCTCGGTCGCGGCGCGGAAGACGCGGATCGCGATCTCGCTTCGATTCGCGACCAGGAGCTTCTGCATGGAGCCGCCTCTAAGGCCTGCCCCGCCGAAGCCCATCCGAGGGGGCGAAGGCGGGTCTCAAGGGACGGGGGATTATATATCCGCCGTCAGAGGCGGGCAAGGAACGAGGATGAGCGGGTGGATTCAGCGGAGGCGCAGGTCCCAAAAGAAGACCCGGTTGCGATCGCGCAAGCCTCCCGCGTCGGCGGCAGGGATGAGAAGGCGGTCCCCCAGCACCGTGGCGTCGAGGATCGAGCCGTCGGGGCCCGTCACCAGGAACTCAGCCGGATGGACGAACGCGATCGGGAGCCGATTCTCCTTCGACCGGGCCTGCACGATCGGGTCATTCTCTTTCGGGCCGTACATGCCGCCCGAGGGGACCAGGATGAAGTCCGCGCCGTTCTCGCGGAAGCGTCGCACGATCCCGGGCTCGGTCCGGTCGGCGCAGATGAGGATCCCTGTGCGGCCCCAGGGGGTCTCGAAGACCGGGCTCGCGTCGCCGGGCACGTTGCGCACGCTCTCGTGCCCGAGGGACTGCTTGTGGTACTTCCCGAGGAGCGTTCCGTCCGGGCCGATCAAGACCGCCGTGTTGTAGCGCGCGTCGCCGTCGGCCTCGGCCATCCCCGCAACGAGGTGGATCTGGAGCTCGGCGGCGAGCGCCGCGATCTTGCGGAAGTAGGGGCCTCCCGGGATCGGCTCGCCGAGCGCCCGGTAGGTCTCAAGCGGGATCGACTTGTCGGCGATCGCGTAGCCGTCCAGGAAGCACTCGGTGGTGACGACGATCTTCGCGCCGCCGGCCGCCGCTTCGCGGATCATCGGCTCGGCCCGCCGCCAGTTCGCCTCCTTGTCGCCGCGGATCCATTTGAGGACGATCCCCGCGACTCGGACAGACTCCGGCCGCGGCCCGGGCGCTGCCGCGGCGCATCCGGCCAGCAGGAGGAGCGGCGCGATCCGGATCAAGCGGGCCTCCCGCCCCGCATCGCGATGAGCTCGAGGAATTCGCTGCGCGTCCGGGGCCCGTAGACCTTGTGCGACGGATCGCGGTCGGGCAGGTAGCACTGCTTGAGCTTCTCGACGTCGTCCTTCTGGATCTTCGGCAGGTCGCGCTTGGGCTCGATGCCGTAGACCTTCGCGGAGCTCAGGCCCAGGATCTTCGCCTTGATCTCCTTCGTCAGCTCGGGGTAGCCGTGCTTCTCGCGGAGCTCGTCGGAGATCTGGAACGCGCGGAACGCGGCGATCTGCGGCTGCGGCGAGCCGTACCAGAGGCAGTCGGTCCCCCAGAGGACGTGGTCGGGCCCCACCGCCTTCAGGAGCTTGCCGAGCACGTGGGCCGCCTCGTCGGGCTTCTTCATCAGCGTCCACCACGTGCTCCCGAGCTCGGCGTACACGTTCGAGCCCGGTTTGATCTCGTTGTCCTCGAGCGACTTGATAAACGCGTTCACCCCCTCCACGGCCTTCCCGGCGTCGTACGGGCCCTCCTTCACGCGCGGGATGTAGCCCGAGTGGTAGACGATGAATTTCACGTCCGGGTAGCGCTTGGCGACGATGCCGATGTCCTTCGCGGTGTCGAACCGCTCCGGGAGCTTGCCGAAGGGGAAACCCTTGTGGGTGCAGATGAGCTTGATGCCGAGCTCGCGCGCCTTCTCGATCACCGGGATCCCCACCTTCTCGTCGTCGTGCCAGAAGCCAATGCCATTGGGCCCCAGCAGCGTGTACAGTTTCCACGCGGCGATCTTGTTCTTCTTGCACACGGCTTCCATGCCGTCGAGGTGGCGCTTCACGTCGCCGTAGTTCGGCGTGACGAGCGCGTGGACCCAGAGGCGCGGCGACTTTCCGCCGATCGACTCGATGATCTCCCGCGTGGTCTCCGCCTCGGCCTGCGAGAGGGGGCTGTTCTCCTCGGCGGCGGGGAGGGCGCTGAGGACCGCGCAGGTCGTGTCGCTGTCGAGGAAGATCTCCTTGATGAACTCGTAGCGCCCGCCCATGTTCCATCCCTTGGTCTTGGCGGGCTGCACGTGGTGGGTCTGGATGTCGAAGATGAACTCGTCGCCCGCGAGGACGGAGTCGGCGGCGGCGGAGTCGAGCGTCGCCTCGCGGGGCAGGACGTACGAGCCGCCCGTGGCGGCCGCCGCCTGGTTGATCGCCGCGAGGCACGCGGCCATCCCGCAGGTGCTCCGGAGGAACTTCCGGCGGCTCATCCCGGTGCGGCGCACGCCCTTCTCGACGAGCGACCACGCGATTTCCTGCATGGTGGCGACGCGCTGGGTCTTCCTCGGGGGCAGGTATTCGCCGTTCGAAACGGGATCGAAGTGAAGCGGCAGGCTCATGGGTTCCTCCTATCGTGCGGCTTCCTACTTTACACGCGTCGCGCCCGAGCAGGAGGGGCAGGCCTTTCCGAAGTCCGGCTCCATGAGCGCCATCCCGTCCTGCTTTCCGACGCCGAGGTACTTTCTCATTTCCTCACGCTCGCCCGCCCCGAGACCCCGCAGCCGGCGGTCGACATAGCGCGCGACGATCTCCTCGAGGGCCTTGACGCGCGTCGCACGGTCCGGGCTTCGGAGGCCGTCCGCAAGCGCGGCGGGGAAATCGTGTCCCCGCGCTCCGAAGACCGGGACGTCGGGGTTCTCGATGTAGATGCGGATCGCGTGGGCGACGGGCGTGCAGATCGGGCACTTGGGGACGAAGTGGTCACGCGGGCGATCAAGGAGCGGCTTTAGCAGGGCGGGATCCGGTCCCTCCTCCCAAAGCCCCTCGACCACCGCCATCAGGAGGAACCGCGAGCGGTCGGCGTCGGAGGCCGGCGCCGCCGCCGGCGCGGCGCACCCGAGAGCGAACAGGATCATCCAGGCGGATCGCACCATGGGGACGGGACCGATTATAGTCCCGCCCCCTCCGCCGCGTATCGGCTACTTCAGGATCTCAAACGCGTCGCAGACGAGCGACACGATCCGCAGCAGGTCCTTGTCCGCGATCTTGTCGGCCGGGCCATAGAGCGCCTCGGTCGACGCGAGCACGTCCTTCAGCCGGTCCCGCGCCTCGCCGGTCTTCTTCTCGTCCGCCAGCGCGCAGGCGTCCCGGAACCCCTGCGCCAGCCGCACGATCGTCGCGTTCTTCTGGACGCGCGGATCGGCCGGCGAGTCCCCATCCTTCCGTTCCGTTTTCAGGGAGGTATCGATCGTGACCTCGCGCTTCGCGGCCTCGTCGAAGTAGGTCAGCTTTGCGTCGGCTACCCGCTCCGCTCCCGCGGCCAGCTCGATCTCCATCGGGACGATCTGGGTGAGCCCCAGCGGCAGGTGGAGGAGCTTGAACTCGTAAGTCCCGGGCGCGGGCGTGGAGAACTCGTAGCCGTAGACCCGTTTGAGCGTGACCCCGGGAGCCAGGGTAACCCGCAGGACGGGGTCGCGGCCGACCTTCTCGAGCAGGCTGTTGAGCTCGCTGAGAAACGTCCGCTGGATGCCTTCGGCGGAGTCCAGAAAGTGGTAGGTCCCCTTGCCGGCCACCGCCAGCTGGCTCATCAACCGGTCGTTGTAGGCCAGGCCGAGGCCGATCGTCGAGAGCGCGATGCCTTTGTCGTTGAACTTCCGCGACGCGGCGACGATCTGCTCCGTGTCCGTGACCCCCTCGTTGGTCTGCCCGTCGGAGAGCAGGATCACCTTGGGGGCCTTCCCGGGGATGTGCATGTTCTTCAGCACTTCCTCGTAGCCGCGCATGAGGCCGGCGTGCAGGTTCGTGCCGGACCGCGGCTGGATGCCCTCGACGAGATCCGTGAGCGACTGCGCGTCACTCACCGCCTGCGCGGGGCGGAGGACCTCGACCTCGTTGTCGAAGATCACGATGGAAAGGATGTCCCCCTCGTTGAGCGCCTCGAACAGGAGCTTCAGGCCCTGCTTCACGTACTCCATCTTTTTCGCCTCGGCCATCGATCCGCTCCGGTCGATCACGAGGCAGAGATTGACGGGACTCGCGTCCCGGTCGCGGGACGGGCGCGTCGTCCGCACGCCCACCTGCAGGAACGTCTGCGCGGTCCCCGTCGGGACCGCGGGCCGGAGGAGCCGGGCGTCGATCGAGACGCGCGCGGGCCGGACCGGCTCGGGGAGCTCCGAGTGTTGGTGGTAGTTGACGAAGTCGTAGACCCGGACCTCGCCGGGCGGCGGAAGGCGGCGGCTCTGCAGGAGCAGCACCGAGCGGTGGACGCCGGCGTCCGTGGACGAGTCCTGCCGGCACAGCATCCCGAGCGCGATGAGGGCGATGCATTTCATGGAGTCCTCCTTTGGGTCTCAAGGGCGTGGACACAAGCCTCGCGGACCACGGGGTCCGCCGTCGTCTTCATCCGATCGTCGAGAGCCAGGACGAGCCTCGAGAAGCCGCGCCATCGGGTCAGGAGGCGGAACGCCGGGGGCGCGCCGATCTCGAAGGGGCGTGCGATCTCCTCGCGGAGCACGTCGTCGAGGATCGCGAAGTCGCCGTCGCGCCAGGTCACGTCGCGCTGGGCGCAGACGTACGTCTCCCATCCGTCGTGAACGCCGAGCCACGCGAGCCGGTCCCACCGATGGAGCGTCGCGCGACGGTCGCCGCGGCCCTCCCTGAGGAGGCGGATCCAGACGCCCTCCTCTTCCTCTCCCTGGATTTCGAGAAAGAGCCCTGGAAGGAGGAACCCGCTTCCGTCCGCCTGGAGGATGCGCGCCGACGCCTCGCCGACCTGGACGAGGCTGAGGAGAAGGGGCGACTCGCGGAGGGCACCCAGGTGCTCCAGGATCGCTTCGCGGCGCCAGGCGACTTCGGCGTCCCCCGTTCGGAGGGCCTGAAGCGATGCGATCGCACGCCGCCCCGACTTCTTGATCGCCTCGGTCGCCCGGTCGCGCTCGAACGGATCATCGCTCCCGAGCCGTTCGATCAGCTCATCGATGGGGTCGCCCCCCAAAAGCGCCGCGGCGAGGATCAGTCCCTTCACGCCCGTTGGTCGCGCGAGGGGCCGAAGTGTTGGCGGTGTGCATATCAAATGGGCAATATTTCAAAGAGGTTGAATTCTTGCGCGCCGCTCAGCGCCCCGCCTTGCGAGCCGTCCCCGCGAACGACACCTTGTCGAATCCCTCCTGCGTGCAGGCGGAGACGATCTGCTGGACCGCGCCGGTGGGGACCTCGACCTCCGCGTCGATCACGACCGGGCCTTTCTCGAGCGCCTTGAGCTTCTTCCGGAGATCGTCGAGCGAGACCGCGCTCGTTTCCTGGAGGACCAGGAGCTCCAGGCCTTTCGCTCCTTCGCGGACCTTGATCCGGATCGAGCGATGGGCCTCGTCGGAGAACTGGACCGGCGCGGCCGGCTTGTCGGCGCTGAACTGGACGCCCTCGAGGCCCGCCTCTCGCGCCGCCGCCATCAGGGTCTGGACGCTGGAGAAAGGGACCGTGCCGTCCACGCGGAGCACGAGCTGGCGGATGCCCGACTCGGCGTGCTTCTTCAGGGAGGCGGCGACGTCCTTCCAGGGGATCGCCTGGCCCGCCAGCGCAAGCGACCCGTTCGCGGGCAAGTCGGCCAGGATCTGCCGAGGCTTCTCGGCTGACTCCTGCGCGAAGAGCGCCAGCACCATCACGAGGCTATTCATCACGGGATCCTCCTTTTGTGAACCGGAATGCGACACCTTCTGGGCCGGAGCGGACCTCGGTCGTGAACGCGACGGGCTTCATCTCGAGCGCCGCCGGCGCGGGCTCCCGGAGCGAGAAGACCGGGCCCGTGCCCGTCGGCTCGACCGTGTTTGATCGCGGCCAGAGGAGCACAAGCCCCGCGGCGGCCAGCCCGGCGACGGCCCATCGCGTGAGCCGGCGGAGCGCCGCGGACCGCCGGATCCGGTCCTCCAAGCCCGCGGGGACCTGAACCTGCCCCACGGTGCGGCGGACGAGATCGTCAAGCGGGTCACTCGTCATGGGCGCGTTTCTCCAACAGGATACCTCTGAGCTTTTCTCGAGCCTCGTGCAGCTGGTAACGGATCGTGCCGGGCGGCCTCCCGAGGAGCCCGCCGATCTCGGTCGAGTCGAGGCCTTGATGGATCGAGAGCGCGACCAGCACGCGCTCATCGTCCGTCAGCCGGTCCAGGGCGCGCCCCAGCGCCGCCTTCTCCTCCGCGGCCGAGAGCTCGTCGCCCGGGTCGGCGGCGGCCTGGCTCGACCGTGCGGCGATCTCCGGCCCCGACGCGGCCCGCACCGCCCCGGAGCGCCGCCAGCTCCGGTGCCGGTTGATCAGGATCGCCGTCAGCCAGGTCGACACCTGCGCCTCGGCGCGGAAGCGCCCCAGCGACGTCAGCGCGGCCACCATCGCGTCGTGGGCCAGGTCCTGGGCGTCGGCCTCGTTCCCCGTCAGCATCCAGGCGGTCCGATAGAGCATCGGCAGGTGCCCGGCGAGGAGGTCGCGGTCGCCCATGAAATCTCCCCCTATTGGACTCGCGGGGAGACGAAGTGTTGGATATTTGCCGACGGTTACTGCTTGAAGTACTTCTCGCCGAGAGGAGAGATCACGAAGGCCGGCGGAACGCGGTCGCCCCCCGAGTCGCCCGGGGCGAGACGAAACACCACCCCCATCGGGTTCGACGCGAGATCCTCCGTGCGCGCCGGGTTCCAGCCGCCCCAGCGGTTTCCGGCGGCGACGAGGTCGAACGTCGTGAACCGCTCCTTCTTCGCGTCCCAAGTTGCGAGGCCAAGCAGCTTCATCTCGTAGCCCCGCGCCGTCGAAACCTCGCCCTCCTTGATCTTCCAATTTCCCTTCTCCTCGGCGGCCGCCGCGCCTTCGAGTCGCAGGTGGACGAGTTCGCCCTCGACCTTCGTGACGGACGCGGTCATTTCCGCCTTCTTCACCTGGTCGGGTTCGTAGACGCGCGACTCGCCGCGGACGTTGTCCGTCAGGTGGCACCGCGCGAGCCGGCGGACGAGCTTCTCCGCCACCGCCTGCTTCGCACCGGGCTTCGGTGACGCGGGGACAACCGACTTCGCCTCGTCCTTGGTGAACCACGCGTAATCCTGGTTGAACGCGCCGACCCAGTAGCCCTTCGACTCGCCGCCGTCCTTTCGCGGGAGGTCGCGCGAGAAGGCCTGGAGAACGAGGCCTCCCTCGGGGTAGAGGCTCCGGCCCTGGGGCTCCTTCGCGGGATCCTTCTCCGCCAGGCGGTCCTTCTTGTCCATCGCGTCCCACTTTGCGAGCGCGGTCTTCAGCATCTCGGCCACGGCTTTCGCGTCGCGCTCGTTGGTCGAGCCCAGGAACTTCCCGCCCGGCGTCATGGCGTAGATCCCCTGTTGCGGCGCGCCGTAGTGGCCCTCCTTGCCGACCTTCGTGAAGAACTCGCGCTCCGCGGAACCGCGCTGCCAGAGGATCACGTTCACCTCGTCGGCCGCGGGGATGAACTTCGAGGCGAGCTCGCGGACGCCGGCGTCGGACCAGACCAACTGTCTGTACTTGACCCCGTTGTTTCAGGTGCAGGCGAGCGGGTGGCCGTTCATTCCCCAGAGGAGGACGGGCTTGTCCTTCTGCTGGCCTTCGATCACCGCGTCCCAGAAGACCGGCCGCCACGGGATCTCGCGCCAGGCCATCTCCTGGGCTTTCGGGGTGATGTACGACTTCAGCTTCTCCAGCGAATCGTCGCTGAGATCCTGGGCCGCGAAGAACCCGAGGGCGAAGAGCAGGGTTATCATGCCGCCTCCTTGTTCCCGATCGTCAGATCGTACCGACTCTGGTCGAGATCGACGTGGACTATTTCCATTTCCCGCCCGGTCGCTCCCCCCCGACGGTGTTATGTAATGTGGAAAAAGGAGGACCATCCATGCATCGTCTCCTGGCCGTCGCGTTCATCCTCTCGGCGGGGCTCGTCCACGCCTCCCCGCGCGCCGAGCTGAAAGTCCACGCGCTCTTCAGCGACAACATGGTTCTCCAGGCCGACCTGGCGGACCCCGTCTGGGGGACCGCCGACGCAGGCCAGGAGGTCACGGTCTCGATCGCGGGCCAGAAGAAATCGACGAAGGCCGCAGCCGACGGCCGCTGGATCGTGAAGCTCGACCCCCTCAAGGCGGGCGGGCCCCACGAGCTGGCCATCAACGACAAGATCACGTTCAAGAACGTCCTCGTGGGCGAGGTCTGGATCTGCAGCGGGCAGTCGAACATGGAGATGTCGGTCAAGTCCTCGAACGACGCCGCCGAGGAGAAGGCGAACTCCGCCCACCCGAAGATCCGGCTCTTCACCGTCCCGAAGAAGCAGGCCGACCAGCCCGAGCACGACGTGGTCGGCTCCTGGAAGGAGTGCGGGCCCGACTCGATCGACAACTTCTCGGCGGTCGCGTATTTCTTCGGCCGCGAGCTCCATCAGAAGATCGGCGTCCCGGTCGGCTTGATCCACACCTCGTGGGGCGGCACGCCGGCCGAGGTCTGGGCGAGCGACCGGGTGCTCCAGAGCCGGCCGGAGTTCAAGAACTTCATCAACTTCTACGCCCAGCGGCAGGAGAAGTACGAGAAGGACCTGGCGAAGTTCAAGGAGGAGAGCGAGAAGGCGAAGGCCGAGGGAAAGCCCGCGCCCAAGGCCCCCAACAAGCCTATGAAGACGTCGTGCCTCTACAATGGCATGATCGCGCCGCTCATCCCCTACGGGATCAAGGGCGCGATTTGGTACCAGGGCGAGTCGAACGCGGGAAATGCGAAGCTTTACCAGACGCTCTTCCCGGCGATGATCAAAAACTGGCGCGAGGACTGGGGGCAGGGCGACTATTTCCCCTTTGGATTCGTCCAGCTGGCCAACTACATGGCGCGGAAGGAGCAGCCCGGCGACAGCAACTGGGCCGAGCTGCGCGAGGCGCAGACGATGACCCTCTCGCTCCCGAAGACCGGGATGGCGGTCATCGTGGACATCGGCGACGCGAAGGACATCCACCCGCAGAACAAGCAGGACGTGGGCAAGCGGCTCGCCTACTGGGCCGAGTCGCAGGTCTACGGAGCGAAGGACGTCGTCTACTCGGGGCCGATGTACGAGTCGATGAAGGTCGACGGCAACAAGGTCGTGATCTCCTTCAAGCACGTGGGCGGCGGCCTCGTCGCGAAGGGCGACAAGCTTGCGGGCTTCGCGATCGCGGGCGAGGACCGGAAATTCGCCTGGGCCGAGGCGAAGATCGAGGGAGACAAGATCGTGGTTTCGTGCGACCAGGTGGCGAAGCCTGTCTCGGTCCGCTACGCGTGGGCCGACAACCCCGACTGCAACCTCTACAACAAGGAGGGCATCCCGGCCTCTCCGTTCCGCACGGATAACTGGGAGAAGAAGCCGCCCCAGTAAGGCTCAGGGGCTTTTTGAGGGGACCCAGGAGCCGTTCAGCATGACGCGGCGGACCTGCCGCATGACGCGGATGTCCTGCGAAGCGTCGCCTTCGACCAGGACGAGATCGGCCTGCTTGCCCGGCTCGACGCTGCCCAGGCGGTCCTCCTGCCGGAAGAACCGCGCGTTGTCCAGCGTCCCGGCGCGAATCGCCTCGACCGGAGTGAAGCCGCATTCGCACAAGAGCTCCAGCTCGCGCTGGTAGGCCCAGCCGCGCTCGGCCTTCGGCACGCTCGAATGGGAGCCCACGACGATCACGACCCCGCCCTGGTGGCAGAGCTTCACGAACCGGAGCATGTTCTCGTACCCTTTGACCTCCGCCTCGGAGACCTTCTTGTCGCCGGCCCGTTTTTCGAACACCGCGAGCGTCACCGAGAAGAAGGTCTTCTCGTTCGCCAGGAACTCGACGAGCGGCTTGACCCGCGGGTTCTTCTCAAGGTCGAACGCGCTCCAGAGTTCGAACCGGCCCTTCCGGCGCGCCTCGTTGTCGCCCAGCACCGATGCGCGGAAGCGGTCCGCGTCGGCCGGATCGGCGAGCGCCGTCCCGAAGGAGGTGACGTGCTCGACGCCGTTCAAGCCGGCGCGGATCGCCTCGTCCGCGTTGACCAGTTCCAGGTGGGCGGTGACCGGCACCCCGCGCGCCTTCGCCGTCTCGCAGGCGACACGGATCCGGTCGAGCGAGAGCCGGTAGTAGACCTTGATCGCCGAGGCGCCTCCGTCGACGAACCGGTCGACCGCCTTGCGAACGTCGTCGTCGCTCTCGACGACGCAGGCATCCTTGGGATGGGCCGGCGGTGCCTGGTCCAGGTGGCCCCCCGTGACGAAACAGCGCGGGTTGGGCGCTTCTGATTTACGGACCGGGTCGAATGTTTCGATCCACTGCCCCGGGTCGCGCAGCGACGTCACGCCGTGCGAAAGGAAGATTGTCGGGAGCTCGAAGTCCCTCTCGATGTGAAAGTGCGCGTCGATCAGCCCCGGCAGGATCGACATCCCCGTCGCGGAGACGATCTCGGCGCCGTCCGGGATCTTCGTCGTCGCCCGGGGACCGGCGGCCTCGATCCGGTCCTTGCGCACGACCACGACCGAGTCGGCCACGGGCGGGCCGCCCCGGCCGTCGATCAGCGTCCCTCCGACGATTGCGAACGTCGTGTCGGACACGGTTGGCGGGTTGATCTCGCGGAGGCCGCTCTTCCGATCTGGCGTGGCAATGCCGGCGTTTTGGAGGAACCACACGAGCATCGAGGTTTCGCGGAACCGCCAGTTGAACTTCCGGCCGGGCGAGTTGGCGCCGTCCTTCATGAGCGGCGGCCAGAGGGTGTTGATCGTGTCCAGGTACGCCTTCTCCGTCCCGCCGGAGAGCCAATACCCCAGGGCGAGCACGTAGCAGGCCTCCATGTTGTGCGGGGGACTCTCCGCGTCCTCGCTCTTCCCGCGCCCCGGGGAATTGGCCATGTAGTAGACGCCCTTCCGGTCGGGCGTCACCGCGTAGGTGTTCGCGAACTTCGCGTACATCGCGAGCGATGCCGTGCAGCGGCTCTCGCCCGTGATCATCCAGAGCTTCCAGATGCTGTCCATCAGGAGCGCGCTCATCCACGGGCTGGTCGTCCAGCCGTTTCCGTCGCTGTGGCTTTCGCCGGTGTGCAGCCAGGCGCCGTCGGGGTCCTTCCCGTCGAGCGGCGAGACCTGGAGCGAATAGACGGCCTCGAAGAACCGCTTCGCCATCGCGAGATGGGCGGGGTCGCCGCTCAGCTCATACGCATGGAGATACGCGGCCAGTCCCGTCCCGGCGTGGCGTTCCGTCCAGAAGCCCTGCCCCTTGTACTCGATCCGCTTCCAGAGCGCCCAGCTCTTGAGCGCGCGGAGGACCCCCTCCTTGTACCGCTCGTCGCCCGTGAGGAGGTACATGATCGCCGAGCCTTCGGAGTAGACGTACTTGTGGTCCCCCTTCTTGAGCTGGAAGAAGCCGTCGGCGCCGAGGTTCTGGAGATAGAAGTCATTCGACTTGAGCGCGGCGAGCAGGTATTTCTCCTCCCCGTGACGTACGTAAATCTTCGCGTAGGTCGCCGGCCGGTCGTAGAGATGCGCCTCGACCGATTTCGTGGCGATGTTCTTCGTCGACCCGGGGAACTGCTGGACGAGATGCTCGTCGAACCACGGCGCCGCCTTGTTCTCCGTCGCCGGCACCTGCTGCCAGGCGACGCGGCTCGCGCAGAGCCATTCGGACGGGAGCAGCGCAAGAACCTTCGGGGCGTGGAAGTCGAATCCGTCTCCCGCCTGGATCGCCTGCGTCTCGGCGATCGGCGTCAGCTTCTCCCTCGACTTCGTCCGTGGCTTGTCCCAGGAGACCGTCACCTTCGCCGGGGCCTTGTCCGCGACGGGCGATGCGAACTGTACGAGGACCGATCGCAGCGTCCCCTTCTTCCCGTCGATCCACCAGTGGGCGAGCGACTGGGTGTAGACGGCGATCTCCTGCCCGTCCGCGCCGGTGACGCGGATCGCGCGGTCCTCGGAGAGGACGTCCGGGCCGAACGGCACGCCGAACGAGACCACGGCCTTCGCGGCGTCCTCCGCCTGCGGCACCAGCGTCACCGCGATTGACGTCCCCGCTGGCTTTTGAGCCGCCGGACGGTCGGTTACCTTGAGGACGGCTCCGAGTTTCTCGAGGATCGGCTTGGGGTCGGCCTGGCAGGCGAACGCCAGGGCGCACGCGAGGAGATTCATGGCCCGCTCCTTACTTGTCTTCCTCGATCGTGATCGTGGCGTCGGCCTTGATGACCTTCTTCTCGATCTTCTTCCCGGAGGGATGGAACGTCACGCTGACGTCGACGTTCTCGCGGTCCCCCAAGCCGAAGTGGCGCTCGGTCGTTGCGGTCCCGTAGTAGCTGTGAAAGCTCTGCCGGCCCCAGATCGCGACCTGCTCCGTCCAGAGTGGCCTGCCCTCCGCGGTGATCCGGATCTGCGCCCCCGCGGCCGCCCGGTTTCCGGCCTTGCCGATGAGGTCCACGCGGAGCCAGTGCTTCTTTGGGAGATCGTTCCGGAAGAGCGCGACGCCCTTCTCCTTGCCGTCCGGACCCTTCGCGCAGCACACCAGGTCGAGCATCCCGTCGCCGTTCACGTCGCCGAAGCAGAGCCCCTCGTCGACGGCCGACCAGGCGCCGTCGGGGATCCCCCAGGTGTCGTTCGCGTAGGCGAAGGTCCCCTGTCCCGTCCCGTGGAGGACCCAGAAGAAGTTCCTCCCGTTGATCAGGATGTCGGGGATGCCGTCGTTGTCGATGTCGGTGACGACGGCGCCGCCCCAGTTGGTGTAGTGCGGCTTGTTCTTCGCGCGCTCCGTCCCGGTGATCGCCTCCGGCTTGGCCCTGAAGCGGCCCGTCCCGTCATTGAAATAGAGCACGACCTTCTGGCCTTCGACGCAGATAAGGTCGGGGAACCCGTCGCCGTTCAGGTCGCCCACGCCGTGGATGCTCCCGCCGTTCTCGTCGAGGCCCGAGTCCAGGGGCGTGAACTTGAGGCCACCCTCGTTCCGGAGGATCATCCGTCGCGTCGGGTTGTAGCCGCGCTGGCTGAGGAGGAGGTCGAGCTTTCCGTCGCCGTCGATGTCGACGAGGATCGCCCCGCTTTCGAGCAGGGCCGGGATCGCGGGAGCCTTCTCAAAGGTGCCCCCCTTGCGGCCGAGAAGGAGCGTCATCTTGTCGGAGCGGTCGTGCCCGGCCACGTAATCGACAAATCCGTCTCCGTCGAGGTCGCCGATTGCGACTGCGCGGCTGAACGGGTCGAGGATGTCCCCCGTGCGGCGGAAGGTTCCCTCATTGAGGTAAAGCGCGCCGCCCCCGTCGTGCCACGAACACAGAAGGTCGAGCTTGCCGTCCTCGTTGATGTCCCACGCGAGGCGGATTTCGCCTCCGGGGTAGGGAAGGGGATCGCTCGGGCGGGGGCCCCGCGCGATGGACATCTTCGGATCGATGTACGCGAAGTGCCCCTTTCCGTCGTTCCGCAGCATCGCCGCGGGATTCGTGGGGCCGCTGTGGCTCCCGACGTGGAGGTCGAGCGCCCCGTCGCCGTCGAGGTCCACGAGCGAGAGTCCGCTCAGCCAGACCTTCGGGAACTCCTTGAGGTGCCGGGCGATCCCCTCGCCCACGCCGGACTCCTGGGTGATGTCGGTGAACCCCTTCTCGGGGGGCCGCGCGGCCGCGAGCGTCGCGAGGACCGCGAGGCAGAGGATCGTTCGCATGGCGGCCTCCTACTTTGATTTCGCGGGCTTGCCGGCGTCGACTGCGCCGATGTCGGTTCCGTCGCCGTCGGCCGGATCGCCCGCGTCGATGAGCGGGCTACCCGGCGCGGGCGTGTAGACGTCGCGGTAGAACGCCAGGATCTGCGAGACCGTCACCTTGCCCGACTTGATGTCGTCGTCGGAGAACGCGAACGCCGTGGGGATCGGCCCTTTGAACTTAGGGTCGACCTGGTCGTTGGGCTGCCCGCCGCGCGGGAGGTCGTTCAGCGCGAACCCCGCGTCCTTGCGCTCGCTCTTGCCCTGGACGCCGATGGCGTAGTTCTTCTTCACCTTCGCGATCGGGCTGTAGAAGGCGTTGTAGTCCGCGTACCCCAGCTGCGAGGGCGGGGGATCGGTGATCGGCTCGGACCAGATGGGGCGGATCATCGCCTGGCCGCCCTTGCCGAACTTCTCCGTGTGGCCGAAGTTGTAGTAGACGTTGTTCCGGAGGCTCTTCACGAACCCGCCCGGGTTCATCTCGAGGCCCGGGACGTTCATCGTCCCGCCCGCGTCGAACGTGTTGTTGAAGATCTCCGCGCCCTGTTCGCCCTCCTTCGGGGCGTAGACGATGAAGATGCATCCGCTCATCGAGCCCGGGGGGTGGTCGGGCTTGCCCGCCACGAAGATGTTGTGGTGGATCCGGCCGGTCGACGCGTTCCGCAGCAGGTTGTGGTCGTTGATGTCGCAGATCAGGTTGTTCCGGAACTCGCCCTCGACGAACTGCACGATCCACTCGCCGTCGCGGATCACGTTCTGCTCCGCGAGCGCTCCCTTCGCGGTCGTGAAGGTCGAGACCTGGCTCCAGTAGGGATACTCGGCCGTGCGCGGCATCAGGACATGGACGTAGTTTCCCCGGACGACCGCCCCTTCGCCGAACGCGTCGAGTGCGGCCCGGAGGCCGATGATGAGGTTGCTCTCGGAGTCCTTCTCCCCGCCGATCTTCCAGTTCTTCCCCGTGATGTGGATCCCCGAGCGGTAGATGCGGTTGCCCTGGAAGAGCTTGGGGGCCGTCGAGTTGCCCGAGGCCTCGACCATCGGGTGCGACTTCTCTCGCGCCTTGTCGACCGAGACCAGCGAGTCCTCCTTGAAGAGGTTGTTCACGATCCGCGCGCTCGACTGGCCGTCGAGGCGCAGGCGGATCGACGAGGAGGCGGCGAAGGTCGAGTCTTCGATCGCGACCTCGGCCGACTTCGACGCCGCGATCTCCAGCGCGAGCGCCTGGGAGGTGACCCGGCCCTGGGCGTTGAACGCGGCGCGTTCGCCCAGGTCCTGGACCGCGCCGTGGGCGATCCGGATGCGGCCGGTCCATTCGCCCGACGTGCGGATCGCGTGGTGGTTGCCCTTGAGGGTGCAGCCGCGGTCGGGCGTCCCCTGGATCTCGAGCGTGTCGTCGCCCGCGAGGACCAGATCCTCGGAGAGATCGAGCGTCTCGCCCGCCTTGACCACGGTCGCCTTCCCGGCGGGTCGGAGCGGGTGGGCCGCGAGCGCGACGCCGGGGGCGGCCACGGCGAACGAGCCGGCCGAGACCTCGATGGCCGTACCATGCTGCCTGGTGGTGAGCCGGACCTTTCCTTCCTCGACCTCGAGCCGCGTCGAGGCCGCGCGATCGACTACGAGGCGGAGCCGCGTGCCCACGATGGTCGCCGTCGCCTGGGGCGAGGAGAGCACCATCGGGCAGCCCGGGGGCTGCGGGGTGACCGATGCGCGGATCGTGCCGCGGCTGAGCGTCACCCGCTTGCCGGTCGCGGGCGCCTCGAGCCGGTCGATCGCCGTGTCGCCGGTTATCTCGAGCTCCGTCCCGTCGGGGAAGCGGAGGACCGCGAGGCTCCGGGGGCCGCGCGCCTGGACGGCCTGTCCGTCCGTCACCGGCATCCCCTCGGCCGCGGGTTCGTCGCCGACGAGGACGTCGCCCCGGACGCGCTCGACCGTCGCGACGGCCGGGGGCGTCGGTGCGGGCCAGAACGCATAGACGCCCGCGGCGATCGCGATCGCGGCGGCGGCCGCGGTCCAGCGGAGCACGGTTCGGCGCCGGGTCGTGCGGACTCCGGCGAGGGCGGAGCGGACGCGCGCCCTCAAGGATTCCGTGAGGGACTCCCCGACCATCTCGCCCATGGCACGGTCCTGGAGGAAGAGCCCGTCGAGTTCCGCGCCGCAGCCGGCGCACGGGTCGAGATGCGATTCAAGAGCCATCAATTCCTCCGGCGTGATCTCCCCGGCCAGCGAATCGCTGATCCAGCCCCGGGCCTGCTCGCACGTCATGGCATCTGCTCCGCGCCCTGGCGCTTCTTCACGCATTCCTCGAGCAGCTTCCGCGCCCGGTAGAGCAGCTGCTTGACCGCGGCGACGCTCATCTTGAGCCGCGCCGCCACCTCCGTCAGCTTCGAGCCACGAAAATAGTGGTCGCGAACGATGGTCTGCACCTTGTCGCCAAGCCCGCGGATGCAATCGACGAGGAGCATGCGCTGTACGGTCACGCTCGCCGGCGACGGGTCCTGGTAGGTCCGCTCGATGGCCTCCTCCTCGAAGCGGGCGAGCCGGTGGAGCTTGCGGCGCGCCTCGAGCGCCTGCCGTCGCGCGATGGCGCGGAGCCACGTGGAGAAGTCGGCTTCCGGAAAGAGGTGGCCCAGGTTCCGGAAGGCGATGATGGCCGTCTCTTGCACGACGTCCTGCGCGGCGTGGTAGTCGCCGCAGATCGCGCGGCTGTAGGCGAAGAGCATGGGGAGATACGGGGTCAGGAGGAGCTCGAACACCGGGGCATCCCACTTCTTAGCGCGGGCCAGGAGTCCGGCTTCCGTGTCCATCGCCCCATTCTACTTTTCGAAGGAGTCCATCTTCGCAATTCGTTTCGCCGGGTGGGCCTTGAGGTAGTCGCGGTGGATCCTCAACGCGTCGACCGCGGGAAGCAGATAGTCCGCGAGGGCGTCGAGGAGCTTCAGGCCCAATTCGAGGTCCGGCAGCCCCTTGTGGGTCAGCCCCACGGTGCCGTGCGACGAATGCTCGCGCTCGCTGTCGTACCGGAACCCGCGGGTGCCGCGGCCACGCAGGATCCGGATCGCCTCGCGGATCTCGGGGTTCTGGTCCTCCCCGCTCTTGAGGCCCTTCTTCGCCAGCTCCGGCTCGGCGATCGGCCGCTCGTGACCGAGCAGCCGCACCGCGGCGTAGTCGATGATCGCCTCGCCCGCGCTTCCCGGGTAGTCGGCCAGGAGCGCCTTCACCGGCTCGCTTGACATCCCCTTGGTGGCGACGAGCGCCGCGACGGGAATCTCGCCTTCGAGGTCGAAAAGGTCGCGGGCGGCCGCGAGGCCGGCCGAGTCCTCGGGATTGGTGTACGCGACGAGGAAGATCCGACCGAAGCCCTGGCCGTGGAGGCTCCTCGTCACCGCCTTGAGAATCTGCGCGTGGAACTCATAGGAGAACGGGACGGTCCCGGGGTAGAGGCGCGTGGCCCCGGCGAATGCGGTGTAGATGGTCGGATAGACGAGGCCCCCGCACTTCCGGGCGAGGAGCACGGAGACGGCCTCGGCTCCGTGCGCGTGGACCCCGAGGCTCGTCCAGGGTCCGTGGCCGCTGATCGGGCCATGCGGCACGAAGACGACATCGGTCGACTTCATCCGCTCCTCGACCTCGCGCGAGGTCAGGCGGTCGAGGTGCACGATCGGGCTCGCGGGCGGGGCCTTGGCGTCCTGGGCGGGGGCGGCCCCCGAGAAGAGGAGCGGCGATCCAGCCGCGGTCCCGACGAACGCCCGTCGACTCATGTCCGCCATCAGGGCACCTCCTTCCTACCCATGGCCGGGGGAGCCGGGAGGTAACGGGAAAAGCGAACGTCGATTCGTCCAGATACCAGGCCATGCGGACGATGCTCCTGGCGCTTCCGATCCTCCTGGGCTGCGGATCCGCTCCGGCCACGCCGGAGCGCGACCCCGTGGAACCGCTCTCCTCGGGAGTGACGCTCTATGTCCTCGAGACCTTCGACGACTTTCTGGATGATGGCATGGACATCACCAACAGCTTCGATCCTCCTTCCCGGGCGCGCTGGCTCGGGGAGCAGGCGCTTTGCGTCGCGCTCAGGGCCAAGGCCACGCTGGCGCGGCGGCAGCATGCACCGTTCCGTGAAGGGCGGACCGTCGAGTTCTTCCCCGACACGCCGGTCCACTACCTGGCGCGGGACAAGGATGGCCAGCTCCGACGCCGGCAGCACGGTGAACTGTCGGGATTTCATCTCACCCTGGGGGCTGAGAGTTTCCAGGAGAAGTATGTGCGACTGGATTATGACCTTCGTCTGTGTCGCGTCGATCTCGAAGGCGGCGTCCCCGTCCTCCAGGAGGATCAGGTCGAGCGGGCGACCCGCGTGATCCCCGTCGGCGGTTCGCTCATGTTCCAGGTCCCGCGGGGGGACCACCGGGTCTGGCTAGTTCTCGTCCACGTGGCCTCGGTGGAGCCCCGCGGGCGTTAGGTAGAAGGAGAAGACACGGAGAAGACCGATGAAACACGCGATCCTCCTGGCGCTGCTCGTGGCCCGCCCTGGTGACAACGAGTTGTCCGAACAGGAGAAGAAGGAAGGCTGGGTCCTCCTATGGAACGGGAAGGATTCCGAGGGCTGGGTGGACAGCAACGGCGCCGCGCTCAAGGCGGAGATGTTCAAGAACGGCGAGTTCGACCCCCACGGCGCCGCGGGCGGCATGGTCTACACGAAGGAGAAGTACGGCAACTTCGTCGTCGCGTGCGACGTCAAGGTCTCCCCGAAGTGCAACAGTGGCGTCTTCTTCCGCACCGGCAGCATGAAGGACCCGGTCCAGACGGGCTTCGAAGTGCAGGTCTTCGACTCCGCAGGCAAGGAGAAGATGAGCAAGCACGACAGCGGCGCGCTCTATGACATCGTCGCGCCGTCCAAGAACACGATGAAGCCGGCCGGCGAGTGGAACCACATGGAGATCACCGCGAACGGCCCGAAGGTTTCGATCGTGCTCAACGGCGAGAAGATCGTCGAGTGCGACCTCGACCAGGGGACCGAGCCCGAGAAGAGCCCCGACGGCACGAAGAACAAGTTCAAGACGCCGCTCAAGGACTTCCCCAAAGAGGGCCACTTCGGCCTCCAGGACCACGGCAGCGACGTGTGGTTCAAGAACCTGAAGGTGAAGCCCGTAACGAAATAACGAGGCTACTTTGTTACAAGGACCCAGCCCTCCTGCGGCCGGGCCTGCTTCGCGTCGATCGAGCACGCGGTGCCGCCCGCCTCGACCAGCGTGAAGCCGTGGAGCCGCCAGGGGACGGAGACCCAGCCGCCCCGGATCGGCGTGAGCATCGTGAAGTGAAGGTGGGGCGTGCCGCTCGCGCCCGAGTTACCCACGTGCGCGAGAGTCTTCCCCTTCGCGACCTTGTCCCCCGCCCTCACCGCCGCGCTCCCCTTGCGGATGTGCCCGTAGAAGGTGAACTCCTCGTCGGAGTGTTTCACGGTGACGAAGTTCGCCTGGTCGAACTTCCCCAGCTGCCCGGGCGGGAGATCGTCGAACCGGTCCTCGACCTGGATCACCTCGCCGTCCGCGGCCGCGAGCACCGGCTGGTCATAGCCGAGATAGTCGCCCAGCGATTTTCCGGAGCCGGTCGAGAGCTTACCTTTCTCATCGACGCGCACGAAGTCGATCGCGTGGAGCGCGAAGCACTTCTGCGCGTGATGTCCCGTTGCGTCGGGCATCGCCTTCCAGCGTCCCTCGAAGGGCGGGCGGAGGGCGGTCTTCGGCGGCCGCTTGTCCAGGACCGGCTTGAGGCGCTTGATCGCCTCCTTGTTCCACGAGTCGGTCGCGAGCTGCTCGATCGCGCCGGCGTTCTCGGGCTTCGCGATCTCGGCCGCGTAGGCCTCGCCCGCGTTTGCCGCATCGGCCTCTGCAATCGACTGGATGTCTTTCCACGCGGTCCGCTTGCCGTCCAGCTCGACGCCCGACTTGTCGTACTTGAGCGGGCCGGCCAGGTCGACCCCGACGAGGGCCAGAAGGATGAGGATTCTCATCTCACGTTGGACGTCCCGGGAGCCGCGACGTTTGTTGACGGGATGCGCGCGGGATGGTAGGGAAGGGCATGAAATTCCCCGTCCTGCTGGTGCTGGCGGCGCTTTCGGCCTGCGCGTCCGCCCCGCCCGGGCCGCCGCTCCCCGCCCCGGTCCGTCTCGAGCAGAAGCTTGAGGAGGCGGCGTTCGAGCGGAGCGTCGAGATCATGGTGGACGAGTCCGGCCGGCTCACGTCCTTTCTGAAGCGGAGCCTGCTGCGCGACCAGCGGCGCCACGGGCAGCTCTCGTCGGACCAGATGCGGGAGCTCGCGGCGCTCCTGGATCGGTGGACCCCGGCCGCCGTCGCCAAGGGGGAGCCCTGGGGCACGATCCGGTGCGGGGAGAAGCAGGCGGCGTGGGCCAGGGGCGCGGCCCTGCCCGCGGATCTGGTCGCGCTGGTGAAATGGCTGCGCATCGCCGCCGAGGATTTCCGGCTCGACCCCGAGCGCTGATCCGGAGCGTACTATTTAGGTGCCGTTGGGCGTCCTTTGAATCCAGGAGGCGGGTCCCCATGAAGAGATTGCTTCTCGCGTCGAGCGTCGCCCTTCTCGCGTTCGCGCCGCCGGCCCAGGACGACAAGCCGATCCGCGCGCTCCTGGTCCTCGGCGGCTGCTGCCACGACTACGAGAAGCAGAAGGATATCATCACGAAGGGCGTCTCCGAGCGCGCCAACGTCCAGTGGGCGATCGCCTATGATCCGGACAAGGGCACCAAGCACAAGAACCCCGTCTACGACAACCCCGAGTGGTACAAGGGCTTCGACGTCATCGTCCACGACGAGTGCGAGTCCGACGTGAAGGAGACCGAGGTCGTCAACACGGTGCTCAAGCCCCACAAGGAGGGGCTGCCGGGCGTCCTCCTGCATTGCGGCATGCACAGCTTTCGCGGCGAGGGCTATCCCAAGACCACCGCGTGGTTCGAGTTCACCGGCCTTCACACGAACGGCCACGGCGCGCAGCTCCCGATCGAGATCTCGTTCAGCGACAAGGATAGCGCGATCACCAAGGGCATGGAGAACTGGACGACTGTGAACGAGGAGCTCTACAACAACATCACCGGCAAGCTGCTGGACACCGCGAAGGAGCTCGCCCGCGGAAAGCAGACCAGCAAGTCGAAGGACGGCAAGGAGAAGGTCGACGACTTCATCTGCGTCTGGACCAACACCTACAACCAGAAGACGCGCGTCTTCGGGACCACGCTCGGCCACAACAACGCGACCGTCGGCGACAAGCGCTATCTCGACCTCATCACGCGCGGCCTGCTCTGGTCGTGCGACAAGCTCAACGATGCGTACCTCAAGCCGGCGAAGCAGGTCCTGATCGACGAGAAGAAGTAGCCAGGAGGACAGCCAGTCCGCCGAGGACGACGTTTCGGGCGAGGGCCACGCCCGGATGGCCCAGTATTCCCCCGTCGACCCCGAAGCATCCGCAGTGAGTCGACGTCCCGCGCGCGAGCACGATCGCGAGCGCGGCCGTGAACGCGACGAGGAGCGTCGCGAGGATCGCGAGCGCGGCGGAGCGGCAGGTCGGGAGCCCGAGGAGCGCCGCTCCCGCGACGATCTCGATCCAGGGGAGCACGATCGCCGCCGGCCCGATCACTCCTTTGGGAAAGATCTGCATCCGGGCGATCGAGAACGCGAAGCCCATCGGATCGATGGCCTTGAGGAGCCCGGCCGCGACGAACGCGAGGCCGAGCACCCAGCGGGCGATGCGTTCAATCCTGATCAACGGGACCTTTTGCATTCCACCACGCTTCGTAGCCTTCGACGAACAGGGCGACGTCGCGATGCCCCTTGGAGCGGAGCCACTCGCCCAGCCGGAGCGACGACTCGCAGAACTCGTTCGCGCAGTAGACGAGGATCGGGCGGTCCTTCTGCGGCGGAGTCCCGCGCCCTTCTTCAACTCCGGCCCACGGCAGCGATCGCGCGCCGGGGAGACGGCCATTGGCGAACTCGTCGCGCGGCCGCGAGTCGAGGACGACCACCGCGGGATCCTTGAGGAGCGCGCGGACGGCCTCGAGGTCGACAGGGACGAGCCCCGCGAGCGCGGCCTTGGCGCGGAGGCCCTGTCCAAGGGGGTCCCTCCAGGGGATCCCGCGCGGGGAGACCGCGTTCGCGGCGGCCGCGACGAGCACGGCGGCTCCAAGGAGCGCGAGAACTTTGCGGGCCACGATCCACGCATTATAGGCGAACCATCCGCGCCCGCGCGCGCTTCGTCATCCATGAAACGGGCGCCAATCCTTCTCCTCCTCCTCCTGCCCGGCTGCTCCACCGTGGTCAACCTGTTCCGGTATCCTCCCGCCCCCGGCAAGGTGGATTCCTTCTCCGTCACCTATGGGGGCACGCAGCGGGACGTGGCGATGCGGCGCAATCCCTACGACTGCACGGGCATGTCGGTGGTCTATGCCACGTTCGATTTTCCATTCAGCGTGGTGCTGGATACCGCGATCCTGCCGCTCGCGCTCCTCACGGACCTGTTCTGCCTGCCGCCCGGGGACCCGACGGATCCGCCCTTCATGGAGTACGAAGAGGGCAGACGCCGGCGGCCTTGAAGCGCGGGTCGGGTCATGCCACCACCGGATTATCAGGCGCGCCCGCAATACCCGGCCCGTTATAATCCCTGGACCGCGCATGATACTCCTCCTGGCCTCTTGGGCGTTCCTCCAGACCCCGCCCGGCGAGGATGAGGCGATTCTCCGCCGTATGGCCGAGCTGGTCGAGCTCCTCGGGTCCGACGAAATCGACGTTCGCGAGCGCGCGGGCGAGGAACTCCTCGGGCTGCCGGCCCGGTTCGCGGCGAAGCTCGACGAATTTGCCCTCAAGGTCCGAGAGCCGGAGATCGCGGCGCGACTCAAGGCCTTGGCCCTGCCGCTTCCCTGGATCAAGATCCTCGGGGGGACGCTGCGCGAGGCGCGACTCCGGGTGGCGGCGCTCGAGGGTCTCGAGAACGTGCAGCGCCGGCAGGCGGTCGCGGCGGCGATCGAAGGGCTGGCGGCGCGTCCGCCCTCCGAGGCGTCGGCCGCCCTGGCGGGCCTGCTCGACCTCCCGGCCGCGGGCGCGCGCGACTTCGCGCTCGAAGGCATGGCCCGCTTTCCGCCGAAGGAGCTCGGATCGATCGTCCGCATGCTGGAGGATCCGGCGTCCGCGGTCCGTGCGGCGACGATCCTCCTCCGTGCGCGGGATCCCTCGGTCGTCCCGCGGGTGACCGAGATCTTTCTCCAGGGCTCCTCTCCGCAGGCGGGGAAGGTCCTGGAACACCTGGGCGCGGCGGGCGATCCCGAACGGATTCTCGCGCTGGCGAGGAAGGAGCCGGCGCTGCGCCCGACGGCCCTGCGGATCGTGATGAGGTCCGATCCCGACCGGGCGGAAGACGCGCTCCTCGCCCTCCTCAAGGAAGAAAAGAAGGACGGCGCCCTGCAGGACCTTCTGGAGACGCTGGCGCTGATCGGTGGAGAGAAATCGATTGCCGCCGTTCGCGCCCACTTCACCGACCGCGAGGATCGGAGCCGCGATGAAACCCTGGCGGCGCTCCGGGATCCGTCGCTGGGGATGGAGGGGCTCCGCGCCGCCCGAAAAAATCCGGCCGAGGTCGAACCGGAGCGGCTTCTCCAGATGGCCGCCTTCAGCGGACCGGCGGCGCGGGAGGAGATCCTGGCCTGGATCGCCGAGCCGGGACTGAAACTCGGCGTCCAGAAGAAGATCCTTCCCCTGCTCGGGGCCGTGGGGCGCCGCGAGGACGCCGGCCTCCTGGTCGCGAAGCTCAAGGATCCCCGTCTCCTCGAGAGCGTGGCCGAGGCGCTGGACATGCTGGGAGATCCGGGGGCGGCCCCGGACCTCGCGCAGGCCCTGATGCGGTCCCCGCGCTACGAGGAGGCGGGCCGGATCCTTCTTTCGTTGCCGGTGGAAAGCGTCACCGCCGCGGTCGAAGAGATCCTCTTCGATCCGCGCGGATACGACCCCCTCTACCCGGCGGCCCTCCGCCTCGCCGCGAAGAGCTCCACGCCCCGCATGCGCGCCGCGCTCTTCGAGGAGTTGGAGAAGCAGGCCCTCTCATGGAATTCCCACCGGGCCGACGCGATCCGGATCCTCGCTGCCACGGCGGGGACGTCCGACGATCACCGGATCCGGAACCTGTGCGCCCACGAGAACGCCGAGGTCCGCGCGGCCGGATTGATGCTCGCGTTCCAGCGGGGGAACCGGGAGGCCGCCGCCGAGCTGGCGCGCCTCCTGGCCGACCCGAAAATGCCTCCTTACAACCTGGATGTCCGGCTCCCTCTCGAGATCGTGCCGATGAAGGTCTGGAAGCCGCTTCTCCTCGAGGAATGGCAGAAGAGGACCGACTGGACCTGGGGCGCCCTTCTCCTCGCCGAGGCGGGAGTGCCGGAGGCGATGGCGGAACTGCGTCGGCGGCGGGATGCCCTGGCCCAGCAGGGATTCCAGGAGCGGGTGGGCCGGGCTCTCGCGCTGGGCGGCGACCCCGCCGACCTGGATCTCTTTGTCGAGCAGCTCAACCGGGGGATGAGGCCCGGATACGAGGATGCGCTCGTGGTGGGGGCCGGCGAAGGACTGAAGAAACGGCTGCTCGCCAAGGCCCTGTCCCTCGGCCTTGGCCGCCCGCCGTACCTGTCGCTCGTGGCCCGGATGGCGATCCCCGAAGCGGCCCCCCTGTTCCTGGGGGCGCTGGAATCGGGGGCTCGGAGCCAAGGCGATGAGGTGCGCCTGTCCATCATCGCGCTCGGAGCCCTGAAGAGGCGGGACGCGATCCCCGACATCCGCCCTCACCTCCGATCGACCGATCCGGGGACGATGGCGGCCGCGGCCGCGGCGCTGGGCGAGCTGGGGGACCGGCCGTCCCTCGGATGGATCGTCCGCCTGGTCGACGACCCGACCGAGGTCCCCGATGACCGGGAGCATTCGCGGAGGCAGGACGTCGAGCCCAAAAGGAGGATCTGGCACGCGGCGATGGAGGCTCTCGAGAAGCTGACGGGCGTGGCGACCGTCGGCGGTTCGGTGGCCGACCGACGCGAGTTCTGGCGGACCTGGTATGCGAAGAACAAGTAGCGTCCTGCTCGTCCTGATTGCGCTCGCGGTTCCGGGCGGGGCGCAGGAGAAACCGGACGAGGCCGGCCTCACCCGGCGCCTGAAGGATCTCGCCCGTGCGGACGACACGACGCGGGACGAAGTCATCCGGGGTTTTCGCGAGATTCCCGGGGCGATGCTCGAGGAGATCCACGCGCTCGCGGGCCGCCTCGGCGGTGCAGAGAAGGAGGCCGCGCGCCGCTGGCTCCCCCATCCGGCGTGGGCGGCGATCTTTCCCGGCACGATCGGCGACATTCGCCGCGACCTGAAGGATTTTCTGAAGTACAACACCCCGGTCGTCCGCGGCGGGCGCGGGGTCTTCCTCTCGAGCCTGGCGCGCACTCCGGGGCGGCCGCTGGACGAGCTGAAGAAGGCGCTCGGCCGGTTGTTCGACGAGGGGGACTCGAAGGCCCGGCTCTTCGCCCTGGAAGCCTACAACTACCTCGGCGCGCCCGAGCCGGAGAAGCTCCTTCCGCTCCTCGACGACCCGGACAAGGACGTCTCCTCCGCGGCGGCCAATCTCCTGGTCAGGAACGGGGACGCCTCGCTCGTCCCGGCGGTCTTCAGGATCTTCAAGCGGAAGCCGACCGCCGAGGCGACGCCGCTCTCGGCCTTTCTCTCCGCCTGGGGGACGCCGGATCTCGTCCCCGACCTCCTCGAGATGCTGAAGGAGTCGCCCGACCTGGCCACCACGATCGTCCCCATGCTGGGCGCCCTTGGGGACGAGCGGGTCGAGCCGGTCCTTCTCGAGCGCCTCGAGACCCTCGGCAAGAACCACTTCTTCTACCTGATCCAGGCGCTCCAGGCGGTGGGAGGCGCGAAGACCATCGAGGCCGTGCGCAAACACCGGGCCTCGCTGCCGGAGGAGGACGACCGGCGCACGATGGAGACGGACCTCCTGTTCCGTCTCCGCGACCCGGCCCTCGCGACGGACCTGGTCGGCTGGCTGCGCGGCGGGACCCAGGGCGCCGCGGCGATGGGAGGGAGCTTCGTCCGGCTCGGGGTCCGCTCGGTCGTCCCCGATCTCGTACGGTACGTCCGCGAAGGTCGGCCCAAGATCGAGGACCGGAACGCGGCCCTGCACATGATCGGTCTCCTCGGCGGTCCGGAAGAACTGCCGCTCCTCCTCGAGCACCTGAAGGACGGGCGATTCTCGGAGGCGGCGGCGACGGCGCTGGCGGAACTCCGGGATCCGCGGTCGGTGAAACCGCTGGTCGAGGCGCTCCAGGTTGCCGACGAGCCCGAGCCGTTCGTACGGGCGCTCTGGCACCTTCCGCTCGCGGAGGCCGAGTCGACGCTCCTCGAGATTCTCGACGACCCGGAGGGCCACGAGAAGGTCGTGGACGGGGCGGTCGCGCTGGCGGCGCACTCGGGAAGTCCGAAGCTGAAGTCCCGGCTCCTGGACTTGGTGACCGTGGGCCAAGGGGGTCTGCTCCACCAGGCCGAGATCGCCCACGCCCTCGCCTCGTTGATCGGACCGGAAGACCGGGCGCGGTTGGCGTTGGTGAAGGATCCGACAAACGACCTGGGGGCCAGGCAATCGGCCTACCTGCTTACGGCCCTCGGGGACGCCGAGGGGACGAAGCGGTTCGTGGAGCTCGTGCATTCCGGCCGATACCCGGGGCGGGACCGCCGGCATCAGAATGTCCTCCTCGCGTTCTCATCGCCGCCCAAGCCGCTTCTCGAGGAGGTCGAGCGGGCGATCGGCGGGAACCCGGAATGGTTCGACGGCGCCGAGTTCCTGGCGCATCACGGGAAGAAGACCGGGGAGGCGATCCTCCTCAAGCAGCTCGGCCGGCTCCAGGGCCGTTTCATCGAACCGCGCGCGGCCTCGGCGCTCCTCAGGATCGGCAACGTCGGCGCGGTCGAGGCGCTCCTGTGGAAGATCGACACGTTCCGACTGCCGCTGGAGGACGAGGAGCGGCTGGCCAGGGCGATGGGCGAGGAGTCGATGCCCAGGCTTCGGGAACTGGCGCAGGCGAAGAGGCCGGTCCACGACCAGGCTCCGGCGCGGCTCCTGGCCTTGCGAGGGGACGAGGCGTCAAGCCGCTTGTTCGTCTCGGCGGTCCGAGGGGACTATCTCGATAATCCGCTACAGCCCCAGTCGAATGTGGCGGTGATGGCGCGGGCGCTCGCGCGGCTGAAGGCGAAGGAAGCGAGGAGGGACTTTCTCCGGCTCCTGCGGTCGAACGTTCCGGACAAGCGCGCGCTGGGACTGGAGTGCCTGGGGATCCTCGGGGACGCCGCCGCGCTCCCCGTGATCGTCCCCTTCCTCGACGACCTGCAGCCTCTCGCCTACCAGGCTTTCGATGGGGCGGGGATGGAGGAGGAAGGGACTGTCTCCGCGACGGCGATCAGCGCGATCGAAACGCTCTCCGGAAAGAAATTCACGGGCACCCCGCGCGAGCGCGCCCAGGCCGCGCGGGAGTGGTTTGCGAAGGAGAAGAAGTAGATGAGACTCCTTTGGATTACGCTCCTGCTCCCGGGATATGCAGGGGCGCCGCAGAAGGAGCCCGACGTCGATCTCCTCAAGCTCATCGACCCCGCGAAGGACGCCGTCGAAGGGACGTGGCGGCTGACCGGGGGAAAGCTGCAGACCACCGGCCGGCCCTTCAACCGGATCGAGATCCCCTATGTGCCGCCGGCCGAGTACGACCTCAAGATGGTCGTCGAGAAGGTTGGCATGATCGGGTCGTTCACGCTCGGGCTGGCCTTCGACGACACCCAATGGTCCGCGGTCCTGGACGCGCAGGCCGAGGGGAAAAACAAGAGTGGCCTGGACCTCGTCGAAGGCAATCCCTTTAATCTCAATGAGACGACGCACACTGCCGCGCTCTTTGCGGAAAAGAGGAAGAGCACGCTGCTCGTCTCGGTCCGCAAGGACCGGGTCACGGTGACGGTCGACGAGAAGAAGATCATCGACTGGAAGGCGGACTACGAGCGGCTCACGCTCTATCCCGGCTGGCGCGTCCCCCACAAGAACGTGCTTTTCCTGGGCTCGTGGACCGCGATCTTCCGCTTCGACCAGATGGAACTCCATCCCGTCACGGGGAAGGGGCGGGCGCTGAGGTAGCCGCGCGACGTGTCAACGGAAAATGAACACGTTCAGGATCGGGGAGCCTTTCACCCGGCCGGGTCCGACCCTCTTTTGAGTTTCGATGAACCTTTCCCCCCCCCCGTCCGTTGGTCCCTCTCACGGGCCTGGATTGCCCGGTGCAGAGAGGTGACGCATGGCGGACCGCGACGAAGTGATGGACGAAGAAGAAGTCCTGGCGCAGGAGGAGGTCGTCGTCCAGGGGAAGGAAAGCTGGCTGGCGAATTCCCCCTGGTGGCTGGTCTCGGCGGGCATCCACGCGGTGCTGCTGCTCGGGGCCTCGCTCTACGCGATCGACAAGCTGGTCGATCGCGAGGACAACGAGGTCGCGGTGGTGGTCGCGGCGAAGAACACGCCGGTGATCAACGAGCCCGAGGTGCGGCGCGACGTCTTCAGCCGCAAGGGCATCCCCAAGGACGAGCCCTCGCAGCCGACCGACGAGCCGGCCATCTTCTTCCCCGAGGCGAGGGAGAGCGACCACAACGAGTCGGCCGACAACGAGGACTATCACCAGATGAAGGGCGACTCGAAGGACTTCCTGTCCTACGTCAAGGGTGAGGCCGGCGGCTTCCGCGGCCGGCAGTCCGGCAAGACGCCCGGCGTCTACGATGCGATGGGCGTGGGCGTCGGCGGCGGTGGCGGCGGCCGGTACGGCGGGCGCTTCGGCGGCCGCGAGAACCTGGTCGCGAAGGGCGGCGGCTCGAAGGCGACGGAAAGCGCCGTGATCGCCGCGCTCAAGTGGCTGGCCCATCACCAGGGGCCGGATGGCGGCTGGGGCGCCGAGGCGTTCCAGAACCAGTGCACGGGTGGCCGCTGCGGCGGCGCCGGCGAGCGCGACTACGACACGGGCGTGACGGCCCTCTCGATCCTCGCGTTCCTGGGCGCGGGCTACTCGCACCTGTCGCGAGACGAGTTCGCCGATCCCGTTCAGCCCGGCCGGATGCTGAAGTTCGGCGAGGTGGTGAAGAAGGGCGAGCAGTGGCTGATCGCCCACCAGGATCCCGAGGGCTGCATCGGCGAGCGCGGGATGAAGTACATGTACAACCACACGGTGGCGGCGCTGGCGCTGAGCGAGGCGTACGGCATGACCGCCTCCGCGCCGATCAAGGACCCGGCCCAGAAGGCGATCGACTTCGTGATCGCGGCGCAGAATCCCGGCAAGGGCTGGCGCTACACCTCGAAGAGCGGCGACAACGACTGCTCGGTCACGGGGTGGGCGGTCATGGCGCTCAAGTCGGCGGAGCTCTCGGAGCTCCACTTCCCCAAGAGCTCTTATGACGGCGCGCTCTCGTGGTTCAACGAAGCGACCGAGACCAACGGCTACTACCGCACGGGGTACAACGGCCGCGGCACGGGCAAGGTGTTCGTCCCGGGCAAGAACGAGAGCTTCGACGACCACCCGGCCATGTCGGCGGTGGCGGTCATGGCGCGTATCTTCATGCAGAAGCGGAAGAGCGATCCGGCCCTCGGCTCGGTGAACATGCTGGTCAGCGACATGCCGGAGTGGAAGACGAACAAGATCGACTTCTACTACTGGTACTACACGTCGCTGGCGCTCTTCCAGTTCGACGGCCCCGACGGCG
>JBGPCZ010000051.1:0-33996 GCA_041482015.1 Planctomycetota bacterium | reverse complement strand
CGTGGTTCCCGAGACCGTATAGCCACGGAGCCACGGAGGAACGGAGCCGGATCTTGCGGGTAGCCACGGGGCGGCTCCGGCGGCTTTAGTCCATCGGGTTGGGAAGCGGGATCGCGGGGTTTCAGGGAGATTCTCTTCATGTCTCGTTTCACCCGCCGTGCCTTCATCGGACAGACCCTTGCCGCAGGCGCCGCCGCCGCGCTCCCGGAACTTGCCTCGGGCCGGGCTTTCGGGGCCAACGACCGGCTGCGCGTGGCGCTCCTCGGCGTGCACGGGCAGGGCCGCGTCCACGCCGGCAAGTGGGCCGAGATGAAGGACGCCGAAGTCGTCGCCGTCTGCGACCCGGATTCCAACGTCGTCGCGGATGCCATCGACAAGGTCGACAAGAAGACGGGCCAGAAGCCCGCCTACGTCCAGGACCTCCGGAAGATCATGGACGACAAGTCGATCGACGTCGTCTCGATCGCCATGCCGAACCACTGGCACGTCCTCGCCTCGATCTGGGCCATCCAGGCGGGCAAGGACGTGTACGTCGAGAAGCCGCTCGGCCACAACATCTGGGAGCAGCGCAAGCTGGTCGAGGCCGCGCGGAAGCACAACAAGATCGTCCAGATGGGCAACTACACCCGGTCGCTCCAGAGCTTCCGGACGGCGATGGAGTTCCTCCGCGAGGGAAAGCTCGGGAAGATCAAGGTCGCGCGCGGGATCTGCTACGGCAAGCGCGAGTCGATCCGGAAGCTGGCGGACGCGCCGGTCCCCGCGGGCGTGGACTACAACCTCTGGATGGGCCCGGCTGCGGAACACCCGTTCAACCCGAACCGCTTCCATTATAACTGGCACTGGAACTTTGAGTACGGCGGCGGCGAGATCGCCAACAACGGCATCTACTACCTCGACATCGCGCGCTGGGGCCTCGGGAAGACAGAGCACCCGAAGCGCGCGATGAGCGTGGGCGGACGCCTCGGCTACGAGGACGACGGAAACACGCCCAACACGCAGATCGGGGTCCTGGACTACGGGGACGTCCAGGTCGTCCAGGAGATCCGCGGGCTTCCCAGCGACAAGTACATGAACGTCCAGAGCGGCAACGTTTTCCACTGCGAGAACGGATACCTCTCGGCGGCCAACGCGAACGTCGCGGCCTACCGGCCCGACGGCGAGCTCATCCAGAGGTTCTCGGGCGCCGGCGAGCACTTCCGGAATTTCGCCGACGCGGTCAAGGCCCGGAACCGCGACCTCCTCAATTCGGAGGTGCTCGAGGGGCACCTCTCGACGGTGCTCTGCCATCTCCCCAACCTCTCGTACCGCCTGGGCGAGACGAAGATCGCGGGCGACGCGCCCTTTGACGGGTTCGACGCGGGGAACGAGGCGTGGGGCCGCATGGCCGCCCACCTCAAGGAGAGCGGCGTCGACCTCTCCAAGGCGAAGGTCCGGGTGGGGAAGAGCCTGACGTTCGACGGAAAGACCGAGACGTTCGTGGGCGACGCCGAGGCCAACAAGCTTCTCGCGCGCGAATACCGTAAACCGTTCACCGTTCCCGAGAACATATAGAAGGACCAGGTTGGAGGACCTTATGAACAAGTTATCCCGCCGCGATTTCCTGAAGGGCGCCGCTGCTGCGGGCGCGGTCGCGATGGTTCCCGTCCACGTGGCCGCCCGGGTCGCGGCCCCGGCCCGGGTGAGGGCCAACGACATCCTCCGGATCGCCGTCTGCGGCGTGAAGGGCCGCGGGCTGGCCCACATCGGCGAATGGTCCAAGATGAAGGACGTCCAGATCGCCGCGATTGTCGACATCGACGAGAACGTGATCCACGACGGGATGAGCCGGATCGAGAAGGCCGGCGGCGGGAAGCCCGCCTACTTCCAGGACTGGCGGAAGATGCTCGAGGACAAGACGATCGACGCCATGTCGGTGGCCACCTGCAACCACACCCACACGCTCCTCTCGCTCACGGGCTGCCAGGCGGGGAAGCACGTCTACGTCGAGAAGCCGCTCAGCCACAACGTGTGGGAGGGGCGCAAGCTCGTCGAGGCCGCGCGCAAGTACAACCGCGTGGTCCAGCACGGCACGCAGAGCCGGTCGAACGGCGCGCTCCGCCGCGCCTACGCGTGGGCGCAAACCGGCGCGCTGGGCAAGATCAAGGTCTCCCGCGGCCTCTGCTACAAGCTGCGCCCGAGCATCAAGCACACGCCCGAGGAGCCCGTGCCCGCCGGCGTGAACTACGACCTCTGGCTCGGGCCCGCGCCCGTCCGGCCGTTCACCAAGAACCGCTTCCACTACAACTGGCACTGGCACTGGGACTACGGCAACGGCGACATCGGCAACCAGGGCGTCCACGAGATCGACATGGCCCGCTGGGCGCTCGGGAAGAACGAGCTCCCCAAGAAGGTCATCTCGATCGGCGGTCGCTTCGGATACGAAGACGACGGCGAGACCGCCAACACGCAGATCGCGCTCTTCGACTACGGGGACAGCATCCTCATCTTCGAGGTGCGCGGCCTTCCGACCGAGTCCTACAAGACGGTCAAGGTCGGCGACGTCGTCCACTGCGAGAAGGGCTACCTCGTCGGGTCCAAGGCGTTCGACACCGAGGGCAAGGAGGTCAAGGTCGAGGGCCCCGACGCCCCCGGCGGCGACCACTTCCGGAACTTCATCGACACGATCAAGGCCGGGAAGCCCGGGGAGAACCGGGCGGACGTCCTGGAAGGACACCTCTCGGCCTCGCTCTGCCACCTCGCGAACATGTCCTACCGCCTGGGCGAAAAGCAGGGCTTCTCGAAGAAGGATCCGTTCGGCGCCTACTCCGACGGCAACGAGACCTTCGAGCGGATGTGCGCCCATCTCAAGGGCGAAGGCGTGGACCTTGACAAGGCCCAGTTGCAGGTCGGCCGGACCCTCTCGGTCGACACGAAGGCGGAGACGATCGTGGGCGATTCGAAGGCCTCGGCGATGCTGACCCGCGAGTACCGGAAGCCGTACGTGGTCCCCGACGAGGTCTAGAAGGAGAAGCCCGGCCATGCGCGTTCTCGCAATTCTCCTGCTCTCTTCGCTGGCGGCCGTCCCCGCGGAGACGGCGCAGGACACGGTCACCCTCTCGATCGCGGCCCATGAAAAGGACCGCCGGTATGTCCTGGCGGAGGCGGCGCTCCCGAAGAAGATCTCGGCTCCCTTCCGCGTGAAAGACAAGGAGACGGGGAAGGCGCTGCCCTGCCAGTCGGACGAGACGACCCTCCGGTTCCTCGTCGGGGAGATCCCGGCGGGCGCGAAGCGGGCGTTCGTCGTCGAGCACGGCGAGGACAAGGTCGCCGGCATGACGCTGAAGGACGACCCGGGCGGCTGGATCTCGATCCAGGCGCCGGGCCGCGAGGTCACGCGCTACCACACGGGGGCGCCCGCGGAGAAGCACAAGAAACCGTTCTTTTACCCGCTCAACGCCCACAGCGTGAACGTGCTCCGCGAGTACCCGATCGGGCCGGGCAAGGATGGGGAGACGAAGGACCACCCGCACCACACCGGGATGTACCACGCGTTCGGCGAGGTGAACGGGAAGGAGTACTGGTCGAAGCTCCCCATCACGCCGAAGAAGATCCTGAAAAAGGAGTCGGGCCCCGCCTACGCGCGCATCGTCGCGGAGAACGCCTGGGGCGAGGACCTCGTCGAGACGCAGGACGTGATGATCCTGAACGCCGGCGAGGACGCGGTCGTCGACTGGACGATCACGCTCAAGGGGACCTCGGGGCCGACGGTCTTCGCGAAGGACATCAAGGCGGCGAAGGAGGGCTCGTTCGCGCTCCGTCTGGCCGCGGGGTTGAGCGAGACCCCGGCGAAGGGCGCCAAGGACTTCGGCCTGAACATGATGAGCGACTCCAAGGGGAACAAGGGCGAGAACGCAATCCGCGCCGACTCGGCGCCGTGGGTCGATTACACGGGGCAGGTCGACGACAAGAAGGTGGGCGTCACGGTGATGAACCACCCCTCGAGCTTCCGCTACCCGACCACCTGGCATGTGCGCGCGTACGGCCTCTTCGCGGCTAACCCGTGGATCCTCAAGGGAGAGAACACGCTGCCCGTCGGCGAGACGCTGCTCCTCCGCTACCGCGTCTACGTCCACGAGGGGAACAGCACGCTCGGCAAGGTGGCGGACGTCTTCGAAGGCTACACGAACGCGAAGGCGGAGTGATCCTCGCGTTTCTCGCCTTTCTCCCCATAATCGCCCCCCAATCGTCGACCGACGTCTTCGTCTCGGGCGAGGGCGGCTACCACACCTACCGGATCCCGTCGGTCCTCGTCACGAAGAAGGGCACGGTGCTCGCGTTCTGCGAGGGGCGCAGGAAGGGCACGAGCGACACGGGCGACATCGATCTCGTCCTCCGCCGAAGCTCCGACGGCGGCGCGACGTGGGGCCCTCTCCAGGTCGCCTGGGACGACGCGGAGAACACCTGCGGGAATCCCTGTCCCGTCGTCGATCGCGACACCGGGACGATCTGGCTCCTCCTCACGCACAATCTCGGGAGGGACAGCGAGAGGCAGATCGTGGAGGAGAAGAGCCAGGGTAGCCGGACCGCCTGGGTCTCTCGAAGCGACGACGACGGCCTCACGTGGTCGACGCCGTTCGAGATCACGAAGGACGTGAAGAAGCCCGACTGGACCTGGTTCGCCACGGGACCGGGCGTCGGCATCCAGCTGAAGAACGGACGGCTCGTCGTGCCGTGCGACTGCAAGTACGCGCTCGGGAAGAAGGGCTCGTCGCTCGTGATCCTCTCCGACGACCACGGGAAGTCCTGGCGGGCGGGGGGCGCGGTAGGCGACACGTTCGGCGAGTCGCAGGTGGCGGAGCTCTCCGACGGCCGGCTGATGCTCAACATGCGCAACATGAACTCGCCCCGCCGCGAGCGCGGCGTCGCCACCAGCGCCGACGGCGGGCTCACGTGGTCGGAGGCCTCCTACGATCCCACGCTCATCGAGCCGGTCTGCCAGGCGAGCCTGCTTCACGGAGGCCCGGAACTGCTGCTCTTTTCGAATCCCGCGAGCACCAAGGGGCGCGTGCAGATGACGGTGCGTCTCAGCCGGGATGACGGGAAGACGTGGCCGGTTTCAAAGGAGTTGTACGCCGGCCCCTCGGCCTACTCGTGCCTGGCGGTGCTCGGGGACGGCCAGGTCGGCTGCCTCTTCGAGTGCGGCGCGAAGAGCGCCTACGAGCGCATCACCTTCCACCGCCTCCCGCTCGCCTCGCTGACGGCTGCCAAGTAATCGGCGGTCAGAACTGCACGAGCACGCCCAGCTCGAGCATGAACGTGACGAGCGGGTCGGGATCGATGAAGTTCGTCACGTCCTTCCCGCGGCCGGGGCCGCCCATGATGCGGAAGCCCATCCCGAGATCGACCGCGAGGGGGGGCGTCCCGAACCCCACGCGGCCGCCCAGCTCGAAGACCCCGCGATTGGAGGCCTTGAAGAATTCCTGGTTGTCGAAGAGGACGCCGCCCAGGATGAAGTCCGCCTTCACCGCGTCGTAGTGGACCATCCCCAGGCCGATCCGGCCCTCCCAGAAGAACATCGGATCGAACCAGCCCTGCCACTTCGCCCCGGCGATCACCGTCACCATCCGCATCGGGCCGGGATCGAGCGTGTCGCCGACGTCGTCCACGTTCCGGACGCCGTTGAACGTGTCCCAGCCCACGGAGACATAGGGACCGACCGACCACTCGTGCACGACGTTGATCAGCACGTCGCCCTCGAGGCTCACGCCGAGGCCCGGGTCGAAGAGGTCCGACCAGGTCACGTGGTCGCGGGTGACGTCCCCGTCGCTCGGGAAGCTGGCGCGCCCGTAGAGGGCGACCGAGGCCGACGAGTGGCGCCCCAGGCTCTCGCGGGCGACCCCGACCTCCGTGCCCCACGGCATCGCCAGCGACCCGGGAAGATCCTGCGCGAACGCGGCCGCGGGGCAGGCCGCGAAGAGAAACACGAGGGCAGTCTTCTTCATGGGCATCCTCCCGTAATACGGCGGAGCTTGCGGCCGGGATTCGTCATTCGCGGCCTAAAACCCGATCACGAACGAGAATCCGACGGCGCCCCGGTTGGACTCATAGGGCTGGCCCACGAAGGCCCCCCAGAACTCGATCCGCGCGGGGACCCGCACGTTGATGAGCGGCCAGAGCATGATGGAAAAGTCGAGCCGCAGGCCCGCCCCCGCGCTGTAGGCCCAGGCGTCCTGGTTGACGAGGCTCCCGACCTCGGTCGCGAGGTACCCCAGGTCCCCGAAGACGAAGCCGCGCAGGTCTTTCAGCATCAGCCATTCGCCCAGCCCGATCACCTCGAGGGGCTTCCAGAGGAAGTCGCGCCAGATCGGGAAGCGGAGCTCCAGCGACGCGCTGTAGCTCGAGATCCCTTCGAGATCGCGCCCGCCACGGACCACGTCGCGCAGCTTGATCAACTCGTCCTGCAGGAAGTGCCGGCTCTCCATCTTGTTGAAGTTGCAGCGGATCCAGAGGAGCCAGTCCTGCCCGAGGAAATCGGTCGAGCCCTCGATGAAGGCGAAGTACTCGTTGAGCTCGCGATCGCCGCCGAACGTGTCGCTGAAGAAGGTGGCCGAGCCGCCGAAGGAGAAACCCCATTCGTAGTCGTGGAGATGGACGGGGATCCGGTCGGAGAACCGCATCGCCACCGTCGGGCCGCTGTCGAAAAAGTGCGGGTCGGGGAAATCCTTCTCCTCCTGCTCGCGGTAGCGGCCCACCCAGCCGCCGCCCGTCGTGACCGTCGTCCAGAGCGGCACCTCGACGAACGGCTCGCCCCGCGCCTCGAACAGGTCGCCCGACTTCGACAGACCCGCTGTCGCGCCGAGGGTCGGCCGGTACCGCGTGTTGGCGATCGTGCCGGCCGCCGCGTAGGTGCGGCCGCTCACGCCGTAGCCGCCCAGGGTCAGCGTGTTCTCGCCGTCCCGGTCTCCCATGCTGAACTCGACACCGGGGAGCAGGAGCGACGTGCTGGTCACGGGGAACATGAGCCAGTTGACCCCGAAGACGCGCGTCTTGTCGGCGGGTTCGCCTTGCGGGGCCGGCTTCTTGAACTGGTCGTACCAGGGCTTGCGCGCCTCCTCGTCGAAGCCGGGTTCGTCCTGCCGCTCCGGCTTCACCCGGAAGAGATCGGACCCGCGGCCCTGGAAGTAGGTGATCACGATCGATCCGTCGGTCGGGTGGTAGGCGGGATAGGAGACACCTCCGCGGAACTTCGTGAGCCGCTTCGCCTTTCCCGTCGCGACGTCGATCTCGAATGCATCCCACACGCCGCCCACGTCGGCGGCGACGAGGATCGACTTCCCGTCGGGCGACCATTCCGGGTGGTCGAGGAGCGCCCACGTCTTCGTGATCGGCCCCTGGCCGTGGACGTACAGGATCGTGTGGCCGTCCTCCTCCTTCACGTACGCGATCTTCCCGTCCTTGCTCCAGGCGGGATGGGAATAGGCCGCGGCGTGGTCTGTCAGCCGCTCGACCTTCCGGTCGGCCAGCGTGAGGACGTAGATGTCGCTCCTCCCGTCCTTGAGCGCGCCCAGGACGATCTTCGTCCCGTCGGGCGACCAGTCGGGGTCGTAGAGCTCGTCGAGCTCGGGAAGCTTGATCGTCTCCGACCCGCCGTCGAGGTTGACGAGCACGAGCTGGTCGCGGTTCGTCGTCCACTCGATGACCGCGATCCGCCTGCCGTCGGGCGACCACGAAGGGGGCGAGGCGACCCAGCCCGTCGAGATGCCGCGCCAGATGCCGAACTGGCCCTTGCCGTCGACGTAGAGCTCGGGCCACGTGTCGGCGTCGCCGACCCAGGCCAGGTGCTTCCCGTCGGGGCTGTACCGGCCGCCCCACGTGCGGCGCCTGTAGTAGGCGCGCGTATCGGTGAGCCGGTCGGACGGGACGACGCGGCCCTGCATGAGCGGCTCCCACTTCTTCTTCAGGCTCTCCGCGAAGTCGCGCTCGATGTCGACGCGGTTCTTCCCGACGACGTGCTGGACGGGCTTCTGCGAGGCGATGGGGAGCCCCTCGTCGGTCCGCTCGTAGAGGCGGCGGCCCGTGCCGGGGCCGTACTTTTCGTCGAGGAACCTCCAGAAGTAGGAGCCCTCGTAGTAGACCGAGATGAAGTCGTAGAAATTGAGCGTGTCGATCGCGAAGAGCTCCTTCAGGTCGTAGAGGTGCTCGTCCGCAAGGTCGCGGACGAACTGGTCCTTCTCGCTGTCGAAGATCCCGGCCCAGTAGTCCGCGCCGCCCTCCCACCACCACTGGGGGATGATCGGGTCCTTGAGCGCGATGAGCCAGCTGGGGAGGCGGAACGCGAAGAGGTGCTCGAACTGGAAATGGTGCGCGAGCTCATGCTTGATGAACCAGAAGTTCCACCGGTCGCTCCCCTGGCAGTGGATGAAGATGCGGTCGCGGAGCGGCTCGGAGATCGCGAGGGCCCGGGACTTGGCGGAGAGGCGGCAGGCATGGCAGTCCTGGCGGCCGATCTGCTTCATCAGGCCGTCGAGCGTCTTGGGTGTCTCCTTGAGCGCCGGCTCGCGGACCTTCTGGGAGAGCGGCTCCGCCTTGGGCGACCCGAAGAAGCTCGCCTGCAGGAGATCGTGAAACGAACGGTAGAGGAAGACGTTGACCTTGGGGGGCTCGGTGCCCATCGCCTGCACGAGCTCGGTCCGGGCCTTTTCGAACCAGCCGGCGAACTCCTTCGCGCGCGGGAGGAGCTCGTCGGAGGGATAATAGACGCGGAAGTGGGGCGTCTCGATCAGCCTCCAGTCCTTCGGCTCGTCGCGGACCTGGATCTGCATGAGGAACGCGGTGGCGAGGAGTGTGATCATGGAGGGAGATTGTAAAAGGAGATAAAGTGATAGGGGAGATAAAGTGATGGATGGCAAAGGCCCCGTCGGGTTCGTCGGGCTGGGCATCATGGGGGGCGCGATGGCGCGGCGCCTCGTCGATGCGGGCCACCGCGTGGCGGTCTTCAACCGCGACGCGAAGAAGGCGGAGCCGCTCGTCGCGGCGGGGGCGCGGCGGGCCGCATCGCCCGCCGACGCGGCGCAGGGCGCGGAGATCGTGATCACGATGGTCACGGATTCGAAGGCGGCGGAGGAGGTGATCCTCGGCGGCGACGGGGTCGTCCGGGGCGCCGCGAAGGGCACGGTCGTCGTCGACATGTCGACGATCGCCCCGGCCGCCTCGAGGAGGATCGGCGGGGCGCTCCGCGCGAAGGGGATCGGCTTCCTCGACGCCCCCGTGACGGGGATGGAGTTCCGCGCGCGGGACGGGACGCTCTCGATCCTGGTGGGCGGCGAGAGGGACGACCTCGAGCGCGCGCGGGGCGTGCTTTCGATCCTGGGGAACCGGGTCACCCATTTCGGCCCGCAGGGCGCGGGGCAGATCGCGAAGGCGTGCAACCAGGTCCTCTGCGCGGTGAACATGGTGGGGATCGTCGAGGCGCTCCACCTCGCGCGGCTGAGCGGGCTTGACCCCGCGACGCTCGTCGAGGCGCTCGTCCCGGGCGCGGGCGGCTCGTGGGCCCTCGAGCGGTTCGGGCCGCAGATCGTGAAGGGCGACTTCAACCCGGGCGGACGGATCGCGCTCATGCTGAAAGACCTCGGCATCATCGAGGAGACGGCGTCGGCGCTCGGGCTGCCCGTCGAGGGGGCGATGGTGGCGAAGCGGTACTTCGCCGACTCGCGGGCGCACGGCGAGGTCGACTTGGGGACGCAGGCCATGTACAAATCGGTGGAGCGGGCGATCCGCAAAGGATGAGGGAATGAGCGAAAAGACCGAGATCAGCGCGAAGAACAAGCGGCTGGCCAAGCACGTGGCGGGGATTTTCGGGGGGACCCCGTCGGCCAACCGGTACGGGGACGAGGCCGGGAAGTCCTTCGTCGACATCATGGTGGCCATCGATTCGCCGGTGAGGAGCCTCGCCTCGTTTTCCACGTTCGGGCTTTCCGATCACCCGAATCCGGCGGGCCCCAAGGGGCGGCCGCTCCCGGTGGAGATCGTGGGGGCCTGCGCCGCGGACGTGAAGAAATTCGACAAGGCCCTCTCGACCGCGGCGTTCTGCATCATCAACTCGAAGTGGCCCTGCCGCGCGGGCGCGATCTTTCCGGACTGCCTGGGGATGTACCGGCTCTCCAAGACCCTGAAGCATTTTTTCTTCATCGCCCCCTGCCTGTGGACGGAGGACTTGAAGCCGCTGCGCGTGGGGAAGAAGACGATCACGTGGCTCCTGGCCGTGCCCATCTCGGACGAGGAGCGCCGCTACGCCGAGAAGGACGGGCCCGCGGCGCTGGACAAGCTCTTCGAGAAGAAGCGGATCGACATCCCCGACGTGCAGCGCCCCTCCGTAGTTTAGGAGGACGATCTGCCGTAGAATGGCTGGGGAGAGCGGGTGGGGTGACGTGTCACCTCCGGAAGGGTTTCCCCCTTTTGGGGGTGGGATAGGGGTCTCGCAGGAGGACGTTCCATGAAGCTCATTCTTTCGCTCCTCGGCGTCGCGCTCCTGGCTCCGCAGGACGCCAAGACGAAGGGCGGCGTTTTCGCGTGGGACACCGGGAAGGCGTCCGCCGCCCCGCTCAACCTCGAGGCCCGCGATGGGTGGACCGAGGCGAAGGAGGCCGCGGTCGTGAAGGGCGACGCGGTGATCACCAACGGCCGGATGAACGCCGTCTTCCGCCGGGAGAGCGGCGCAGTCGAGATGGGCCGCGTGCAGCTTCGACTCTCCGGCGCGACGAAGCTCGTGCGGGCCACCGTCTCCGAGTCGGCCAAGGCGTCCGTGACCGTCGATGCGACCTACAAGACCGACAAGGGCGAGGCCACCGCGAAGTTCCGGTTGAAAAAGGGCGACGTCTCCGTCGAGGTCTCGCCCGGTGCGGGCGCCTTGCGGCTCCGCGTCGAATGCCCGTCGCGCCACGTCGTCCTGCCCGACTTCTTCTCCGACGACATGGTGTTCGACGCGGGGAAGATCCCGCCCGCACAGACCGAATTGCCCAGCGAGAACTTCCTGCTCCACCTGGCGGGGAAGGGCGAGGCGATCGCGATGTGCGTCTTCCAGAACCGCGAGCAGGACGTGAAGGTCACGCTCGCGGGCGAGGGTGACAAGCGGGTCTTCACCGCCTCCGAGATCGAGTTCGGCAAGGACCCCGAGAAGAACAAGGTCTGGGTGGCGCTCCTCGAGGCGCCGCAGGTCTGGCACACGGCCGAGGTCAAGGCGGGCGATACGAAGAAGGAGACGAAGCTCGACTGGAAGATGCCCTACCCGGCCCAGTGGCGCGTCGACTTCACCCGGTCGGACGACCTGACGGACAGCTGGGATCTTCTCCTCCAGAAGGAGGAGGGCGGCGAGTACACGAAGCCCTCGTGGATGGGGCTGGGGGCCGAGAAGGTCCCGGCCACCCGGAAGCGTTGGACGACCGTCCTCGGCAGCTTCAAGTACCCGGTCTGGTCCGATCCGCAGGGCGTGGCCTACCTCCAGCCGATGGAGTCCAGGAACCTCGAGCTGCGCGGGCCCCTCGTGATCTACCCCGCCAACCGCGTGCCCGAGACGCCGCTCGACTCGTTCACGGTGCTCGATATCGCGCGGAACTCGCTGGGCGCGGGGCCCTGCCAGTACATCCTCGACCTCGACAACCAGAAGTCGTCGAACAAGGGGCACGCGACCTGCTGGACGCGCGACTACCTGACGCCGATCTACACGAAGGGCGAGCAGAAGTCGAACCGCAAGGAGATCGACAAGAACCTCGACGAGGTGCTGACGTTCATCAAGTACATCCGCAGCCGGATCACCCGCTACTACGACTTCATGCACCAGATCCACGATTACCTGGCGGCGCAGCTGAAGGCCCACCCCGAGCTGAAGGCTTCGGTCGAGGCGCTGGACAAGATCTGCCAGGAAGCCGACCGCCGCTTCGCCGCGCGCGAGGCGAAGATCCGGACGCCCGACTACGTGGCGCAGATGAACGAGGACTTCCGGAAGAACCTCCTGGATTACGACGGGGCGGACGCGCTCGACAAGTGCAAGGCCTACACGAAAGCGCTGGTCGAAGTGGGCGACAACCAGGACGAGCTCGCCGGCGAGCTCCGCTGGGTCGTCCGGGCGCTTCGCCAGAAGGCGGGGCTGCTTCTTGCGGCCGACCCGAAGATGGCGCCGCTCGTCCTTGAGATCCGCGCGAAGACCCAGGAGATCCTGAGGAGCCCCGCGGGCCACGAGGGCGCGCGACACTAGAAGAGAGACACCCTGATGAAGCGACTCTGCATCGTCCTTCTGGTTTCCGTCGCGGCCTGCGAGAAGACTCATCCTCCGGCGTCGATCGGATTCGAATCGACGTCGCCCGCTTCCGGCGGATCGCTGCTCAAGCTCCCGGCCGGGGAGTTCACGATGGGCGAGGCGGGCGGCCGGCCGGACGAGACGACCCACGCCGTCTCGGTCGCGGGCTTCTGGATCGACGTCACGCCGGTCACCCAGGAGCACTACAAGAAGGTCATGGGGAAGAACCCCGCCAAGAAGGAGAATCTGGCGGGTCCCGCGGTGCGGATCCAGTGGATCGACGCGGCGAAGTTCTGCAACAAGTGCTCGGAGCTCGACGGCCTCAAGGCGTGCTACGACGAGAAGACCTGGTCGTGCGACTTCGAGGCAAACGGCTACCGTCTCCCGACCGAGGCCGAATGGGAGTACGCCTGCCGCGCGGGGACGAAGTCGAAATACTCCGGCGGTGACACCGTGGGATCGATCGGCTGGACCAAGGAGAATTCGCAAGGGATGACCCACCCGGTGGGGACGAAGGCCGCGAACGCCTGGGGGCTGTTCGACGTGCATGGCAACGTCTGGCAGTGGTGCAACGACTGGTACGCCGAGGGCTACTACAAGGAGAGTCCGAAGGAGAATCCCCGCGGGCCCGCGACCGGCGAGCAGCGCGTGATGCGCGGCGGCTCGTGGGACGCGCCGGCCGAGAAGTGCCGGGCGGCGTACCGCGCGAAGGACTTCCAGGTCTTCACCGATGCCTGCTTCGGCATGGACAGTTACGGGTTCCGGCGCATCCGCGCGCTGGGCGGCCGGGGGCCGTCGGCAGGGACGCCGGTGGTCGCGACGCAGGTCGAACCCGAGAAGAAGCCGGAGACGAGGCCCGCGACGCCCGCGGCCCAGGGCTCGGGCAAGGTCGACGTCTCGAAGCTCAAGGGGTCGATCGTCTTTGCGAGCGACCGCGGCGGCGCGCTCGACATCTGGATCATGAAGGCGAACGGGAAGGGCCAGAAGGCGCTGACGAAGGATGCGAACCCGGACGCCGATCCGCGCTTCTCGCCGGACGGGAAGAAGATCCTCTACACGACTTTGCGAGGCGGTTTCCCCGAGGTGTGGCTGATGGGCCGCGACGGGGCCGAAGCGAAGTCGCTGACGAAGGGCTCGCAGGCGGCGTGGTCGCCCGATGGGACGTCGATCGTCTTCATCCGTGACAATCAGGGCTTCGTGCGCGAGCTCGGGTCGGGCAAGGAGACGCGCGTCACGCCCGACGCGTGGGAGCGGTGCGGCGTCCCTGCGTGGAGTCCCGACGGGTCGAAGATCGCGCTCGCGAGCCGTCACACGGGGAAGGTGGGGATTTACTTTGTCGGCGCGGACGGGAAGGAGATCGGGGCGCTGAAGACGGAGGAGCCGTCCTGCACGCCCTGCTGGTCGAAGGACGGGAAGCGACTGCTCTGCCAGACGACGAGCGGCCACGTCTACCAGGTGACGGCGGAGGGGAAGGACTGGGAGCAGATGACGTTCGGCGCGGACATGCAGCACGACGGCCGCTATTCGCCGGATGGCACCCACATTCTTTTCTGCCGCGCCCCGTCGCCGGAGGGCCCCTGGCAGATCTGCGTCAAGCCGGTGGACGCCGAGAGCGACTACGACTTCGCGGCGCTCACCTCGGAGGGTTCCAACACCCTGCCCGACTGGCACCCCTCCGAGTAGGAGACCTCCCTGGCCGCCGCCCCGGCGAAAATTCTGGGGTTGTAAGCCAAGGATGAGTTGCTACCATATTCCGACTTACACGCGCATCGCGCGCCTGTTCTGGCCGTAATCCATAAGGTTGCTATGCCACGTTCCCTCGTGATCGTCGAATCGCCGGCGAAGGCCAGGACCATCAACAAGTACCTGGGCCGGGCCTTCGTCGTGAAGTCTTCGTTCGGTCACATCCGGGACCTCCCGACCAGCGGCGAACGGGAGGATTCCGGGGAAAAGAAGGCGGAAAAGAAGAAGCCCAAGCCGCTCCCCAAGTCGGGCGCCGTCCGCATCGCGGCCGCCAAGGCGGAGCGCGCCCGGGTCAACCTGGTCCGGCGCATGGGGATCGATCCCGGCCGGGGCTGGGCCGCCCGTTACGAGATCCTGCCGGGCAAGGAGAAGGTCCTGCGCGAATTGCGGGAGTATGCCAAGGACGCGCCGGCGATCTACCTCGCCACCGATCTCGATCGCGAGGGGGAGGCCATCGCCTGGCATTTGCGTGAGGCGATCGGCGGCGATCACAAGCGCTACAAGCGGGTGGTGTTCGCGGAGATCACGAAGGCGGCGATCCGGCAGGCCTTTGAAAACCCCGGCGAGCTCAACATCGACCGCGTCAACGCGCAGCAGGCGAGGCGCTTCCTGGATCGCGTGGTCGGATTCATGCTTTCCCCCCTGCTCTGGTCCAAGGTCGCGCGCGGACTCTCCGCCGGTCGCGTGCAGTCGGTGGCGACGCGTCTCGTGGTCGAGCGCGAGCGCGAGATCCACCGGTTCAATCCCGAGGAATACTGGGAATTGCACGCGGATCTCCTCGGCAGCGCGCCGATCCGCGTGGAGGCCGTGCGCTACAAGGGCGAGCCGTTCAAGCCGGTGACGAAGGCGCAGTGCGACGAGGCGCTCGAAAGGCTGGCCCCGGCGACCTACCGGGTGACGGCGCTCGAGGACCGGCCTTCGCGACAGTTTCCGTCCGCTCCGCTCATCACGTCGACCCTCCAGCAGGCCGCCAGCACGCGGCTGGGCTTCTCGCTGAAGAAGACCATGGTCCTGGCCCAGCGCCTCTACGAGGCGGGCCTGATCACCTACATGCGTACCGACTCCACGAACCTGAGCGCCGACGCCGTGGCCGCCTGCCGCGGGATGATCGACCGCGATTTCGGGGCGGCGTACCTTCCCGACAAGGCGCCGGCCTACGCGAGCAAGAAAGGCGCCCAGGAGGCGCACGAGGCGATCCGTCCCACCGACTCGAAGGTGGTCGCGGCGGACCTCTCCGCCCTCGAGAACGACCAGGTCCGGCTCTACGACCTGATCTGGCGCCGCTTCGTCGCCTCCCAGATGTCCCCCGCCGAGTACGACACCGCGGTCGTCACCGTCGGGGCGGCGGACTACGAGCTGCGCGCCAGCGGCCGGGTGATCCGCTTCGACGGCTGGTTGAAAGTCCTGCCGCCGGCCAAGAAGGACGAGGTATTGCTGCCCAAGGTCGCCGTCGGGGATGTCCTGCGCCTGGTGAAGCTCGATCCCACCCAGCATTTCACCAAGCCGCCGCCCCGGTTCAGCGAGGCGGGCCTGGTCAAGGAGCTCGAGAAACGCGGGATCGGGCGGCCGTCGACCTACGCCTCGATCATCTCCACGATCCAGGACCGCGGCTACGTCAAGCTCGTCAACCGGCGCTTTCATGCCCAGAAGCTCGGGGACCTCGTCACCGACCGGCTGGTCGAGAACTTCAGCAAGCTGCTCGACTACGGCTTCACCGCCAGCATGGAAGACGAGCTCGACGGGGTCGCGACGGCGAAGGAGGAATGGAAGACCGTCCTGGATCGCTTCTACGCGGATTTCAAGACCCGGCTGGACGCCGCCGGGAAAGAGATGCGCGGGAACGCCCCCGTGGAGACCGAGATCCGTTGCCCGAAGTGCGGACTCAAGATGGCGGTTCGCACGGGTCGCACCGGGGTGTTCCTGGGCTGCACCGGGTACGCCCTCCCGCCCAAGGAGCGCTGCACCGGAACCCTCAACCTGGTCCCGGGCGAGGAGGCGACGGCGGTGGGTCCCGAGCCTGCCGGCGACGAGGAGGAGGAGCAGGGCGATGGCGCCGTCGAAATCGCCGTCCTCCGTGCGATGAAACGCTGCCCGGTGTGCACCACCGCGATGGACAGCTACCTCGTCGACGAACAGCGGAAGCTTCACGTCTGCCACAACAGCCCGGACTGCCCCGGGACCTTGATCGAGCAGGGCACGTTCAAGCTCAAGGGCTATGAAGGGCCGGTCATCGCGTGTGACAAGTGCGGCGCCGACATGCAACTTCGGGTCGGGCGTTTCGGAAAATACTTCGCCTGCACCAAGTACCCCGACTGCAGGAATACCCGGAAGCTGTTGCGGAGCGGGGAGGCGGCGCCTCCCAAGTCGCCCCCCGTCCCGATGCCCGAGCTGCGGTGCAGCAAGTCAGACGCCTATTTCGTGCTCCGCGACGGCGCGCTCGGCATCTTCCTCGCGGCCCACACGTTCCCCCGGTCGCGGGAGACGAGGGCGCCCAAGGTCGTCGAGCTGAAACCTCATCGCGCGGAACTCGATCCCAAGTTCCACTTCCTGGCCGACGCTCCCGAACGGGATCCCAAGGGCAACCCCGCCATCATCCGCTTCAGCCGAAAGACCCGCGAACACTTCCTGTCGAGCATGAACGGCGAGGAGTGGAGCCCCTGGACCGCCTATTTCGTCGACGGCAAATGGGTTTCGAAAAGTTCCGGGCCTGAGGCGGCCCAGGTCGAGAAGAAGACGAAGAAAACAAAGGGGAAGCGCCGCTGACCCGGCGGGCTCCCCTCATTCCCCTTCCGCGCTGACGGTCACGTCGGCCGAGCCGTCGCGCCGGATCGCGATCCGCACCTGCCAGGGCCGGCAGCAGACGGCACAATCCTGGACGAACTCGGCGTCGCCCTCTTCCTCTTCCACGGTGACGGTGCCCGGCTCGCCACAACAGGGACACGTGACGTCGACGTCGCCCGGCATGGGTTTCCTCAGCGGAGCCACTTCTCTAACCAGTCGCGGGCGGCCTGCTGCTGGTCCGGTGGGACGGTGTGGCCGCCGGGCTGGACCAGGATCTTGAGCTTCTCCGGACACCCCGCCGCCTTGAACGCCTCCTCCGCCTGCGCAAAGGCGATCTTCGCCCCGTCGATCGGGCAGTTCGGATCCTTCTCGCCGTTCAGGATCAGGAGTGGACGGCCCGCAAAGAGACGGATCAGGCTCGGGCAATCGAAGTCCCCCAGGATCCCCGGGATCACCTTGCCCCAGAGCTCGCGGCACACCCGCTGGTTCACCTCGGGCTCGCCCAGGTCCTTCGCCGCCTCGGCGTGCGCGAGCGCGATGGTCTTCGCACGGCCCTGCCAGTGGTTGTTCTCGAGGCTCCACCGGAAGCTCTGCACCCCGATCGCCGGCACCGCCACCGCGATCCGCTCGTCGACCGACGCCGCGAGCCACGTCTGGATCCCGCCCATCGAGAACCCGATCATCCCCAGCCGCTTCGGGTCGACGTCCGGCCGCGAGACCAGCCAGTCGACCGTCCGCCAGAGGTCCCACACCGTGTCGTAGTAAAACGGGCGCTCCATCTCCTCGGGCTTCGCCCGCCACGCCCGCGCGATCGCCTCGACGTACGCCGCCGCCCCTTTCGCGCCTCCCGACCGCTCGCCGTGGTATCGCGCGTCGATCGCGACCCCGATCATCCCCTTCTTCGCGAGCTCCGCGCACCAGCCGCGCTGTCCCTCCTTGTTGCCGCCCGTCCCGTGCAGGATGATCACCGCCGCCGCGCGGCCCTCGACCTTCTCCGGCCGCACGAGCAGGATGGGCACCCGCTCGACCTCGCCGGACCGCTTTTTCTCGCTCGCGATCGTCAGGTGCTCCGTCACGAGGCCGTCTTCCGCCTTCGTGTCGATGGTCTTCGCGTCGAGATCGACCTTCGGCCGGTCGAGCATCTTGAGGAACGCCGCCTTGACCTGGGACGCGGGCTTGGTCCCCAGGTCCTGGACCAGGGTCCCGACGAGCAGGAGCGCGAGAAAGGTTCTCATGGAAAGTCTCCCGGTAACCTTCTCTTATACACTCGCGACCCCGGGTTGTACTGTACTGGTCATGAGCACGATGCTGGCCGCGGTTCTCCGCGACTTCAACAAGCTGGAGCTGGAGGACGTCCCGCGCCCCGTTCCCGCCGCGCCGGGCACCGTCGTCGTCCGCATCAAGTCGTGCGGGATCTGCCAGACCGACTACAAGGCGATCAAGGGGGTCCGGAAAAACGTCAAGTTCCCGCTCATCGCCGGCCACGAGCCCTCCGGCGTCGTGGCTGACGTCGGCCCGGGCGTCACCCACTTCAAGCCGGGCGACGAGGTGATCGTCCAGCCCTCGGGCTTCTGCGGCTTCTGCAAGCACTGCCGGATGGGGAACACCCACTACTGCGAGCACGCCTTCACGACCGGCGGCGACGGACCCGAGGACGTCTGGGACGGCGCGTTCGCGGAGTACATGCTGACGAAGGAAGGCACGCTTTTCAAGAAGCCGAAGAATCTCTCGTGGGACGCGGCCGCGCTCACCGAGCCCCTCTCGGGCGCGTGGAAGGGCGTCATCCAGTACAGCCAGATGCAGGTGGGCGACGACGTCGTCATCGTGGGCGTGGGCGGCATCGGCCTTCTCTGCATGATGGTGGCGAAGGCCGCGGGCCCCGGCCGACTGGTCGCGATCGATCCGAGCCCGATCGCCCGCGCGAACGCGAAGCGCCTCGGCGCCACGCACGTCGTCGACCCGACCGGCGGGAAGGCGAAGGAGCAGGTCTACGCGATCCTGCCCGAAGGGCCCGACCTCGTCGTCGAGGCCGCCGGGTCCATCAGCGCCGTCAAGCTCATGGTCGACCTCCGCCGCCGCGGCACGCGGTGGAACGTCTTCGGGATCACGACCCACGAGACGTTCGAGCTCGACGGCGGGCTCACGCACTTCCTCGAGGGCCGCATGGATGCGAGCTTCGGCACGACGTCGCTTGCGATGCAGTCGGCGATCCGGCTCATCGAGCGGGGCGTCGTCAACCCGGAGGAGATCATCTCCCACCGGTTCGCTCTCCAGAAGATCCACGATGCGCTCGACACGATGTCGAAGCCGGAGCGGAACAAGGTCATCATCAACCCCTGAAGAAAGCTATCAGCGGTCAGCGATCAGCCGGATCTGTTCCCCTTGGGGGAGGTTCTGACTGATCGCTGAGAGCTGACCGCTTCCTGAATGCTGGAGGGGAGACCATGGTCCTCACTCTCGCTTTATTCGCTTTGCTCGCTCAGTCATCCGAGACCGTCTGGATCGAGGCCGAGCATTTCAAGGGCGTGAAGGGCTACTGCTGGCCCGGCGCGCCGAAGCCGAAGACCGAGGGCCACTGGGGCATCTCCGGCCCCGGCTGGGCGGCCGAGTGGACCCAGGGGGGCGAGTCGAACTTCATGTCGATCGCCTGCGGGCCGGACGACGACAAGGCCGTCGCCTCGCTCGAGGTCGAGATACCCGTCGCGGGGAAGTACCGCGTCTGGGTCCGCTACCGTGACAACCGCGAGGCGACGAGCCGCTTCCAGGTGCGGGCGGGGGGCGCGCTGCTCACGTACGGCGAGACCCCGCGGGTCGAGGAGGACAACGAGCTCAAGCTCTACTGGGACTGGGCTTTCGCCTGGGAGCAGCACGAGGCGGAGCTGCCCAAGGGGAAGGTCACGCTGGAGCTCCTCTCCGCGTTCAAGGAGAAGCAGTGCCGGCAGATCGATTGCCTCGTGCTGACGACCGATGCGGCCTACACGCCGCGCATGAAGGAGCACCCGGGGCATCCCGCGCGGGAGGTGCTGGGCGCGCTCGCGAAGGGGATTGACCCGAAGCTCGAGCCGCTCGCGCGCCGCGCCTCGGAGCCGAAGACGCCCGACGCGTGGGCGCCGCGCACGTTCCGCGACAAGGGCTTCCTCTATCTCTGGAACATGGACCCCGCGGCGAAGTGGGCGGGCGACGATCCCAGGAGGGTGATGTTCCCGTACCACATCGGCGACAAGGACGTCCGCGAGGCGTTCGAGAAGAAATACGCGGGGGCCGCGGAGATACCGATCTTCTCCGATCCACGGATCGTGCCGACGTTCCACGGCTCGGGGCCGAAGGTCCTGGAGAACGCGGCGTTCCTCAAGTGGCTCGACGCGAACCCCGACCGCGCCTGGGGGATGATGATGAACTACGCGGGCGACGCGCCCGTCACCGCCGCCGTGCGGGAGAGTTTCCTCAAGTACCGCGAGCGATACGTCGGGAGCATCGCGGGCGAAAGCCTGGGGTACTTCTATCCAAAGGACGAGGCGATGAAGGCGGCGACGGCGGCCGCGAAGACGCGGCGGGAGCTCGTGGCGGCGTTCACGCCGGTCGCGCTGGCCTCGAACGCCGAGAAGTACAGGAAGGTGTTCGGGCAGGACTGGCCCGACGCCTATCGCGAGGTCATCCCCTGCCCGTCGATCAACATGACCGCCTTCGCGCCGATCTGCTATGAATGGGGCGCGCGGGCCGTGGGCTACGAGTCGTCGGCGATCACGTCCGGGCTGCTGTCCATGAGGATGGCGTTCCTCCGCGGCGCCGCGCGGCAGAACGGCGGGTTGACCGTGACGTACCGCTCGTGCAACTTCGGCGACGCGTCGACGATCTTCAGTGAATCGTCGAGCTTCACGAAGCCGAAGAACATCCTCGACAACTATTACTCCGTGTTCTCGGGCGCCGGGATGACGTGGTACAAGATGGACCTCTGGCACCAGTACATGAGCGGCGCGTCGATGTTCTACCACGAGCAGGGCTTCGACGAGTACTGGATCCCGGGCGGCACGAGCGCCGCGGGGATCCACGAGGTCCAGCTTTCCCCGAAAGGGAAGCTGGTCGACCGGTTCCTCCGGGTCACGGTGAAGCACCCGGACCGCGGCGTGCCGTTCACGCCGGTCGCGTTCCTGGTCGACTACGCCCACGGCTGGGACCCGGCGCCGTTCCAGCCCCACGCCTTCGGCGACATGGCGAAGCGGCCCGACCTGACGCTCTTTGCCGACCACGAGCAGCAGCTCCGCGAATACTTCTGGGTCGCGTACCACCCGATCGGCCCCAAGAGCGAGGAGCCGATCACGGCGACGAACGAGGTCTACGTCCCCGGGGTCTTCGGCGACATTTTCGACGTCGTCTACGCCTATCCCGACACAAAGCGCTGGACGACGCTCGCGACGTACCCGGTCGCGATCGCGGCCGGCGATATCGAGCTGACGGCAGACGAGGGGAAGCGGCTCGCGGAGTATGTCCAAAAGGGCGGCACCCTCGTCGTCGCGGACGGGCACCTGTCCGGTCCGGGCGTGGACGCGCTGGAGCTGCCGAGGATGGGCGCGCCTTCCGAATCGGACGAGTGCGTGTGGCTGGGGAAGAAGGTTGCGTCGCAGCGGTTCCGCTACCGTCCGATCGACGGCGGCCGGCCGCTCGCGACGACGGCCGACGGCAAGGTCTTCTGCGCGGCGGTCGATCGTGGCCAGGGGCGGCTGATCGTGCTCTCGGTTCCGCGCGGCCTCGGGATCGACCGCGCGGCGGTCCCGGCGCTGCCGCTCCTCGTCGCCCACCTGACGCGAGGGCTCATGCCCGTCGAGGTATCCGGGGGCGTCGAGTGGCTCGTCAACCGGACGGCGACGGGGTGGATCGTGACGCTTCTGAATCCCGCGGGCCAGGCGAAGCCGCAGCAGGGGATCACGCCGACCGACTTCCGCGAGAACCGCGCGGTGACAATCCGCTCCTCGACGCCGATCGCGTCGGCCTCGGACTGGCTCTTCTCGGACGAGAAGCTCGTGCCGAAGGATAAGACGCTTGACCTCGTCGTCCCCGCGGGAGGCGTGCGGATCGTGGAGCTGCGCTGATGCCGGCCGAGATCTCGGCGGTGGACCTGGCGGCGCGGCTGAAGGCCGCGGAACCGATGCTCATCATCGACGTCCGCGAGCCGTGGGAGCGGGAGATCGGGCATCTGCCCGCCGACATCCACATCCCGATGAACGAGATCCCGGGGCGCCTCGCTGAGATCGCGCCTGCCCCGGGCGGCGCGATCGTCGCCTACTGCCACGCGGGCGTACGGAGCTTCGCGGTCGCGTCGTTCCTGGAACAGGCCGGCCACGCGAACGTGTTCTCGCTGGCGGGCGGCATCGACGCGTGGTCCTGCGACGTCGACCCGCAGACTCCGCGCTACTGAGGCGGCGCGGCGCCTAGAGTTGCTTCAACCACCTCGCGGACCTTGGCCAGGCAGGCCTTGAGGTCGTCCATCGGGTTCTCGGGCTTTTCCTCGTACTCGAGAGCCATGCAGCCGTCGAACTTGATGGCCTTGAGCGCGCGGAGGGTGCCGAGGACGTCCAGCTTGCCCTGGCCCAGGATGTTGAAGACCTGCGGGGCGGAGGCGTCCTTCAGGTGGACCTCAAGGACGCGTGCGCCGAACAGCTTGAGCGCAGCGACCGGGTCCTCGCCCGAGCGGATGTAGTGGCCGGTGTCGACGCACGTGCCGATGTTCTCGCTGCGCCCGTCGAGCGCCTTCGTCAGGTCGGCGATCTTGTCGTAACGGGACTTGGGACCGTGGTTGTGGATCGCGACCCGCACGCCGTACTCCTTTGACAGGCCTTCGAGCGCGTCGAAGCTGTCGGGGTCGGGATCGCCGACCAGGAGCTTCGTGCCCATCGCCTTCGCGAACGCGAACTTCCCGCGGCTCTTCTCTGCATCCTTCGGGAAGCTTCCGCCCCAGAAGCCCCACGCGGTGACGCCCGCGGCTTCCAGCTTCGCCTTGTACCCCTTGATCTTCTCCGCGTCGGCCGTGAACGGCATGTGCTTGTCGGCGAAGATCTCGGCGTACGGGATCCCGAGCTCCTTGTACATCCCGAGCGCCTTGTCGAGGTCGAAGTTGCGGACGGAGTAGCTCTCCATCCCCATCTTGAAGCCGCCGAATTCCTGGGCGAACGCGCGGGGCAGGGCGGCGAACGCGGCGGCGCCGGCCGACAGCCTGAGCAGGTCGCGTCGGGTGATCGTGTTCATTTCGAGCAAGCCTCCTTGATCTTCCGGGCCAGGGGTTCGAGGATTTCCCGCTCCCACGGGGGCCGCCTTGGGCACGCCGGGTGCACTCCCGGGTCCTTCATCCTTCCCGTCAACTTCAAGTACACCGCGGCGCTGTCCTTGTAGGCGGGAACGGGCTCGCGGAACGTGACGGCGCCCAGCGCCTGGAGCGCGTCGTTGAGCTCGAAGAAGCGGGCGTCCCCCTCGGCCCACCACCGGTCCCGAAGCGCGAACGCCTCGGGATCGAACGTCGAGATCCCCAGGAGGTAGTCGCTCCCGTACATTACCATGTCGATCGCGAGGTCGTTCCCCGTGTAAACCTTGAAGTCGGGCCGCTCCCGGTCGCGCAGCTCGAGGCGCGCCAGCTCGTCGGTGCGCGAGAGCGACGAGTGCTTTGCGCCGACGAGGTTCGGGATCGCCATCATCCGCCGGTACGTCTCCAGGTCGTAGATCCGCCCAAAGGGCGCGAACATCGTGCCGAGCTCGAAGGCGAGCGCCTTCGGGGCGGGGGCGATGATCTTCCTGTAGAGGGCGACCACGTCGCCGCCGGCGAACGCCTCGCTCTGGAAGATGATCGGGATGCCGCCCTGGTCGAGGATCGCCGCGACCGCCTGGTCGTACGTCTCTCCAAAGGAGCACGCGCCGGCGATGAATGGCGCGGTTCCAAGCGCCTTTCGTGTCCGCTTCAGCACCTCGACCCGCTCGACAGGCGCCAGCTGCGGGCCGAACCCGGTGTCCATGTTGACCGCGGGGACGATGCCACAGTTCGACGTGAGGAGCAGGTGGCGTTCGAACTCGGCGAAGTCGGGCTTTCCGTCGCGCGTGAACGGAAGGAGGACCGCGGAGTTGGCGTCGATCTTTCTCTTCGGTTGAATCCGGCCGAGAAAGCGCTTCACTTCGCGCGCTCCTTCTTTCTGATTTCCTGGAGCAGCTTCCCGTAGACCGGGTCGCGCGGCACGCAGCCCGCGGCGTACTGGCCGAGCTCGTTGTTCTTCGAGCGCATGAGGGTGGTGCAGTAGCTGACGGTGATGCAGGCCTTGAGCTTCTCGAGCCGGCCCTTTTCCTGGAGGTCCTTCACCCAGTCGGGATACGCGATCGCGCCGCGGCCCAGGCCGACGAGCGAGATCCGCCCCGCGCGCAGGTTCGCCTCGCCCGCCTCGGCGGCGAACTCGCGGAGGTAGCTGTAGCCGGTGCCGACGATCGGGAGGTCGGGGAACGCGCGCTGGATCTCCGCGGCCATGCGGAAGTGGCGGTCGACGCCGACGAGCCCGCTTTCGGGCATCTCGTACCCGTCGGGCGGCGGCGTGTCGGCGGGGCGGAGAAAGTGCGGATTGTAGTAAGGGCAGCCGGCGCTCACGTTCAGGAGCTGGAGCCCCGCCTCGCGGAAGAGCCGGATCGCCTCGATCGGCTCTCGAAGATCCGGCTCGAGGGGATTCCCGGGGTTGACGCCGAACGCGTTGAGGTACGGCATGGGGGTTTCGACCGGTTCGCCGACGCCGGCCGCGTTTTTCCGGTAGGGCACGGCGTCGAAGATGTTCATCCGCGTCGCGAGGAGCAGGTCCTTGCCGACCTCGCCCCGGATGCGGCCGAAGAGCGTGCGGACGAACCGCGTGCGGTTCTCGATCGACCCGCCGTACTTCCCGTCGCGCGTTTTCGCGCCGAGCATCTCGTTCAAAAGGTAGCGGTGGCACTGCTTGACGTCGACGAAGTCGCAGCCCGCGTCGCGCGACATCTTCGCCGCGGCGACGTAGGCGTCCTGCAGCCGGTCGAGGTAGTCGTCGGTGAGGGGCGCCAGGTCCTTCCCGCCCTTCGTGAAGGCGTCGATCACGGGATCGCGGACGAGGACCGACGGGGTGGGGAACGCGAAGCGGCCCGAGTGGGTGAGCTGGAGGCCCACGAGGAAGTCGTCGGCGTTCCCGCACGCCCTGCGATGCTCGTCGCGCGCGAAGGCGATGAGCCGCTTTAGCTCGTCGGCATTGTCCTTTGAGAAGAGGAGCTGGCGCGTGTTCGCCCGTCCCTCGGGGACGACGGCGCAGGCTTCGCCCCAGAGGACCTTCGCGCCGCCGCGGGCGAAGCGGCCCCAGCGGTGGTAGGTGATCTCGTCGGGTTTTCCGTCGAGCGTGCCGTCGCATCCCTCCATGGGGTGGACGACGAGGCGGTTGCCCGCACGGCGGCCGCCGATCACCGCCGGCTGGAGCGACTCGCGGATGGCGGGCTCGAGGGGGATCTCGAGGCCGAGCCGGGCGATTTCCTTCACCAGCGAGACCCGGCTGGCGAAGAGCGGGTTGCCGCGGAGGAAGTCGCGGAGAAAGTCGCCCATGGGGTCCGCAGTATACCGCGGGCCGGAAAAAAGAACTACTTCGGCGGGGGCGCCTTGAGCGCGCGGAGGCGGGAGCGGCGGAGGGTGTCCTTGTCCTGGACGATCGCGAAGGGCGCGACGGTCGAGCCCGAGCCCTCGGCGCCGGCGGCGAGGTAGAGGTACTCGTTGCGCGTGTCGAGGACGACGCCCTCGACGATCGTGAGCCGGGAAGGCTGAAAAACTCGACATGAAATATTTTCTGTCGAGTTTTTTCAGGTCGAAAGCAAAAAGAGACCGTCCGTTTTTGCCATCGGCAAAAACGGACGGTCTCTTTTTGCGCGATCTACGCCGTCCGGCGCTGGTCCAGTTCGAGCGCCGCGAGGCGGGACTTGAGGGAGCGGAGGGTGCTCTCGCGTTCGCGGGCCATGGCGGCCCGGCCGTTCCGGCGGCAGTCCGCGATCCGCTCCTCCTCGCGCCCGATGGCGCGCCGGATCCGGAACGCCTCGCTGGACTCGGGGGCGGCCTCCCCGGCCGGGACCGCGAGGGCCTCCTCTTCGACGAACTTCCATCGGCGGTAGAGGGCGCTGAGGGCCACGATCATCCGGCGCATGACATCACTCGAGCAAAAGGCGTGCCAGACGAAGGTGCGAATGGATGCCGCCAGGGCGGTCGATTCCCACCAAACGGTAGGTTCGTCCGGTTCGCTCTACCGGCCCGTTCCCCTTGGGCAAACCTGCAAAGGGCGGTATAATCCGGCCCGGTGGAGACGCCCGAGAAGATCCCGCTCGATGAGGCGGTCGCGCGCGAGCTCATCCCTTGCTCGGTCTGCGGCGCGAAGGGCGCCGGGGTCCGGCAGGTCGGCGGGAAGAAGCACCTCCTCTGCGCCGCCTGCGAGGCGCGCGGCCGGCGCTGGACGTGGGGCGCGATCGTGGCCTTGGTCGTCGTCGCGGGCGTCGTCGCCGTCTCCCGGTTCCGCGCCAAGCCGGTCGATCCGCCGTCTCCGCCGGCTCCGCCCCTGGCGATGGTCGAGGCCGAACGGATCGAGAAGGAGATCGTCGATCTCATCCAGCAGAAGCGATATCGCGATGCCGCCGCCTGGCTCCGCCAACTCCTCCAGCAGAACCCGGGCCAGCCGCTCCTGAACCTCTACATGGGGCAGTGCCTGATCAACCTGGGCTATTTCGAGCTCTCGGCCCGCCACTTCCAGGCGGCGATGGCCGGCGACCCCAAGGACGAGGCAGAGTGCCGCGCGTCCCTCGGCATGGCGCTCCAGTCGCTCGGCCACTCGGCCCAGGCCCTTCCGTTCCTCGAGAAGGAGTTCAAGGGGAGCAGCTTCGAGAAGAGCCGCCAGGTGCTGCTGGCCGAGTGCTACCTGGACCTCGAGCGCTACGAGGACGCGATCAAGGTCCTCCAGGACAAGCCGCCCGACCTGGTGAACCTGCGCGTCCGCCACCGCGCGCTGCTCTACCTGGGGAAGCCCGACGAGGCGCGCAAGGTGTTCGAGGCGGCGGACGTGCCCCCCGTGAGCCGCGCCATGTCCCTCGCGCTGCAATTCCGCGAGGAGGGCGACTTCGCGGGGGCGCTCAAGATCCTCGAGGAGGCCGCCGCGAAGGTCGATCCGAAGTCCCTCGACCTCCTGCACCTCCGGCAGGCGATCCTGCAGGTCCACGTCGAGTCGGGCGACTTGGCGCGGCTCGAGGACGAGGCCTCCGAGCTCGCCAAGTGCCTCCATCCGATCACGGCCGGCGAAGCCCGCTACTACCTCGTGCTCGGCCGCCTCATGGCGGGGAAGCGCGACGTCGCCGTCGCCGCCGCGAACGAATTCCTCGGCACCATGGACATCCTCCTGGGCCTGCTTCGCGCCGAAAGCCTCATGATGCAGCACCTGGCCGGAACGCGAAAGGTCGAGGACCTGGTCGGCGAGGCGGCGAAGGTCAGCCGGTTCCGCGCGAACGACCTGTACTTCTACATCGCCCTCGCGACCGGGGACCCGGCGTGGGCGAAGAAGGCGGCCGAGTCGACGCCCGGCCACAACTTCCCGTACCACGCCATCCAGCGGCTTCTCAAGAAATAAGTTTAAATAAATAGATGCCCCACATCGTCGCCGTCGACGAAGGCACCACCGGCGTCTCCGCGATCCGCGTCGACGCGCGCGGCCGGCAGGTCGAGCGCGCCTACACCGAGTTCCGCCAGATCTACCCGCGCCCCGGCTGGGTGGAGCACGACCCGGAGGAGATCTGGCGGGCCACGCTCGGCGTGCTCCGGAAAGTCATCCGCGACCCGCGCGACGTCGCCGCGATCGGGATCACCAACCAGCGCGAGACCACCGTGGTGTGGGACCGCCGGAGCGGGAAGCCGGTCTTCAACGCGATCGTCTGGCAGTGCCGCCGCACCGCGCCGGAGTGCGAGGCGCTCCGCAAGCGCGGGCTTGAGAAGGTGATCCGGAAGAAGACCGGCCTCGTCTGCGATGCGTACTTCTCGGCGACGAAACTTCGGTGGATCCTCCAGAACGTCCGGCCCAGGGGGGACCTCTGCTTCGGAACGATCGACTCGTGGCTCCTCTGGAACCTGAGCGGCGGACGGGTGCACGCGACGGACGCGACCAACGCGTCGCGCACGATGCTCTACGACATCGGCCGCCGCGCGTGGGACGACGATCTCCTCAAGATCTTCAAGGTCCCGCGGTCGATGCTGCCGGAGGTCCGCGGCCCGGCCGATCGCTACGGCGCGTGCGATCCCGCGCTCTTCGGTCTCGAGATCCCGCTCGTGGGCGTTGCGGGCGACCAGCAGGCCGCGCTCTTCGGGCAGGGCTGCACGTCGCCCGGCTCGATGAAGAATACGTACGGGACCGGCGGGTTCCTCATGGTGAACACGGGTCGGAAGCGCCGCGACTCGAAGGCGGGGCTCCTCACCACGCTCGCGTGCGGCCCGCGCGGCGAGACCGTCTTCGCGCTCGAGGGCGCGGTCTTCATCGCGGGCGCGGCGATCCAGTACCTCCGCGATTCGCTCAAGATCATCGGGAATGCCCCGGAGGCCGAGGTGCTCGCGCGGTCGATCGCGTCGACGGGCGGGGTTTACTTCATCCCGGCCTTCGTCGGGTTGGGCGCCCCCTACTGGGACATGGAGGCGCGGGGCGCGATCGTCGGGCTGACGCGCGGGTCGGGGCGGGCGGAGATCGCGCGGGCGGCGCTCGAGGCGATCGCGTACCAGGCGCGGGACATGATCGAGGCGGGTGGCGTCAACGTCCGCGAACTCCGCGTCGACGGCGGTGCGGTGGCGAACGACTTCCTCATGCAATTCCAGGCGGACCTCCTGGGTGCGCGAATCGTGAGGCCGAAGACCGCGGGGGCGACGGCGCTCGGCGCGGCGTACCTTGCCGGGATCGGCGCGGGGCTGTGGCGGTCGAGGTCGGAGCTGCCGCTCGACGTCGACCGGGTCTTCGAACCGGCGATGACCCGGAAGGAGGCCGACGCCCTTTTCGCCGGCTGGCGGCGCGCGGTGGCGCGCGTCCTCACTCGATGACGATCCGCATCGAGCGGGGCTCGAGGCGGATCGAATGGTCGCGGAGCGCGTTGTGGGCGAGCATGAGGCCCACGGGGAAGCCGAAGCCGCCGTCGAGACCCACGGGGAACGACGCGGTGTCGAGCGGCGGCTGGGAAAGGCGGATCGCGCCGGCGGCGATCTCGCGCACCGGGTCGGGAGCGGCCGCGCGCCGCTCCGAGGCCGCCACCAGCACGTCGGGCATCGCCGTGTTCAGGGCGATCCACGAGTCCGCCTTGCCGTTCACCGATCCCTGGACCAGGAGGTGGCGGTCGCCCGCGAGCACGGCGGGGAGGCCGTTCGGGAGCGGCGATCCGGGTCGGCGGAGCGTGAGCCGCCGGCGCCGGTAGTCGAGCGTGAAATCGAAGTGGATGAGGAACGAGAGGCCGATCGCACCGTCGGCCTGCACCTTGGTGATCAGCGGCAGCCGGCCGAGATGGACGGGGACGCATTTGACGGTCAGCTTGCCGAGCGCGATCTCGTCGGCGGCCGACTCGTCATAGGAGACGTTGTAGTTCGTCGTGCGGAGCCCGTGGCCGGTCAGCCCGGCGCGCTTGGCGAAGTCGCGGTCGACGACGATCTCATCGGTGGACGTGTCGATCAGGAATACGCCGGTCCGCCCGTTGACGGTCATCGAGACCTGCGGGAGCGGGTCGATGCTGTCGAGGTCGATGGAGGACTCGGTCCAGCCGGGGGAGGTGAGGTAGGAGACCGTCCTGGCGAGGGCGGCGTACTTCTTGGACAGGATGTTGTCCCCGAGGGCCCAGGAGACCTTGGCGGCGTTGAAGAAATCGTCGGCCCGGACGTAGGCCTGGGAAAGTTCGCCGAGGACGCGGCCGTGAAGCTGGATGTCCTCGTACTTCGCCGGCATGCTCTTCGGGACAAACGGCTCGTAGGGGGCGGCGAGCGGGTAGAGCGCGTCGGCCGCCTCCTTCGGGCGGTTGCGGAGCAGGTGGAGCCGGGCCATGAGGAGCCTGGATTCCAGGTCGGTTCCCCCCTTGCCGAGCGCCTCGGCCCGGTCGAACTCCCCCATCTGGAACGCCTCGATGGCCGGGTCCGCGCCCTCCGTGCGCCTCCCCCCTCCCGCGGAAGGCGCGCAGGAGGCGAGCAGGCAAAAACAGACCGTCCATTTTTGCGCGAAGGTGCAAAAAGAGACGGTCCGTTTTTGCCGGTCCTCGCAAAAGGAGACGGTCCGTTTTTGCTTTTGAAAAAAACGGACGGTCTGTTCTTGCGCGGGCTTCATGGGGGCTTCCATATCCTGACGGGGGCTAGCGGTCGGAATCCTTCGCTTGGAGGGTGCGTTCGAGCTCGTCCTTGAGGGTCTTCTGGACGACCGGGTCGGAGTAGATCTCGAGCGCCCGGCGATAGGCGTCCGCAGCCTTGTCGTACTCGCCCTTGTCGCGGAGCACCCGGCCGAGCGCCACGACCCCCTCCGGCGTCGCGTGGCGGGAGAGCGACTGCCGCAGGTCGCGCTCGGCGTCGTTCAGGAGCCGCATCCCGTGGTAGAGTATGCCCCGCTCGAGAAACGCCTCGGGCAGGCCGGGGTCGAGCTCCAGCGCCTGGGTGAAGTCCCGCTCCGCGTTCTCCGGGTCCTTCAGGTATTGCCGGTAGATGACCCCCCGGAGCACGAAGTGGAGCGGGTTCCGCGGGTCGCGGTCCAGCGCCGCGATCGAGTCCGCGAACGCCTCCTCCCACCGCTCCTGGGCGCGGTAGGCGTTGGCCCGCTGGTAGTGCAGATCCGCCGACTGGGGCTGGAGGGCGAGCGCCCGGCCCAGCGACTCCGAGGCCGACGCGTACCGTCCCCGCTCCATCGCGCACCGCGCGAGCGCCATCCAGGCCCGGACGTGCGCGGGCTCGAGGTCCGCCGCGAACGCAAAGAGCCGCTCCGCCTCCTCCAGCCTTCCGAGGTTCAGCTCCCGAACGCCCGCGTTGAAGTACGTGTCCGCCATCGCCGACCCCGATTCGCGGGCCCGCGCCAGGTCCTCGTCCGCCTCGCGCGGCCGCCCCGCCCGCCGCCGCCACTGGGCGCGGATCAGGTACGCCTCGACCCACGTCGGCATGAGCCGGACCGTCTCCGCGAAATCCTCCTCCGCCTCCGCCATCCGGGAGGACTCCGCGCGGGAGACCCCGCGGTTCAGGTGCGCCATCGCCAGATCCGCCTTCGCCGAGCCGCGCTTGAGGATCGAGATCGCGAGCGTGTAGTCCGCCTCCGCCTCCTGCGTCCGGTGGAGGACCCGGCCCGTCATCGCCCGCGCGACGTAGAAGTCCGCCCTCGAGGGGTCGAGCTCGATCGCCTCGTCGAGGAGCGCGCGCGCCTTCTCGGGGTCGCCTCCCGACTCCAGCCGCGCCCGCGCGTCCCGGTAGTAGCGCTCGCCCGTCTCCTCCTCGGTTTCAAAGGGGGTGCATGACGCCAGGAGCAGGGCGAAACAGGCCAGGCGGTTCATTGGGATCGGCTTCGGCTCATCCATTCTCGGAACCGCGGGTCGGCGCGCAGGGTCGCGAAGGCCGGGTCGGCGCCGATCCGCTCGAAGTCATCGTACCCGCCACGGACCGCCTCTTCCAGCGCCGCGAGCGCCCGCTCCGGGTCGCCGCGCCGCGCGTGCTCGCACGCCCGCGCGTAGGCCTCGCTCTCCACCGCCTCGAAGCGCATCATCTTTTCGTGCGGGAAGTGCGCGGCCGCCGGCGTCCCGCACTTCGGGCACGCGACGCCGCGAAGGGTGCTCCCTTCCGGAACCGCGTGGAGATGGCCGCACGCGAGGCAGGCGATCGTCACATCCCCCATCGTTTCATCTTCTCCCAGAGCGTCTTCCGGCTCAGGCCCAGCCGGTCGGCGATCTCCTTGAGGTCGAGCTTGCCCGACCACTGCGCGAGCGTGGCCCGGATGTGATCGTCGAGCGAGACGAGCTTCTCCGGCTCGGCGGGGGCGCGCTCCGCGAGGAACTCGAAGTCCGAGGCCCGCAGCGCCTCCCGGTCGCAGAGCGACGCCGCGCGGCGGAGCGCATTGAGCAGCTCGCGGACGTTGCCCGGCCAGCGGTGGGCGGCCAGCACCTCGAGCGCGGCGTTCTCCAGCCGCTTCCGCGGGCGGCCCGTCTCGCCGGCGACCCGGTCGAGGAAGCTTTCGACGAGGAGCGGCAGGTCGTCCATGCGGTCGCGCAGCGGCGGAACCTCGACCTTGAGGACGTTGAGGCGGTAGAAGAGGTCGCGCCGGAACCCCTCCGCGGTCTCGAGATCCTCGTTCGTGGCCGCGACGACCCGCACGTCCACCCTCTCGGTCTTCGACGCCCCCAGGCGGCGCACCTCGCCCGTCTCGAGGACGCGGAGGAACGACTCCTGTGCGGCGGCGGAGAGGCAGCCGATCTCGTCGAGGAAGAGCGTGCCGCCGTGGGCCTGCTCGAAGAGGCCCGCCCGGTCGCGGTCGGCGCCGGTGAACGCGCCCTTCACGCAGCCGAAGAGCTCGGAGTCGACCAGCGGCTCGGGCAGCACCGCGCAGTTCGCGGCGACGAACGGGCCCTTCCGGTGGACCGCGCGCGCGGCGAGCTCCTTGCCCGTCCCGCTCTCGCCGAGGAGGAGGACCGGGTAGGGCGACTCGGCCACGCGCTCGAGGACGCGGTAGAGGTCGCGCATCGGCTTCGAGCGTCCGACCATCCCGCCGCGGGCCTCGCGGCCCCGCGCGTGGAGCGCGCGGTCGAGCTGCTCGGCCACGGCGGCCAGGCCTTCCAGGTCCTCGAAGAGCCCGCGCTCGAACCGGTGGTCGAGGTAGATGGCGCCGTCGCTCTTCCTCAGCGGGATTGCGCAGACGGAGCGGACCTTCTGCTCCTGCAGGCTTCGCGCGCCTGCGATGTCGGCGTCGGAGGCGACGAGCGGGCGGCCCTCGGCGAGCGCGCGCTCGAGGAGCGTGCGGCTCACCTTCTCGCGCGAGCGCTGCACCTCGTCATGGTCCATGTTGCGGGCGCACCGGACGGCGAGCTCACCCTCCCGGCGGAGGACGAGGAAGCCGCGCTCGGCGCGAGTAGCGTCGATGAGCGCGTCGAGGATCCGCGCGGGATCGGGGTCGTTCGCGGCCTCGAGGAGCTTCGCGACCTCCTTCACAGGCACTCCCGGAGGAGCGCCTCGCCGGCGGCGGCGAGCTCCTCGGCGCGCGCGGGCGTCTGGGCGTCGGAGTAGACGCGGATGACCGGCTCCGTGCCGCTCTTCCGGAAGAGGAGCCACGCGTGATCCTCGTAGATTCGTTTGAAGCCGTCGACGGTCACGTCGCGCACGCGCCCCTCGGCGAGCGCGGACTCGAGGCGCCTGTGGAGCGCGCCCATGGCCTGGAGCTTCCGGTCGTCGGCGACCTCGACGTTCCGCTTCACCTGGTGGTAGCGCGGGAATTCCGCGGCGAGCTCGGCGGCGGTCTTCCCCTCGCGCGCCATGATCTCGAGGAGCCGGCCCGCGGAGTAAAGGCCGTCGGCCCAGAGGACCCGCGGGGGGAAGTAATACTTGCCCGACTCCTCGTAGCAGAATGCGGCCCCGTGCCGCTTGATCGCCTCGATCTCCTGGGGCTGGCCCACGCCGCAGTACTCGAGGCGCGCCCCGGCGTCCTGGCAGACCCGCTCGATCAGGCCCGAGGAGTTGATGGGGACGACGCACGTGTCGCCCGCCTTGAGGATCCGCCGCGCGAAGACGGCGCCCACCGTGTCCTCGCTGAGCGGGTTCCCGCCGGCGTCGATGAAGAGGACGCGGTCGGCGTCGACGTCGAAGCACGCGCCGAGGTCGGACCGCTCGCGACGGACGAGCTCGATCGCGGCGCCGACCGTGTGGGCGCGCGGCTCGCTCGGCCGGTCGGGGACGGGCGCGGGGTCGTAATGCAGGAGCTCGACCGTGCAGCCGAGCCACTCGAAGAACTCCTTCGCGATGTAGGAGGCGGTGCCGTTCGCGGGGTCGGCGGCGACCCGGAATTTCTTCGAGCGGCAGAGCGGCGCGTCGAGCGCCCTCATGCACTCGGAGATGTAGAGCTCATAAGGGTGGAACGCCTCCTCGAGGCGGCCGATGTCCCGCGGCGCGACCTCGCGGGGCGGCCGGTCGGAGGCGAGGATCTCCTCGACGCGGTCGGTGACCGGGAAGG
>JBGPCZ010000050.1:0-34020 GCA_041482015.1 Planctomycetota bacterium | reverse complement strand
GGACGCGACTCGGGATCGACCGCGACGGCCACGATGGCGAACACCGTCCGCGCGCTCGTCGACGCGCTCACCCAGCCGGTGAACCTCCTGGCGGCGGCCGGCGTGCTCCTCCTGGCGGCCTCCACGATCGCGTACGAGCACGAGCCGGGCTCGTACCGCGTGGCCATGTCGCGCCTTCTGATCCTCGCCGCGTACGTCCTCTTCTACGCGTTCGGCTGCAACCGCGGACTGCTCGGGCCGATCAAGGACTTCCTGGCGCAGCCCGAGCTCTCCATCCCGCTTGCGACCGCGACGATGCTGGCGTGCATCTTCGGTCTCCTTCTCCTGGGCGGCTACGGGTTCGAGACGGGGTCGCGCACGTTCGGGCTCGCGCTCTGCATCGTCGGTGCCGCGGGGCTCTTCTCGTTCGCCGCGCTCGTGTCGCAGCCGGAGGCCCGGGTCCAGGGGAAGACCTGGATGGACTTCCTCGTGGAGCCGTTTGCCGACCTGGGGCGGTCCTCGCGGCACTCCGGCACCTTGGTCGCCGCGGCGTTCGCGCTTGCGGTGGCCGAGCGATCGGTCCTCGCGATCGGGATCCGCCGGCTGGACCGGGTCCGGCGGAAGTTCTGAGGCCGGCATGAGCGCGAACGGCCTGGAGAAGGATCTCCGCCGCCTCGTGAAGGGCGACGTTCTCTGCGACGACATCTCCCGTACGCTGTACTCCACCGCCGCATGCATCTTTCAGATCATGCCGAGAGGGGTCGTCGTGCCGCGCGATCGCGGGGACGTGGTCGCGGTCGTGAGGTACGCCGCGGAGCACGGGATCCCGGTGACGGCGCGCGGGGCGGGGAGCGGTCTCGCCGGCCAGACGCTGGGCGAGGGGATCATCGTCGACTTCTCGAAGTACATGAACCGGATCCTCGAGACCAACCAGGTCCAGTCGTGGGTGCGCGTCCAGCCCGGCGTGGTCCTGGGCGAGCTCAACCGGTACCTGAAACAGTTCGGCCTCTGGTTCCCGCCCGATCCATCCAGCGGCGACGTCGCGACGCTCGGCGGGATGATCGCGAACAACGCCGCGGGGGCCCACACGGTGAAGTACGGGCCCACGCGCGACTACGTCCTCGGACTCGAGTGCGTGATGGACGACGGGTCTCTCACGGGGGGCGCGCGCTGGAAGGCGATCGAGGGCGAGGTCCGGTCGCTCCTGGGAGCGAAGCGCGAGGCGATCGAGCGCGGGAAGCCCAACGTCCTCAAGAACTCCAGCGGCTACCACGTCTACGACCGCGAGTTCTCCATGGACCGCCTCCTGGTGGGCAGCGAGGGGACGCTCGCGATCGTCACCGAGGCGAAGCTCAAGGTGATCCGGAAGCCCGCCGAGCGGGCCCTCATGAGGATCTACTTCGACGACCTCGAGAAGATGGGCCGCGGCGTCCTGGCGCTCCGCCCGCTCATCCCGAGCGCGCTCGAGGTGATCGACAAGACGATGATCGACCTCGTGAAAGGGTCGCTCATGGAATGGCAGCAGAAGCTGCCCGCCGATCTGCGGGCGATCCTCCTCTGCGAGTTCGACGGCGAGAAGAAGGACGAGGTGGTCGAGCAGGTCGAGAAGGCGCGGAAGGTCCTCCCCGAGGCGATGGAGATCACGGTCGCGACGGGCGGGGAGTACGAAAACCTGTGGAAGGTGCGGAAGGCGGCGTCGCCGATCCTCGAGCGCCTCCAGGGGCCGCTCCGGTCGACACGGATCATCGAGGACGCGTGCGTCCATCCGGACAACCTGGTCGCCTACATCCAGGGGCTCAAGAAGATCTTTGCGAAGTACGGCGTCGAGGGCGTCGTCTTCGGCCACGCGGGGAGCGGCCACGTCCACGTGAACCTGCTCATGGAGGCGCAGGCGAAGGAGCACAACGCGAAGTTCCTCCCGATCTGCGACGACGTGGCGGAGCTGGTCGCGGGGCTGAAAGGGACGCTCTCGGGGGAGCACGGGGACGGCATCCTGCGCGCCGCGTGGGTGCGGAAGATCTTCGGCGACCTCGTGCCCGTGTTCGAGAGCGTCAAGAAGGCGTTCGATCCAAAGGGGGTCCTGAACCCGGGGAAGAAGATCCAGCCGAAGGATTTCGATTTCACGAAGCACCTGCGGGCGGCGCGGCGTCACGACCATCACTACGTGCCCGACTCGCCGTTCCAAGAGTGGACCCACGAGATCGAGCGGTGCCACGGCTGCGGCCACTGCCGGACGTACTGCCCGGTCTACAAGGAGGTCCCCGACGAGGCGGCGACGCCGCGCGGGAAGGCCACGATGCTCCAGGGGGCCATCGAGGGCCGGTTCGAGCTCGACCCCGCGGCGATGCGGAAGATCGCGGACCTGTGCATCAACTGCAAGCTCTGCTGGGTCCAGTGCCCGTCGGGCGTCGACATCCCGGGCATGTGCCTCGAGGTGAAGGCGTTCGACGTCGCGAAGCGCGGGCTGTCGAAGCGGGACGGGATGTTCGTCAAGGTCCGCGAGAACTCGGAGAAGGCGGCGGCGTGGGCGCCGATGTCGAACTGGGCGATGCCGCTCGTCGGCGCGCTGAAGGGCATCAAGCGGTCGCCGCCGTTCGTGAAGTCGGATGTTCGCCCCACGAAGAAGTCGGAGAAGAAGGTCGTCTACTTCGCCGGCTGCTACGCGGACTACAACGACCCGGAGGGGGAGAAGCGGGCGACGATCGAGATCCTCGAGCGGAACGGCTACGAAGTGGTGATCCCGGAGTACCGCTGCTGCGGCCTGGCGGCGATGTCGCTGGGGGCGCGGATGGAGGCGATCGAGTGCGCGCAGCACAACGTGAATCTGCTCGCCGGGTACGACGGGCTGCCGATCGTGACGAGCGCGCCCTCCTGTGGGCTGCAGCTGAAGAAGGAGATGCCGGAGTTGCTCCCTTATGAGTCCGCGAAGAAAGTGGCGGACCGGGTGATCGACATCCACGAGTTCCTCCTGGGACTCCACCAGAAGGGCGAGCTGGACGTGACGTTCAAGCGGATCCAGTCGACGCTGATCCTGCACCCGACGTGCCACCTGCGTGCGCTCGGGGCCGACAAGGCGGCGAAGAAGGTCCTGTCGCTCATCCCCGGGATCGAGCTGGTGGAGATTCCCGAGCGCTGCTGCGGCATGGCGGGGTCGTTCGGGATGAAGGCGGAGACGTACGACCTGTCGCAGGCGATCGGCCATCACGTCTTCGCGGACATCAAGAAGACCAACCCGACGCTGCTCGCGGCCTCGAACGGCACCTGCCGGTTCCACATCGGGGAGGGCACGGGCCGCGACGTCCTCCACACGATGACGCTCCTGCAGCAGGCCTACGGCCTCTCGCCGCTCGCGGGTTTCCACAAGGTCCACGAGGGGGTCGCGATGGAGTCCCTGAAGGGTCACATGGACGCCTCGCACGGGGACGAGTAGCGGCGCCGGGCTTGACTCGGATGGTCTGATAATGGACCATTAAAAGACTGGAGGAAGTCATGAACCTGCTCAAGGACATCCGGACGATCTCGGAGCTCAAGGGCCGGACCGCGCAGCTCCTGGCCGAGGTAAATCGCGATCGACGTCCGATCATCATCACCCAGAACGGGAAAGCCAGGGCGGTCGTCCTGGATCCGGAAAGCTACGAGAAGCTGACGAACGCGATCGCCATGATGGCGCTGATGTCCCAGAGCGAGGAGGAGATCAACCAGGGGAAGTGGATCCCCCAGGCGGAGGTATTCCGCCGCCTTGAGGCCAAGTACGGCACGAAGCGTAGGAATGGGCGCCCCCACTCATGAAGTCCGCTGGTCGGACTCCGCGTTCAGCGATCTTGAGGGGATCCTCGACCCGATCGCGGCGGAGCGTCCGATAACGGCGGCGGAGGTCTCCGATCGGATCCGGGCCGCCGCTTCGAGACTGGAGACGATGCCTCGTCAGGGACGAGTCGTTCCCGAACTTCACGGCTCCGGAACGAAGACGGTGCGCGAGTTGATCGTAACGCCCTGGCGGATTCTCTACGAGATCCGGGGACGGGAAGTCCGGGTGGGCGCGGTTCTCGACGGCCGCCGGGATGCGACCGTCCTCCGGCTCGATCGCCTCATGCGACGTTCGTAGAAATTACGAAGGGTCGGGGAAGGGCGCGATTGAGTCCCTCAAGGCCCACGGGGACTCGTAGCGATAGTCTGAGATCTGTCGCATTCCACCCCCAATTGCCTCGTCTGATGAGGCATGAGAATGTTTGTGGTTTCCGCTGCCCTGGCTGCAATGGCCCTCGCCTGCCTCCCTGAAAAAGCGAAGGCAGGGAAGAGGCGAGAATCAATCACACCGCCAGCGGCAGAATCCGATGGGACTGGAGGATGCGGGTCGAGGCCGATCTCGACGCCAGACTCTCGGCCCCGCCCGAGCTTGGCGGAGGTGCTCGAAACGTGCTCGCAAGAGGAGCAGGAGGTGTTCGTCGCAGAACTAGCAAAGAGCCTTTCTGCGGAGAGCCCGATCGAGTTGATACTACGGGTCGAGAAGCCTCCTGTGTCGAGTTGGGGAAAGTTGGTCAGAGAACTGCTTCTACGAGAAAAGAGGTCCTTGCTCCGGGGAATCCTCAGGAAGGGGATGGTCAGGGGCGCGCGTTTCGAAGAAGCGGCCGGTGCATTGGGCGAGCGAGGGGACTTGGAGGCCCTCGAAGTCCTGACGACGATCATTGACGGGGCGCCTACGTATGAGGAAGGCAATCCCAATCCGAGCGACTGCCGGAGTTCTGCCATCCTGTCCTTGGTATCCTTTCTCTCTCATCCAAAGACCGAGCTTGGCGCATTTCAAAAGCTGGCGAGGGTTTTGAAGGAGGACGAGCATTCCACGAATCGGGGACTTTCCGCCATAGCCCTTGGCTCAAGCCGTCGATCGGAGGCGGTCCAGGTGCTGAATGCGGCTGTGCATGACAAGGGGTCGGTCGACATCGATCACAATGAGTCTGCCGACTGGAATAGCTGCGTCGGAGGATGGGCCCGGAAGTCGCTGGATCAGGTCGAGAAGCGGTTGGCAGAACCCGGCAGGTAGAAACAATACCAGCCGCCTTGCCGTCCAATCCTCAGTCCAGTAAAATCCCCTGAACGATGCCGACCGACACACTCAAGGACATCGAGGCCCGCGTCCAGAAGAGCGAGCGGCTCTCCTTCGACGACGGCGTCCGCCTCTTCAAGACGAACGACCTCTTTCTGCTCGGGCGGCTCGCCAACCACGTCCGCGAGCAGAAGAACGGAAACCGTGCCTACTACGTCAAGAACATGCACCTCAACTACACGAACGTGTGCGTGTTCGACTGCCACTTCTGCAGCTTCTACCGGAAGGACGGGGCGGAGGGCGCGTGGGAGATGGACCTCGACACCATCTTCGCCTACGCCGCCAAGGCCAAGTTCGACAAGCTCAACGAGATCCACATCGTCGGCGGGGTCCACCCGAAGCTGCCGTGGCGCTACTACCTCGAGATGATGCGCGGCCTGAAGGAGCGCTACCCGGAGCTCCACGTCAAGGCCTTCACCGCGACCGAGATCGACCACTTCACGAAAATTGCGAAGAAGAGCGTCGAGCAGGTCCTCCTCGAGCTCCGCGAAGCCGGCCTCGACTCGCTCCCGGGCGGCGGCGCCGAGGTCTTTGCCGACCGCGTCTGGAACCAGGTCTGCAGCGGCAAGGCGCGCCCGGAGCGCTGGCTCGAGATCCACAAGGCGTGGCACACGCTCGGCGGACGCTCGACCTCGACGATGCTCTACGGCCACATCGAGAACGACGAGGAGCGCGTCGATCACATGCTTCGCCTGCGAGCGCTCCAGGACGAGACGGGCGGCTTCACCGCGTTCATCCCGCTCGCGTTCCAGGTCGAGAACAACCAGCTCAAGGGGATCCCGAAGCCCACCGCGCAGACCGACATCAAGGTGCACGCGGTCGCGCGGCTCCTCCTCGACAACTTCGACCACATCAAGGCCTACTGGATCATGACGGGCCTGAAGATGGCGCAGATCCTCCTCTCGTACGGCGCCGACGACATCGACGGCACGATCCTCGAGGAGCGCATCGTCCACATGGCGGGCGCGGATTCGCCGCTCGGCGTGGGCGAGGAGGAGATGCGCGCGCTCATCCGCGAAGCGGGGCGCGAGCCGGTCCGTCGTGACTCCCTGTACCGTCCCCTGGAACCCGCCCGTGCGTAGCTTTCTCCTCGTCCAGTCGCGCGAAGGCTACAAGACGTTCGTCAACCTCTCGTCCGTGTCCGACGCCTGGTTCGGGGGGCCGTCCGAGGCGCCGCCCGAGATCATATGCGGAGATCGTCCAGGCCGAATTCCAGAAGGCGGTGCGCCAGGAGCCGCCGCTTCACACGGTCATCCTCCCCGCGGAGGACTAGGCATGCTTCCGCCCATCCGGTAGAATCTGCCCGGTCATTCAAAGGGTGGGACATGCGGTCACTTTTCTGCGGGCTCCTGGTCTCCCTGCTGCTCACCGGCAACGTCCACTCGAACCAGGCGAAGGATCTCCGGGCGGAAATCGAGCGCCTTCAGAAGAAGATCGAGCTCCTCGCCGGGGAGGAAGTGAGGCGGGAGACCGAGCCGGGCGTCCTGGCGGCATTCCTGGGACACGACCCGGAGAAGATCTTCGCCGTGGTGCGCGGACTGGATTTCCACCCCTATCGGGGCGCGCTGCGCGGCGCGCAGGGGACGCTCCTGGCCGGCGCGGGGAACGACGCCGACCGTTGTCTCCTCCTCCAGGATCTCCTCGAACGCGCGCCGGTCAAGCCTAACCTCCGGTTTGCCTTTGGTGAGCTGACCGCGGAGCAGGGCGGCGCCCTGGCGGCCCGGGCCCTGAGAAGCGTGCCCGCCCGTTCATCGGCCCTGCCCGCGACCGACGACGGTCTCCTGGCGAAGGTCGGGGAGACGGAGGAGAGCCTGGCGGCCGCCGGAGAGGTGGCCCTGAAGTCGGCATCCGCGCATCTCCGTCGGGTGAGCCGTGGGTTCGCAGCCGACCGCGCGTCGGTTGGAAGCGCGTTGAAAGAGGCCGGCGTCGCCCTCTCCGGGCTCGAGGCCGACCGCGTGACGTCCCGGGCCGTCGCGCTTCGGGATCACGTCTGGCTCCAGGTGGAACGGGCCGGGAAGTGGATCGACCTGGATCCGTCGTTCCCCGACGCGGTCGCGGGCTGGGCCCCCGTTCCGGCGGCGAGGACCGCCCCGGCGCTGCCTCCCGGGATCTTCCACCGCGTGGGCCTGCGCCTGGTCGTGGAGCGGCGGAGTGGAGCCGCGCTCGAGACCGAGGTCATCTATTCCGGGACGCGGAACACCGCTGAGATGGCGGGGCGGGCGATTCACGTGACCGTCATGCCCTCGGGATTCGATGTCGCGCGCTTCTCGCAGTCCCTCGAGGCGCAGGCGGAGAAATTCGAGAGGTTCCAGCCGGTGGTGACCCTCGGAGGCTCGCGCGAAAACGCGCGGGTCTTCGACATCCACGGGCAGGTCTTCCAGTCGAAGGATGGAAAATTCGGCGCAGACTCCGGGGCGGTCGTCGGGACAAGGGTCTTCGGGGGCCTGAGCAAGAAGCCGCCGACCTCCTTCTCCGCGATTCGCCTGGAAATCGAGACGATTTCGCCGGGGGAACCCGCGCGGACGGCGGTCCGCTCTCTCCTGGACCGGCTCCGTCCCGGGAGCCGGGAGGCGGGAAAGCCGGACTGGGATGCCGCGTGGCAGGACGAGATCCGGTTCCGGGTTGCCCTGTTCCAGGCGTGGTCGATCTGGCCGGCGACCGGCATGCTGAACGACGCGTTCCTGGTGGAACGACTGGCGACGCTCCTGGCCCGCCACGGCGGCATCCCCGCGCTGCTCCTCGACCATGTCGAGAAGAAACGCGCCGTATCGGCGGCGGAGGTCGGCGAGCGGATGGACCCGCTGCCGCTGGGCCTCATCGGGATGGCGCAATCCGCGTTGCTTCTGTCGCAGGGGGAACTGGACCCGGGGGAGGGATTGGTTTTCGCCGAGCGGCCCTCCATCCTGATCTGGAAGGAGGCGATCGCGCCCGGTAAGAAGAACGAGGTGACCTGGAGGGGCGGCGTGGACCTGGCTCTTGCGCCGTTGGGCATCATCGCCAAGAACCCTGCCGAGGCCGCGCGGGCGAGATTCGCCTACGGGCTTCTCCTCACGGAAGGCGAGTCGTCCCTGATGGAAGAGGGGAAGGGATCGGTGGTCAGCGCGGCGGTCCGGTTCCGCCGGGCGCGCGAGGCGAACGTGCCCCTCCGAGTCCTGCGAGGCGAAGTGAAAGGGGTGACGCTCGACCCCCGGACGGAGCTGCTCGTGGCCGGAGAACTGCGGACCGGGCGCGTGGTCGTGATCCCGAAGGAGCCGGTCGGGAGCGGCGGCGCCCGCGGGACGGCCTGGTGGCGCGTCGACCCGGAATCGGGGGAATGCCTGGGGGTGGGAGACACCGGGGAGGGCCAGGCGGTCTCCGAGGGGGTCCTCATCCTGGACAACATCTCCATCCCGATGGTGGAGCGATGCATGAAGTTCGTGATCTGCCTGAACGTCGGCGTCGGCATGGGCGGGGCCTCCATGCAGGACGCCGGCCGCGAGTGCATGGTGGAGTTCATGAAGGACTTCGTGAAGGACACCCTGGACAACGCGATCAAGGAGTTCATCCCGCAGAAATTCCGCGACCCGGCCGCCCATTACGAGAAGGAGGCGGCCAGGACGGCGGAGAACATGATGAAGGACACGGTCGACCCGGAGTACTGGGCTCTCTACCAGAAGGCCAAGAAATGCTACGGCGCGACCAAGGAGCTCCAGGAATTAGGGGGGCTCCGGAAGCGTGTCGAGATGCTGCTCAAGTTTGGGCACGAAATCGCCAAGTACTCCAACGAAAAGATGGACGAGGCCCGGAAAAACCGCTGAGGGGGCTTCGTACGGGCGGCCCCGGACACGGAGAGCCGATCGCGGAGAGCCCTTGACTCGCCCGGGCGGGTCCGTAGAATGGTTGGACTTCACCTCTGGAGGAATGACATGAACCGGACTCTGGCTGCCGTCGCGTGCGCGATCGTCCTGGCGGGTTGCGGTACGACCACCGAAGAGAAGGTCTCCCGGGACAAGATGCCCGAGATCGCGAACTACCCGCCTCCGCCTGCCGGCGCCGCGCGCGTCCGGGCGGCGGTCGTGGAGTTCCAGGACAAGACCAACGCGCACGTGGCCGACGCCGCGGGCGAACAGCTGGAGACGCTGATCGTCTCCTCCAAGCGGTTCAACCTGATCGACCGCATGCAGCTCAAGACGATCCTCAAGGAGCAGAACCTCGAGGGCGTCGTCGAGCCGAGCGAGCTCGCCAAGCCCGGCCGGATCCGCGGAGTCGACTATCTCTTCATCGGCGTCGTCACGAATTTCCGGCTGATGACCCAGAAGACCTCGACGGACGGCGGCATTCTCGACAAGGTCCTGGGGGGCGCGGCCCCGCTCAAGATCGACACCTCGAAGACCATCATCTCGACGGACGTGGGCGTGGACGTCAAGCTCGTCAACACGACCACGGGCGAGATCGTCAGCAAGCAGTTCGGCGAGGTGAAGAAGGAGCAGAGCGCGAGCGCCTGGGGCGTCCGCGTGGTCGGCATCGGCGGAGACGCGAAGAACAACGTCCAGATCGACAAGGACTCGCAGGGGAAGATCATGCGGTTCGCCGTCGACGAGGCGCTCCGAAAGATGCTGCCGGACATCGACGAGAAGCTCTCCAAGCCCGCCGCGGCGGTCTGCCCCAAGTGCAAGACCGAGTACGCCCCGGGAAGCAATTTCTGCACGAAGTGCGGCACGGGGGCCGAGGCCTCCAAGTGCACCAAGTGCAGCGCGGCCCTGGAGGCGAACGCGAAGTTCTGCGGCAAGTGCGGGACCCCGGTCGGCAAGTAGGTCCACGGAGGTTTCCATGAGGCACGCGTTCCTCGCGCTGATCCTCTGCCTTGCGCCCGCGGCCGGGTTGGCTCCGGGGGCGGCGGCCGCCGTGGAGCAGGACCTCCAGTGCTCGAAGTGCAAGGCGAAGCTCAAGCCAGGGGCGAAGTTCTGCACGGAATGCGGCACCCTGGTTCCCGAGCAGGTGTGCGCCAAGTGCAAGAAGCCGATGCTTGCGGGGGCGAAGTTCTGCACGAACTGCGGGACGAAGGTCGAGGACGCGCCCGCGCCGAAACCCGAGGAGAAGCCGAAGCCCGAGGCTCCGAAGCCCGAGATCCCCAAGCCGGAAACCCCGAAGCCCGAGACTCCAAAACCCGAGGCGCCCAAGCCGGACGCCGACAAGCCCGCCCCGAAGCCTGCCGGGCCGGTCGGGCAGGACGTCGACGCGGACAAGGTCAAGGCCACGCTCGACGCGGAGCTCCGCAAGTTCGGGACGAGCGCGGAGGAGGTCAATAGGGCCATCGACCGCGGCGCCGCCTTCCTCGCGGCGCAGTATGCCAAGTCGGATCTGAGCTCCGACGAGGACTACCTGGCGGCCTACGCGCTCATCAACACGAGCCAGTACCAGACCAACGGGAAGTTGCGGGAGAAGATCCACGCGTTCCTTCGCCGCGATCACTGGGTCAAAAGCAGCGCCGCGGTGTACGTCGCCGGCCTGCGCGCCCTGGCGCTCGAGGCGACGCGCGACCCGGACCTGCGCAACCTGACTCGCGAGTGCGCCGAGTACCTCGTCGAGACGCAGGGACCGAAAGGGACCTGGACGTACCGGGAGACCATCGCGATGACCCCGGCCCTCCCCCCGGGCAAGGATGGGAAGGAATCGGGCCTGTCGGTCTCGGGTGGCGAGCCGCTCGACGAGGAGGTCAAGGGCGAGGAGGTCCCGAAGAAGGGGACCTGCAAGAATCCCAGCGACGGAGACAATTCCTGCACGCAGTTTGCGGTCCTCGGCCTCCACGCGGCCGCGAAGTGCGGCTTTGCCGTCCCGAGGGAGGCCTGGGAGAAGTGCCTGAAGGAGATGGAGCAGAGGCACTGCGGGGACGGCGGCTGGGCCTATCATGACGGGGGAAAGGGTCGCACCTCCTACGGGAGCATGACCTGCGCGGGGATCTGCACCATGGCGCTCTGCCGGTTCTACCTGGGCGAGAAGAACTACCTGGAAAACGAGAAGGTCCAGGCGGGGCTCCAGTGGCTGGGGAAGAACTTCTCCGTCAGCGAGAACCCGAAGTCCAACGGCCAGTGGCCCCTCTACTACATCTATTCGGTCGAGCGCGTGGGCGTCTTTGCCGGTACGGAATCGATCGGCGAGCATCGCTGGTACCCGATGGGCGCGAAGCACCTGGTCGGGATCCAGAAGCAGGATGGAAGCTGGCAGACCAATTTCGAGGACGCCAAGCGCGGCACGTCGCTTGCCCTTCTCTTCCTGACCCGCGCGACGGCGCCCGTCAAGGCGCTCAAGCGGGGGGGGGCGGGCGTTCTCGAGACCCACCTCGTGAACGACAGCACGAACATCCTGTTCATCCTCGACGCGTCGGGCTCGATGCGGGACGAGATGGACGGCAAGGAGAAGTTCCAGATCGTGAAGGACGTGGTCGAGAGTATCGTCAAGAAGCTTCCCGAGGGGGCCCTGGTGGGGCTTCGCGTGTACGGCCACCGGAAGACGGCGCTCGACGAGCATGCGGAGCTCGACTCGGAGCTCCTCATCCCGATCGGTCCGCTCAATCCCGACTCGTTCGTCGCGCGAGTCAAGGCGCTCAAGTGCAAGGGGATGACGCCGCTGACCTACAGCATGACCGAGGCGATCAAGGACGTCTCCCATGCCAACCCCGGGGCCGAGGTCGTCACCATCCTCCTGACCGACGGAGGGGAGACAACCCGGGGGGCGAAGCCCCCCGAGGCCGCGGCCAAGCTCGCCGCTTCCCGCAAGGGAATGAGGGTCCACGTGGTCGGATTCGACATCAGCGACGACGACTGGAGGGAGCAGCTGGAGAAGACGGCCGCCGCGGGCAACGGGAAGTATTTCCACGCCCGGAAGGCGGACGACCTCCTGAACGCCCTCTCGCTGGCGACGGTAGGCGCGGCGGAGTACACGCTCCTCGACAAGGCCGGCAAGGAGCTCATCAAGGGCAAGCTCGGCGACCGTCACCCGCTCCCGGAAGGGAAGTACGTCTTCTCCATCGCGGTCGACGGCAAGAAGGAGGAGAAGACGGTCTGGATCAACACCGAGATCACGTCGCACGTCTCGGTGACCATGAGCAAGCTTCTCAACAAGAAATAGCCTTGCCGATGCGGACCCTCGTGGCCGTCCTGCTTTCCGGTGCGGTCATGGCCCCGCGCGTCCCGGATCGGCAGGACGCCTCCGCGTCCGACCGGCTCCTCCAGGCCGTGGAGCGCCGCCATCGCGAGACGGTCGACCCCACGGATCCCCGCGCCGCGGCCGCCCGCCTCGGCTTCGACCGCGCGAAGATCCTCGAGTTCGTCCGCACGGAGATCGCGTGGGAGCCTTATGGCGGCCTCCTCCGCGATGCCGCCGGCACGCTGCTCGCGCGCTCGGGAAACTCCCTCGACCGGGCGCTTCTTCTGCAGTCGATGCTGGAGGCGGGCGGTGAGAAGACACGGCTGATGCGGGTCGAGCTCGCGGAGGCCGACGGCGCGATGCTGCTGGAGGACTTCCGGAAACGCGACCCGAAGTCGCGGCTCGCCCGTCCCGATTCCGATCCGAAGGCGCTCGCGGGTGAGCTCGGCGTCGACCCAGGCGCGCTCCAGGCGCTCGTGCAGGAGCGCCGTCGCGAGGAAAAGGCGCTGGTGGATGAGGTTCTCGAGGCCGCGAAAGCGGAGACCGCGCGTCTCGCCCCGCTCGTCGGTCCCGTCGCGGCCCGTGCGCTCGCGGCGCCGCGGGAACATTTCTGGCCGCAGGCGTGGGACGGATCGAAGAAGGACTGGGTCGATCTCGATCCCTCACCGGTGGAAATCCCCCGGAAGGGCGGACGTCCCGCGACGGCCGCGGAGCTCGCGGTGCAGCGGCGCTCGCTGACGTTCCGCCTGGTCATGAACCGGAAGAGCGGCGAGAAGTCCGAGCCCGTCGCGCTGCTGACCGTTCCCGCCGATCTCTCCGCCGTGTCGTGGAGGGCGGTGGACTTCGTGCTTCAGCCGCTCAAGGGGCAGCTTCCGCCGGCGGCGAAACTCGCGGAGCTGGACGAGAAGGGCCGCGTCGAGGCGTTCCGCCAGGTGAAGACGTACCGCGCGGGGCTGGTCATCGACGGGAAATATTTCGGCGGTCTCCCCTTTGATCTCACGGGCAAAGTCTACGAGGTCGACGCGGGCGGCCGGGTGGGCCCGGCGAAGGCGCTGGCCGGGGGGCTGAACAAGGCGTTCGGCGGCGTCCTCGGAGGCGGCGGAGGCGGGCAGGCCGCGGCCGCTTCCACCCTCGAGAACGTCGTCCTCGAGGTGGCGGTGAAGGAGCCGGGGTCGCCGGAGCGCGTCCACAAGCGCGCCGTCTACGCGACGCCCAAGGCGGAGGGGAAAGTCCACGCGCTTCCCGCGCTCCGGTATTCGTTCCTCGTTGACGGAGCCCCGCTGCCGCCGGGCGAGCGCGGGCGACGCGAGCTGGCGGCGATCGCGCGAAACGCCGCGGCGCTCCGCAAGGTGTTCAAAGGGGAGCGCGACGGGGTCCACTTCAACCAGCACGCCGAGGTCTCGTCGTTGCTCCTCCGGTTCGCCGATCTCCGCCGCCGCCTCGTGATGGAGATCAACGCCGGAGGGGGCTTCCTGCAGGACCGGGTGGGAATCGCCGCCGAGACGAGCCAGGTGTTCGTGGACGAGGGGGCCGGGAGGCTGATGCTCCGCCGGGGGATCGACATCTTCGACAACCCGGTCTCCCTCGATTCGGGCGACCGGACGATGACTCTGGGCGTCGCCGAGACGGTGCTGGAGTGCCTGCTCGTCGCGCGGGGATGGCCCGGCGATTCGAGCCGCTCCGCGTGGACCGCGATCGGCCGGGCGCGCCTGCTCGGCGGCAAGGCGGAGGCGCTCGACCGCGACGGGCGACGCGAGATCCGCTGGTCCGCGGACGCGTGGTGGAGCGTCGATCCCGCGACCGGCGGCTGCGTCGGGCGAGTTCCCTCGGGAGCGGGGCAGGGGTTGGTCGAGGCCGCGTGGGAAAACGCGAGCGAGGTCTGCAACTACTCGGACCTGGCGGGCTTCGCGGCGGCAACCCAGGCGGGGCCGGCGTGGGCGAGCGACGCGACGAACCTCATGGGCAAGGCCTGTTCCTACCTGGGCGGCACCTGGGCGCGCGACCAGGTGAAGGACAAGATGGACGAACTCGCGCAGGGGATGTGGAACGGGTCGATCAACGCCCTGGCGGGGATGTAGCCCATGGAAACGCTGATCGGACTGGTCCTTCTCCTGGCGTCCCAGGAGACCGTCGTGATCCGGACCGTGGAATCGGCGGCGTCGATCCCGGCGCTGGAGCTTGCGCCGGGGGAGATCGGCCTCGCGTTCGGGGCGGATGCACCGGAGCTCCTCGTGGCCGCGGGATTCGCGTCCGCACCCTTCGTTCGCGGGAAGGTCGCGTTCATCACCGACCCGAAGGCCGCGCCGGCCGGCGCTGAGGTTGTCGTCTGGGTCGCGCCGGTGCCCCGCGAGCAGGCGGCGGCGATCCTTCGCGAATCCAAAGGGATCACGCTCTGCATCGTGTCGGGCCGCGGAAGCGCCGACGCCGAGCCGCTCCGGATCGGGGAGACCTGGATGGTGCAGGCCCCGGGCGACGGCCGCCTCTGGGGCCGCATCGAGCTCCGCGCGGGCGCGATTACGAGCCGCTACTCCCAGCCCGACGGACGCGCGTCCGAGAAGGTGGCGGCGATCCGGAAGAAGCTGGGGCTCCCGCCGGATTCCCTGCGCGAGGTGCGGGAGAGCCTGAAGCCGGCGGCGCCGCCGGAGGTCGCCGCCCTCCTGGAGACCTCGAACCGGGCGTGCCGCCTGCGGGTCCACTCCGTGAGCGAGCGCGGTGCGTACGGCACGCGGGCGCCGGCCGCTGGGTGGAAGTTCCTCGTCCTCGACGCGTCGTTCGAGAACACGATCCCGATGACGCTCGTCCAGTCGAACCAGGTACCGACGATGTACAAGATCAAGGAGATGGGGGACCATCTCTACCTGGTGATGAACGGGGATCGCGTCTCCCGACTGCCGGCCGATGCTTCGCAGCTGCCGGGCCACGTGGTCACGGCGGGGTTCACGCTCGATCGCCTGGGTGCGCGGACGCGCGGCAACCTGGTCTTCGAGATCCCGGCGGAAGGCGTCGAGACCCTGGACCTGCGCTTTTACGACTACGCCCACGGTCATATGGCGCTGACGCTACGGTCCGGCTCGCGACCCATCGCGAAGCCGGTCGCGCCGCTGCAGGAGAACGAGATTCTCGAGGCCGGCGTGTTCCGCGTCGATCGGCTGCGCGAGAACGCGGGAAAGAAGGCGCCGGAGGGGATGACGTTCCTGGCGGTCGAGCTTCGTGCGCGAAGCAGGATGTTCACGGAGTCGGATGCGAGCGCGTTCGATCCAAAGGCGAAGCCCGGCGAGAAGCTGCAGGTCGGCACGGTCTCCGACTGGAAGGACGCGCGGAAGCATCTGCACGTCGTCCTCGACGGCGAGTTCGCGTACGGGTCGATTGAAGGGACGGAGCTGGGCGAAGCGCCCAGGTTCCTGCCCGACATCCTCACGGGGGGAGCGGCCGTCTTCCTGGTCCCGGAGAAGTCGGCCTCGCTCGAGGTGCGGTGCGATTTCCCGAACGCGCGGTTGCCGGACGGGAAAGTGACGCATCCCAAGGCGCTGCCGTTCCTCCTCGAGGGGAAGCGGCCCGAGGCGGCCGCGAAGCCTGTCCTGGCCGAGATCGACGACGACGTCTTCAAGATCGCGGTCACCGGGCAGTCGGTCGCCGCGGAGTTCGGCGGCGTGAAGGCGCCGGCCGGATCGGTCTTCCTGGTCGTCGACGTGACGGTCAAAGGGGCGGGCCTGGCGGGCGAGATGTTCCAGACCGTCGAGCAGGTCCACTACGCCAGCGAGAAGGGCGCCCAGCTTCCGATGCACGACGCGTCGTTCCGCGGACCGCGTCCGCCGGCGAAGCTCCTCCTGGTTCCGAACGGCGAGCGGCGGAGCTTCCAGGCGGTCTTCGCGATTCCCGCGGCGGACCGCAAGCCGCGGCTGGCGTACCGGGGAGTCTCCAAGGCGTCGACGGTGGAGCTCAAGCCGCTGGAGGCCGTCGCGAGGGCCTGCCCCAAGTGCAAGAGGGAGGCCGGCACGGACGAGAAGTTCTGCGCCGACTGCGGCACAAAAATCGACAAGTAGCCTGACGAGGAGGGATTCATGCGCATTCTGATCGCACTGGCGCTTCTGACACCGGTCTTCGCCCAGGAGACGGATACGCAGAAGCGGGTCCGCGAGGCCGACCGGAAGCTCTTCGCCGTACTCCAACGCGAGATGGAAAAGCCGGAGGCCCACCTCCACGAGGTCGCCTCCCGCGTGAAGGTCCTGGGCGGGGACCCCGCGCGGATCGTCGAGTTTGTTCGGAAGGAGATCCGGTACGAGGCCTACCCCGGACTCCAGCGCGGACCCTCGGGCGTGCTGATCTCGGGCGCGGGCAATTCACTCGATCGGGCGTTCCTCCTGGCCGAGCTCCTCAAGGCGGCCGGGTTCGACGCGCGGCTCGTGCGGGGGACGCTCCCGCGGGAGAAGGCGGACGACCTTGTGAAACAGTCCTTCGAGGCCAGGAAAGGGCTCCCGGCGGGCCGGTTCTCCGGCGCCATCAGCACCACGAGTCCCCGGGGGGAAGTCTCCCAGGCGCTCTGTCGGGAGATCGGCGTCGCGCCCGAGGAGCTCGAACGGATGTCGAAAGCGCAGGACGAGCTGCGCAGCCGGCTGTGGAAAGACGGACTCGACCTGGCGGCGCGCGAGCGCGAGTTTCTCGCCGGTCAGCTCCGGGCGGCGCGCATCGAGGCTCCCGCGAGCGACGTCCGGGAGGAGCTGATCGAGGCGGCCCGGACCCATGCGTGGGTTCAATGGAAGGCGAAGGACGCCAACGCGTGGTCCGACGCCGACCCCTTGTTCGCAGAGCGGCCGGTTGTGACGGCCCAGGGCGAACTGGATCCCCTGAAGGAAGCAGACAGGTTCGTGCTGACCCTGGCCCTGGAGCGGAAGGACGGAGAGAAGCGCGAGATCGTCCAGGTGCTGCGGCATGAGGTGCCCGTGTACCAGCCGATGGTCGAGCCCCTGATTTTCACGATCCAGCCGACCGGATGGGGCGGCACCGTGACCGAGGTGCCCACGCTGGAAGAGCGGGTCAAGCGCATCCTGGGCGGCCGCGAGTACGTGGCGAGCGTGCTTGAGGGTGGGCGAACGGTCCAGGTGATGGCCTTCGACTACGATGGGAAGGTTTTCAAGCCCACGAGCGAGATGCTCAAGGTCGGCCAGTCGGTGAAGAAGGCACCCGGCCTCGCGGCCGGGGCCTTCGGTGAAAAGGTGCAGGAATCGAAGGGGTCTCTTGCTTCCCTTTGGGTCGATCTGTCGGTGACCCGCGGAGGGAAGCCGCTCTGGAGCCAGCGGCGGGGGCTCCTGGAGCCGGCCGGGCGGGAATCGTGGTGCCCGATCCTCCAGTGGTCGCTGCTCCTCCAGACCCACGAGGTCACGCCCAGGTTCCTGCGCTCCATCGCGATGATCCAGCGATTCAAGAACGACGACGCGGTGAAAGCGAGGATCGAATGGGAACTCGGGGGCCGGAAGGGGGACGCGACGAAGCTGGCGCAGGTGCGGACCGTGGCCTATCCCACCGACCTGATTGAATTCTGCCTCGCGCGCCAGGCCTTCGTCGCCGAAGCGATGGGAAACGGCGTCGCTCCGTACTTCCCGTTCGCGAACCTCTTCATGAGCGGGCGCCGTCTCCGGCTCGAGGGGGGCTCCGCGCACGTCTGCCTCTGCTATGGCATGGATCTCGTGGAGAACGGGGCCCTTCTCCTGGACCCCAAGGCGGGCGGCCGCCTCGACACCGCGGCCACCGCGGCGCTGGGCTCGTTCGACACTGTCCTTGAACAGGCGATCGTGCGGCTCGCGAACGGGTCCGAGGCCGTGGCGGGGACGGTCGGCTTCTTCGAGCGGGCGCGGGCGGCGTCCAAACCGATCCGCCTGGTCTCCGCCGGCGACCGCCAGGCCCTGGCCCAGGCGGGGGTGCCCGCGGGGGACGTCGAATGGATCCTCAAGAACACCGACCCCCGGTGCTACGTGCTCGCTCCGGCCCTCGAAGCGGGCCCCGGGGGCGGGACGTACGCGTGGTGGCAGATCGACCCGGCGACGGGACGGACGGTCGGCCGGCTCTCGGGAGGCCGAGGGGGGACCGAGGTCCCGGTCGCGTCGCCGCAGGAGCTCGCGGAGTATGCCGAGTTGTTGGGGAACGCGCTCTGTTTCTACAGTGCCGTGATGGGAGGCGACAAGGCGGGCGAGAAGGCTTTGGATTGCCTCGTGTGCAGCGTGGCAGGCGGCATGTTCGCCGCGATCGGGACGCAGGCCGGCTTGGCCTGGACCATCTTTGACCTCGTCCGTACGATCGCGGGCATCTTGGGTGAACAGAAGGAGGGAGGAGGGAAGAATGAGTGAGCGGGATCCGGTGCGCCGTCCTCGCCTTCCTTTTGGCCGTCACTGCGACCCAGGAGACGACCACCCCAGTTGATTTCGAACATTTCCAGAACCGGGGCGTGCTCAACCTGGCGGCGGTGGTCCCAAAGACCTCCGGGTGTGGACGCGTCCTGGTCGGCGGCGGGCTGACGCTCCTTTCGTCGCAGGGAAAGGGGTTCGTCACGGAGTACCTGGATTCCGGCGGCTTCGACGCCGTTGCGGTCGGCTGGGAGGACCTGGAGTCGCCGGGGGTCCGGGAGATTCTGGCGTCGGAGAAGATCCCCTTCGTCTGCGCGAACGTCAAGGGTGCGGGGCGGACGCACGTCATCCGGACGATCGGTTCCCAAAGGGTCGCCTTCGTCGGTCTCACCCGCGTCCCCGCCTATCTGAAAGGGTCGCCGCAGGGCTGGACGATCGAGGATCCCGAGACGGCGCTCAAAGGGCTTCTGCCCGGGATCGCCAAGGAGGCGGATCTCATCGTTCTGCTGGCGCTGATGGATCGCCTGGAGTGCGCCGAACTTCTCAAGCAGGTGCCCGGGATCTCCGTTGCGCTTTCGCCGGCCATCGGCGGGAACGATCCCGATCCCCTCAGGGTCGGCGGCGCGATTCTCGTTCAGTCTCCGGGAGGGGCGTCCGCCCTGGGCACGCTTTCCCTCAAAATCGCGGACCGGAAAGTGAGCGGGGCGACCAACCGGGTGGACTCAGCCCAACCCTCGCCGGCCGATCTGGAGCGGATGAGGGCGCTCTTCGCGAAGCACAAAGAGGGGGTCGATACGGATCGCCTGGTGGCCGGTGTGGTCGTCGCGCCTCCTGCGGCTCCGGTGGCGGAGACCGGCCCCCTGACCGACCTCTCGCCCGGGAAGACGCAGCCGGTCGTCATCTTGCGTTCGGACGGGTCGATCGGGATCAGGATAGAGTCTATCCGGGTCGTGACCGAACTGGAGGGCCATGAGGCGCCCCGGGGGGTGTCTTGGCTCGTCATCCGGAGCGAATGGAAGAACCTGATCCCCCCCGCGACCGTGGACGGCCGCGAACTTCATACGGCTTTTTCCGTCGGAGACGCCGCGAACAACCTTTATGTCATCGCAAATGGCCGGACGCTCGTGCGCCTGGACGTCGATCTTTCCACCGGCCCCGGAGGATTGCTGACCGGTCGGTCCATCCGACTGGAGAAGCAGGGCTCGATCCGGCTGGGGGACCTGGTCTTCCCGCTCCCGCCTTCGGGCGCGGAGACGCTCGACCTCCAATACTACGACTTCCGACATCCGCCGGTGGTCTTTCCGCTCCTGGCGCGGCCAAAGGTCGTGGAGGAGAAGCCGGTGGTCCCGGCCGCGAAGAACGAGGTCCTGGAAGCCGGGGTCTTTGCCGTGCGGCGCGAGAAGGGGTCTGCGCCCGAGGGGATGGCGGTCGCCGTGATCGATCTCCGCGTGCGGAGCCTCGTCTCGGTGGAGGTCGAGGGCAAGCGGATCGGAGTGGTCGGGGATATCGACGATGCCTGGAAGGGCCTCGTCCTGGCGACCGACGGCGGCCGCGAGTCCGCGCCCGAGCCGGGCCTTCCCGCGTCGCCGCGGTTCCTGCCGGGGGCGATGACGGGCTGGGACGTCCGGTTTTTAATTCCGGAAAAGGCGACGACGCTGGTCCTGCGGTGGAGCCTCCCGGAGATCGGGATGCCCGACGGGCGCGCGCTCAAGCCGGGTCTCCTGACCTTCCCGCTAGCCCTCAAGGCCGGGGCGTGTCCGGACTGCGGCACCGTGCCGGACCCGACCGACAAGTTCTGCGGGAAGTGCGGCAGGAAGCTCGGGCCGTGATCCTGGGGCTCGCGGGTCGATTCGAAGCGAACCCCGGGACGCGCGGCCTTGTCCCAAGGAAGTACCGTCACCAGGAGGTCGACCCATGAAGATCATGATCCCCGTCGCGCTGATGGCCGCGTTCGCCGCCCAGGTCCGGGCGGACGACAAGGAGGACCTGCTCCTCCTCTCGAAGAAGGCGTCGGAGCTGAAGAACTATTCGTTCAAAGGGAAGACCACGCTCGAACCTCCGGCGATCGCCGGCGCCGCCGCCCCCGTGCAGGAGTCCGCCTTCGAGGGCCAGGTCGATCTCGCCGAGGGAACGCATCTTCTGACCGACGCGCAGGAGATCGTCCGTTTTGGCGGGAAGACCGTCGTCCGGCCCCGCAGCGGCTGGCACGTGATCGAAGAGGGGCCCGGGGGAACCCCGGGCCGGACGCCGGGGTCGCTGGGTCTCCTGGCGGGCCTCCGTCCGCCGCGCGCCCCGCACGAGGATTTCAAGGAACTCGGCTCCAAGATCGAAAAGGCGTCGAAGGCGGACAAACGGGAGGCCGTGGGGGAGACCGAGTGCGACGTCTACGCGTTCGAGCTGACCGGGGACGGCGCCCGGTCGATCTTCCCCGGAGGGGGAATGGCGGGCCGGTTCGGCGGGGAAAGAGGAAACGCCAAGTTCAAGGGATGCGGGAAGGCCTGGGTTGCCGGGGGCGCGATCGTGAAGCTCGACGTCGCCGCGTCTCTCTCCACCTCCTTCAACGGGAACGAGTTCGAGATCACCTCGTTCCGGACGTTCTCGATCTTCGACGTGGGGAAGACCCGCGTGGAGATCCCCGACGACGCAAAGAAAGCGACCAAGGCGAAAACCGATTGATGGGTCGGCGGAATTTTTTCAGAACTGAGGAATTATCCGCACCCCATCCGGGAATTGCGACGTTTCCGCGAGAAGAGGGCGGGCGTGATCGTGGCAACGGGATTGCTCGACTGATCCGTAGAAGGTGATCTATGAGCGAAACCCGGTTGCGGATCCTGGTGCCCCTGGACGGTTCGCCCGAAGCGGAGAGCGTTCTCCCCGCACTCATGCCCCTGTTCCGTACGCAGAACGTGCAGGTCACGCTGCTGGGCGTCGCGCCGCGGGAGGATTCCTCGTCTTCTCTCGAAGTCTACTTGAGCCGTCTACGGACGTCCCTGCTCCTGGACGCAGTCCCCTCCGACACCAGGGTTGAATGGGGAGATCCCGCTGACGAGATTCTCCGGGCCGGCAATGCTCCTGCATTCGACCTGATCGCCATGGCGACCCACGGCAGAACGGGTCTTCACCGGGACCTGGTGGGCAGCGTGGCCGAGAGGGTCCTCCGGCAGTCCAGGATTCCGATTCTCGCCTTCCGACCGGGCAGCAAGATCGGCGACTGGAGGCGGATGGTCGTCGCCCTCGACGGTTCGGAGGTTGCCGAGAGTGTCCTGAAGGATGCGGCGGAGCTTGCCCGGACCCTGGGCGCGACGCTTCACCTGGTCCGCGTGAAGAGCGGTATTCCCACGCTCACGTACAACCCCAGCCTGGCCTTCCCCATTCCCGAGGAGGATCCGCAACCCTACCTGGACGGAATTGCCAACGCCTTGGCCGGGAAAGGCTTCCTGGCTCTCCCCGAAGCGCGCAAGGGGGAGGCGGCGGATGAAATTATCGCCGTCGCCCGGGAGACGGGAGCCGGGCTGATCTGCCTCACGACTCACGGGAGGACGGGACTGTCGCGGAAGCTCCTGGGGAGCGTCGCCGAGAGCGTCCTCCGAAACGCGCCCTGCCCGGTCCTCCTGCGCCGCGCCGTCGCCGCTCCCGCGACGCACGAGGCCTCCCGCTCCGGATAGCAAGGAGGTTGGGAATTCTCCCCGGGCGAGCAGGGCAACGCGCGACCTGGAGAACTTCTTTGCGCCCATTTTCATCTATCCGGGAATCGCGATCGTGGTCGTCGGAGGGCTAATGGCCCTCCCGTGGCTCCTGCATCGGTGCAAGAGCGATCGAGCTATTGGTCATTGAGTTCTGGAAGAGTCACGGGCCGGTCCATGGCGCAATCACTCCATAGGAAACAGCCCAATTCCGCTAAGGCGTGAACGTGTAGACGTTCGCTTCCCAGGGGGTGTAGTCGTCCTCGAAGTCCTTTCCGTTCCCCAGCGACTTCCCCGTCCGCTCGTTCACCAGGCCTTTCACCGCCGCCGTGAACGTGAGCCTGAGTTTGAGTTTCGTATCGGCGAGTTCGCCCTCCGTCGCGCCAAACCCGTCGATCAGCGCCTTGCGCTCCAGGTTCTGGACCACGCAGAGGGTCACCTTGGCGCCGTTCTTCCAGAAGACGGGCTCCGTGACGTGGGCGGGCGCGCCCCCCAGGGAGAACTTCACCCGCGGCTCCAGGCCCGCCTCTTTGAAAAGAGAGGCGACGGTCGCCAGCCACTCCCCGGCCTCGTGCTTCGGCCGCTTCAGGAGATAGCCCGCGCTCGAAAGGTTCAGATAGACCTGCCGGCCGTTCCGGACCACGACCGCCGTTCCGCCCGCCGCCTCGCCCTTCGCCGCGCCGGCCGTCGTGAGCCCGCGCTCGAAGACCGCCATCCCTTTATGGACCGAGCCTGCGCCCGTCCAGTTCTTGAGGGTGAACGTCTGGCCCTTCTCTGCGTCGGCCTCGGTCACGGCCTTCCCGTCCAGGATGCCCTTCGACAGGTCGTGTTTGACGCCGAAGAGATCGTCGAGCGCCCCCTGCGGACGGGCCTTTCCGTGCTCATCGAAGACCCCGCACAGGTGGTCCGCGATCACCATCCCGCCCTTCGACGCGAACGCCTTGATGGCCGCGGCCTCCGCGTCGGAGAGGCAGAGCGCGCGGTTCAGGATCAGAACCTTGAAGCCCTGCCGCTCCAGCTCGCCACCCAGCAGGTGGTCCTGGTGGATGAACTTCGACTGGAAGCCCAGGTCCTGGAGCGTCTTGAGCCAGGCGATCCGCGTCAGGCTTCCGGTCGAGACCGCGTCCTCCATCGACGAACTCCGGTTGGGCCAGGTCCGGCCGTGCGTCGCCGCGTCGAGCGCCCACGTCACCTGGATGCTCGGCTGCGAGTAGTAGATCGCGATCGGGTCGTTCAGAAAGGCTCCGTCCACGATCTTCTTCGAGACCGGGCCCTGGATCTCCTTGAAGGTCTCCGCGTTGGCCGCGATGTGATCGGCGACCTTTCCGTCCTTGAACCAGCCCTCCGGCCAGCAGATCACCGCGCGGTTCCCGTGGCAGAGGTAGTACCAGAGAAACCAGGCGTCTTGCTTGGGCTTCTTGCTCGAGAAGAACGTCAGCACGCGCGGCCGGGTCTGCCCCCAGAAGCTCCGCAGGATCTCGTTGTTCGCGCCGATGTCGTACGCCTCCATCCACTGGACGCTCTTGCCGAGCTTGCGGTAGTCCTGCCCGCCGAAGGCGCAGGGAGTGTGGCCCCCGACGTATCCCGCGGGCGTCTCCGGGTCGAGGCTGTTGGCGTGGCGCGTGAGCTCCGCGAGGCAGTCGGCGAACTGGGTGTCCATATAGGAGTGCCAGTCGCACCAGGGGCTCAGGTTGAGCTTCCCGAGAGCGTCGGGCTTGATCTGCTCCCGGAACGCCTCGTAGCTCCGGGGCTCGATCGCGGCGAAGTCGGCGTGCGTCATCCCGTGCTCGGCGTTCAGGGCCGCGATCGTCTTGTAGGTCGACTCGAGGAACTTCCGGTATCCGGCGACCGAGAGCGGGCTGCCGTCGGTCTCGATCGCCGAGACGAAGTTCCCCGTGCTGATCTCGTCGTCGTAGGCATAGCCCACGACGGGGGAGCCTTTGGAGCTCGTGATGTTCTCGGTCAGGAGCTTCTTGAGCCGGTCCATCGTCTTCGGGTCGGCCAGGCTGTTGGGGCGCGCCACGATGTCGCGCTGGCGGAGGATCGGGTCGGCGAGCTTGCCCAGGTGAAGGATGCCCTTGCCCGCCGCGTGGTCGACATAGAAGGGCCAGCCGTTGGCCTTCGCGAAGTCGCGCAGCTTGGGGTTCTCGCGGTCGATGTGGAAGCCGCGGAGGTTCACCGATTCATAGAGGGCTTGGTCCCGCACGACGTCGGTCTGGTACTGCCAGACGAGCATCGTGAAGTGGTCCCACGACTTCGGCGGTGGGACGTCCTTGACCGGGTCGTCGCCGCGGGCGATCCGGCCCAGGGCGAGCGTGCCGACGGCCAGCCAGAGAAGCCGCGATCTCATCGCATCACCTCGAGCGGGCCATGAGGATCAAGGCCATCGCCGTACCGTAGCTCTTGCCGATCTCGTGGCTGTCCACGTAGCTCCCGTCCCACTCGGGGATGGCGAGAAGCATCTCGCGAAAGCGCTTGAGCGAGTCTTCGCGGACCGGGCCCTGGACCGTCCGGGTCGCCTCGAGCGTGTGGAAGGCGGCGTGGAAGAAGAAGAATCCCGCGAGGCGGCCGTCCGAGTGGTAGTCGCAGAGCCGGACCGCCGAGGCGCGCGGGTAGAACTTCCAGTACCGCTCGACCCCCGCCGCCACGTTCGTCGGCTCCTTCGTGCCGCACTCGACGAGCGCCATCTCGCAGAGGGGCGTGCGCGAGCTCGTGCTCTTCTCGTTGTCCGGGGACTCGCCCGCGCGGTAGGCAAACCGGTTCGAGTCTCCGCGCTGGGAGAGGAGCGCCGAGGCCGCCCGCTTGAAGAGCGCGTCGGGCACGTCCGCGCCGGCGGCCTTCGCCACGGAGAGCGCGTGGACGACGGCGGCCGTCGAGAACGCATTCTGGTACTCGTGGCACCAGAAGCCTTCCTTGTCCTGCATCGCCGCCAGTCGCGCGACGATCGGCCCGAACGCCGCCGTCTCCTTCCGCTTGGCGAAATAATGGAGCCGGAACGCGTGGGCGTAGGTCTCCTCGTGCTGGTCGGGCGCGGTGTGCGAGGCGTCGCGGAGATAGGCGTCGGCCTTTTTGAGCGCCGCGTCGACCCGCTCGGGCGCGAGGTCGCGCCACTCGACGAGCGCGAGCGCCGAGAGCGCCGTCACCGCGGTGAAGACGTTCGGGAGGATCTGCGGATCGGGCCAGTAGGCATAGCGCGCGTCGCGCCAGCTGCCATCCTCCCACTGGGCCCGCAGGAGGAAGTCCAGCGCCCGGCGCGCCGCGACGTCCCCGTTCTCCGCCGGCAGCCGGGTGGTCGCCGGAATCCCCTGGGGGGGCTTGAGAAAGAAGTCCTCAAGGTGGTGGGAGAGGGGGCCTTGGGGAAGGGAGTCCTCGGCCTTGACGAGATTCGCGGCGGCCTTCCAGGCCCACGGTGAATCGGGGTGCTTCTGCAGGACCACCTTCAGATGGGCGGAGGGATCCTTGCCCGTCCAGCCGTCGATGACGGCCAGCCCATAGAGGGCCTCGGGGCTGCTCTCGGCCTCAAGCCGCTTGCGCGCTTCGTCGAATTTCTGCAGGCCCAGCAGCGCCATCCCTTTCTGGGTGCCCGAACAGTCGAGGCGGAGGACCTCCTCGAACTTCCCCTGCCGCCGGAGGATCTGCGCCTTCTGCTCGACGGAGGCCTTGTCGAAGGCCTTCTCGTCGTCGCCGCCGCGGATCAGCGCCTCGACCGAATCGCCTGCCGGGCGGTTGAACTCGGGATGGGCCCGGAGCACCGCGACGAGCGCCGCGCGGATCCAGTCGGCGTTGAACGTGCGGAGCTTGTCGATCGTGTGGAGGACCTTGCCGTCGGGCGAGAGGATGATGAAGCCGGGCTCGACAAACTCGAAGGCCTTGATGCCGAGCGCGGCGCCGGAGTCGGCGTCCGAGCACATCCGGAGCGGCACGAACTTGCTCGCGACCAGGTCAACCACGCCGGGATCGGTGAACGCGACCGCCTTCATATAGCGATCGGGCAGGATCGCGCGGTACATGTGGAGTCCGCTGACGCGCGGGCAGTACCAGAGGATGAGCCGGTTCTTCTCCGCCGCCTGCGCGCGGGCCTTCGCCAGGAGCGCCGCGCGGTCGACCGTGTAGTTCTTCGGCTCGCGGGCCTCCGGGTACTGGGGATGGTGGCCTTTCGCGAGCTCCATGTCGATGAGCTCGGTCCCGTCGACGATCCACGGGATCTGGCTGTCGCACTTGCGGGCGAGCGCCTCCTCGGGCGTCTGCTGAAGGGCGAACGCGGCGAACGCGGCAAGCATCATCATTTGTCCAGGACCTCCAAGAGGGATCGGTGCATCGCTTCGAAGCGGTCGGGGTCGAGACGGCCGTAATCGACCCGCCCCGCGTCCGTTTCGGAGTCTTTCTTGAACGTGCCGAGCAGTCCCAGGGACGCGGCCAGGCCCTCGCGCACATCCTCGCGGGCCGCTTTCACCTTGAGGAGCGCGAGCCGCAGGAGTTCGGCGTCCTGCTCGCCGCGCCGGAGACCCTTGAGCCGGAGCGTGGCGTAGGCCCGCTTTTCCATCCCGGCCTTCGGGGGCAGGAGGAGGGCCGTGTCCTGGGGCCTGTCCCAAGCCGCGGCGTCTCCCAGGGCGAGCCACGGGACCACGCCGTCGGCTCCGTCGAGATAGCACTGGATCGTCCACGCGCGCGCCGCCTGGCCGCTCCCGCCGATCGGGACGCCGCCGTAGATCCACACCTCCTCGCCGCGGTTGAAGACGAGCTCCGGGTAACGGCGGTACGTGCCGGCCACCACGTCCAGGCCGAGGATCCCGTCGAGGAGGTCCCGCCGGCACTGGGGCCTCGAGAGGTCGGCGCGGAACTTGATGTCGATCGACTTCAGGTCCTTCGCGGCCTCCGCCGCGCGCCGCCCGAAATGGCGGAGCGCCAGGTGGTCCTCGACAGAGACCGGCTCGTCGAGCCGCCACCAGGACCCCTCGGCCTGGTGGCGCTGGAACCGGACGTCGGGCTTGTTGTTGAGGAAGACCTGGAACTGCGTGCGCGTCCAGCCCTTGGACACGGCGTGGCTTCCGAACTCCCGGACGATCGCCGCAAAGGCCTTCCCGTAGTCCTCGGCAAACGCCTGGTCGGGAGGAGGCGCGTCGCGCCAGTGATCCTCGGGCTTTCCCTGGTAAGAATAGTACTCGTTGATCGGCAGCGGCCAGTTCTCGTGCATCGGCCAGTAGGCGTGGGCCATGGGCACGCCGTCGCGCGGCAGCCCTTTGAACGCGCTCCCGTCGAAGTAGGGCCCCCACCGCTCGTCGAAGGTCGCCCAGGAACTGACCTCCACCTTCGCGCCGGTGCGGCGGACCTCGGGGACCACGCCCCACTGGAGGAATCCTCGATGGGAGTACGGAACGATGGCGAGCGTCGCCCGGTGCTCGTGCGCCAGGCGGTGGAACGCGCGCTCCAGCTCCATGAAGGCCGGCGAGCCCGGCTTGTCGCCCATCCGGTCGCCCGGCGAGCCGTAGGCGTTGAGCGAAACCTGGAACGAAAGCGCGTCGGGGATCGTCGCCGGATGGACGCGGAGGACGACCGGGATCGGGATCTCGGCACCGCCGATCTTCAGCGTCAAGGCGAGCTTCTGCTCGCCGGGGGCCGCGGCTTTCGGGACGTACCGTTCGACGTGGAAGAGCGCCTTTCCCGAGACCTCGCCCGCCACGGGGACCAGCGGGTCGAACGTGGAGCCGACCGCGAGCACGCGGCTGGCGGCGAATCCGGGCCCGTCCAACCCGACCGTGCGGGACTGCGGAAGTTCGACGCAGAGCTCGAAGCCGACGTGCTCCCCGCGCGCGGCCTCGAGCGTGATCGAGCGGCCGTCCCAAAGACGGCCCGCGGCGGGAGCGTCGAGGTTGGTCTCGCCTTCATAGAGGACCTTGTATTTCGAACCTTCGGGGGTCGTGGCGGGGGGCACGGAGGCCGGGGCCGGGGTCTTGCGGAGGATCTCGGTCGAGCGGTCGACGATCTTCTTCGCCAGCGGCGCACCCTGGCGCTTAGCCCCGGAGGGCGGCGCCGTTCCCTGCTTCCATCGCGAGACGACGAGATACGGCGCCTTCGCGGTCTGCTCGCGGCTGTAGATGCTGTTGTTGTGCCCCGTCTCGCTGTGCTCGTCCGAGAGGCCGAGCCCGAACGAGTTTCCCTCCGCCAGGGCGTGAAGGAGTGCGGGCGGGACTTCGAGCGACGCCCACCCGTCGGCCTGGGGCTTCAGCTCGCGGTCGAACCAGAGGGAGCCGCCCCGCCCGAACGAGACGGCGTGGAAGTCGGACCCCGGGTGGCCCCACGGACGCTCGGCGTGGGCGGCTTCCATGAAGGAACACTCGCCGGGCTTCGCGGGGGTGCCGGTGCCGGTCCCTTCGTTCCACGGAGTGCCGATCGTGGAGAGGCCGATCATGCGCAGCTTGTGGGCCCCGGTGGGGAAGACGAACAGCCTGGCTTCTTCGACGATGCGCCCCTTGAGGAGCGAGACGTCGAAGTCGAGGATCGCCAGGTCTTCGATGCCCTTGAGCCGGAGCGTGGACCGTCCGCCGCCGTTCAGGTTCTCTTCGCCGTGGGAGGTGGAGAGCTGGGTGTCGGCGGTGCAGGGGAGGCGCAGGGCCTCCGGCGGCGCCGCCTGGGCCGGCAGGAACAGGACCAGGGCGATCAAGGTTCGCATGGGGCCTCACGGAGTCTCGTCCCGCTCGCCTCATGAGTGGGTCGCGACCCCCCTATTCTAACTCTCGATCGGTGATTCCCGTTGAATCGCCCTTCTATAAGCGTGTCCGAACGGTGTTATTTCATAGGGTTGCCGAGCCACTAGAATTGGGTATCCTGACGATTCGAAGAGTCGGGGGGTCTTGGATGCATCGCGCCCTGTTTGCCATCGCGGCCCTCGGATTCGTCTCCGCCGCCGCCCCGCAGGCTTCCGACCGCATCCCCTGGACGACCTCGCATCTCACGGGCTCGCCCGAACCGCCTCCGCCCTTCCGCGCCGACCGGGCGTTCCCGCGACTCGCCTTCAAGGCGCCGGTCGCCCTCGTCCCGTTCCCCGGGGGGAAGCGGTACGTCCTGGTCGAAGAAAAAGGGATGCTCTACACGTTCCGCAATGACCCCGCCTGCGACAAGGCCGACCTGTTCATCGACCTCCCCAAGGAGATCCGGGGCTGGGAGAAGATCGAGGGTTGCCGGGGGATCCGCCAGAGCTTCTCGATCGCCTTCGATCCCCGGTTCGAGAAGAACCGGCAGTGCTACGTCATGTATGTCCTCGGCTCCAAGGACCGCAAGCACCCGCTGGAGAACGGCTCGCGGGTCTCGCGATTCCGGGTGACCGACGCGGACCCGCCCCGCATCGATCCCGCGAGCGAGGAGGTCCTCCTCTCCTGGCTGGCGGAAGGCCACAACGGGTGCGATCTCCAGTTCGGGAACGACGGCTTCCTCTACATCTCCACCGGGGATGGAGAAGACCCCAGCCCGCCGGACCGCCGCAAGACCGGCCAGGACATCAGCGACCTGCTGTCGTCCATCCTCAGGATTGATGTCCACCGCACCTCGATCGGGCTTCCCTACGCGGTCCCGCCGGACAATCCGTTCGTCGGGGTCGAAAAGGCCCGGCCGGAGGTGTGGTGTTACGGCCTGCGCAATCCGTGGCGGATGAACTTCGACCGCGCGACGGGACAGCTCTGGGTCGGCGACGTGGGCTGGGAGCGATGGGAGATGATCTACGCCGCCGAGAAGGGCGCGAACTACGGCTGGAGCGCGATGGAGGGTCCGGAGGTCTGCCTCCCGGACGCGAAGCGTGGGCCGACGCCGATCCACCCTCCGGCCCACGCGGTCCCCCATCCGGTCATGGCGTCGATCACCGGGGGCTTCGTCTACCACGGCAAGCGGCTCAAGGGGTTCGAGGGATGGTACTTCTACGGCGACTGGGAGACGCGTCGCGTCTTCGCCAACCCGGTGAAGGGAACGGCGCTCGGGGAGCGCATCGAGGCGGCCCGCACAACCGCACGCATCGTCGGCTGGGCCCAGGAGGCGGACGGCGAACTGCTCCTGGTGGACTACGAAGGCGGCGGCATCCACCGGCTCGTGGTGAACGAGGCCGGCGCGCGCAATGCCGACTTCCCGGCCGCGCTCAGCCGGACGGGACTATTTTCCGCGGTTGCGGCGCAGGTCCCAGAGCCGGGCGTGATCCCTTACGCGATCAACGCCCCGGCCTGGACCGACGGCGCCTCGGCCGAGCGGTGGCTGGCCATCCCGGGCCGGGAGACGATCCAGCTCGTCGACAAGGCCCGCGACTGGCCGAAAGAAAGCGTCTGGCCCAGGGACAGCGTCCTCGCGAAGACGCTTTCCATGGGAAAGAGGAGGCTCGAAACCCAGATCCTCCACTTCGACGGGCAGTCGTGGAATGCGTACTCCTATGTCTGGAACGAGGCGCAGACCGATGCCGCGCTCGCGCCCCCGGAGGGCGCCCAGGTCGACCTGGGGGAAGGGCGGAAATGGAAGGTCCTCGCGCGGTCGACCTGTCTCACCTGTCACAATCCGTGGCCCGGGTATTCGCTGACGGTCAACGGCGCGCAGCTCCGGAGCGAGCCGCTGCGCGCGTTCAAAGATCAGGAGATCCTCTCGAAGTCGATTCCGAGCCCCAAGCCGCTCGTCGATCCCTATGACGAGAACGCGCCGCTCGACGATCGCGCGCGATCGTATCTCGCCGTCAACTGCGCCCATTGCCACCGGTTCGGCGGCGGAGGCGCGGCCAAGATCATCCTGCTGCCCGACGTTCCCGCCGCGGAGATGAATCTCGAGTCGGTCCGTCCCACGCTGGGGATGTTCGACCTCACCGATCCGTATCTCGTGTGCGGCGGGGATCCGTCGCGGTCGGCGCTCCTGTTCCGCGTCTCGAAGCTCGGCCAGGGGAGGATGCCCCAGGTCGGATCGGAGGCCGTGGACGAGGCGGGCGTGCGGCTGCTCCGGCGCTGGATCGCCGCGCGTCCGGAAGCGCCCTGCGAAGAGGCGGCGCGCGACGCCCGGGCCGCGAATCGCTCGGCGTTGTCGAAGAACGACTTCGATCGCCTGCTGTCGTCGACCACGGGCGCGCTCGATCTGCGGGCCGCACTGGAGACGCTTCCCGAGCCGGCGCGGAAGGAGGCGGTCCGGAAGGCGTTGGGGCTCCCCCCGGGAATGGTGCGGGACCTTTTCGAGACCTTCGAGCCGCCCGCCCAGCGACGGGAACGGCTGGGTCTCACCTTCAAGCCCGAGAGGATCCTGGAGTTGAAGGGGGACGCCGACCGCGGCCGGGCGATGTTTGCCAATCCGGCGCTCCAGTGCGTGAAGTGCCACCGGATCGGGGCGGGCGCAGAGACCGTCGGTCCGGACCTGTCGAAGATCGCAGTAAAGAACACCCGGGCCCAGCTGCTGGAGTCGATCCTGGAGCCGTCCAAGAAGGTCGACCCGAAGTACGCGGCCTCGATCCTTCAGACGAAGTCCGGGGACGTGCTGAGCGGCATCGTCATCTCAAAGACGGAGACGGACCTGGTCTTGAAGGATGCGGACAAGGAGACGCGACTCGCCCTGGGATCGGTCGAAAGGATCGTCCCGCAGCTGAAATCGCTCATGCCCGACGGGCTGCTCCAGCACCTGACGGCCCAGGAGGCCGCCGATCTGATCGCCTACCTGGAGTCGCTTCGGTAAGGCGGATGGGCCGCTATTCCTTCTTCTTGAACCAGGATCCCGAGAGCATGCGGCGGGGATGGGTAAGGTCGAGCTGCTCCGTCGTGTCCGCCGCGATGCTCATCACCAGGAAGCGGCCGGCCTTGGGGTCCGAGCCGGTGCCGAAGAGGCGGTAGCGCTCGGGCTTCTTTTCCGTCAGGACCAGCGCCATGTCGTCGAGCTTCCACTGGCCCTGGTGTTTTGTGTGCATCGCCGTCCTCCCCAGGCCCGTGAACTCGTAGGTGTAGCTCTCGTCGCCGTTAAAGGTGAAGGTCTCGTCGATAGAGACCGAGGCGTCGCCCGCGAAGGCTCCGCCCGCCGTGACGAAGCTGGCGAGCGAGCAGCTGCTCTTGTCCCAGCGCCCGGCGAGGTCCGCGGCGTCATAGAGCGCGGCTTGCCCGGCGCCGGCGCCCGAAATCTCCGCGGATTCAAACAGGGCGACGAGATCGGCCTCCAGCCCGGACGAAAACCCGTTCGCGAGGGAGACGATCGGTACCACGAGCTTCCCCTGCGACAGGAGGTACAGGCCTCCGACCAGCGGGCCTCCCTTGAGGTTCTTCGCCCGATCGTCGACGTCGTACGCGACCGCCAGCCCCGACTTCAGCCGGCGCAGCATCGGGAGCGGTGCGATGGTCGTTTCCAGGATCGGCTTGATCTGCTCCGTCCAGGCGGCCAGGAACGTCTTCCGGAGATTCTCCTGGACCGGCCGGGAGGGAAGGATCACGAGCCGGAGGTTCCGCTCCGTGCCATAGGTGCTTCCCTTGTTCTCCCATTTCTCGAGGAGGACGGCCCCGTCCTGATCGGTCGCCATCCAGCCCGCGGGCATCACGACCTTCAGATCCTTGGCGGACGTTGCGACTCCGGCGCCGGCCGCCGGGGCGACCTTCGGCGCTCCCACGGACCGGATCATCGCGCCCAGGCCGTCTCCGTACTTCAGCATGGTCTCGATGCTGTCGGCGAGGACCAGGAGGACCGCTTCCTCCCCTTCCTTCCTCAGGCCCGTGGCCTGGGCCATGAAGGTCCGGCCGTCCTTCTCGAGGGTGCCGATCACGAACTCGTACTCCCATAGCCCGTCGGTCTTGCCCCGGACCGGGTCGGTCGCCGGCGAGAATTTTCCGACTTCTCCGAGGGTTTCCCGGGCGGCGTCGAGGACGAGCCGGAGCGTGCCGAGCTTCCGGGTCATCCCGGGCACGAGCACGGTGTAGATCTTTCCCTCTTCGACCTGCTTGGGCAGGACCATCCGCACGCCGTCCTGCCGGCGGCTTTCCCAGCCTTCGGGAACCTGGAGGGGAAGATCCTTTCCGGCCGTCTCGGCCTGGAGGACGAGCAGGGCGCTCCACAGCAGGAGGCTCATCGGATCTCTCCTTTCGGCTTGAGCCCGGGAATTCCGGATTCCAATTCCAGGTTTCGCGGGGTTCGGAAGGGGGATTCAAGTCGTCCACCCCAGGCTAAGAGTATCTCCGGCGCGGCGATGGAGAGGGGACAATCACGAATTCCCACGAATTCCAGGAGGACGCCGGGTCGACCTGTTGATAGGACGGACAAACGAGCCTTGGGGGTGAGGCGGGGAAGTCATGGGAAGGGAGGGGCGGGAGAAGAGGAGTGGGCAACGGTTTTGATAGAGGCCCGGCCGCGCCCGGGGTGAAAATTCAAAGGAGCCGGGGCGCTACGGCGTCAGCTCACTGAGACTTGTGTTCGTTGTTACACGACGGCCCAGAGAGCGCTTCCTTCTGAGAGGCCGTTACTTCCCTGGGAGCGGCTCGATCGTGATGTTGCGGAACGACACTTCCGCCTTGTTGCCGCCGTGGATCTGCAGGCCGATCAGGCCCTCCTGCTCAAGGCTCTTGTCCTCTTCCGTGTAGTCGATCGTCTGCGTCCCGTTCACCTTCAGCACCACCGCGGGCCCTCGCAGCGGATCTCGTAGTGGTTCCACTCGCCCGGCTTCTCGAGCTTCGTGATCAGCTCGGGATCCGTCTTGATCAGCATCTTGTTTCGGCGCGACTCGTCGTACAGGCAGCCCGTGTATCCCTTGCCGATGTCCGCCTGGTAACCCTTCATCTCGTTCGCGGGCTTGTCGATCCGCCGGCTCCGGATC
>JBGPCZ010000049.1:0-34205 GCA_041482015.1 Planctomycetota bacterium | reverse complement strand
CGCCTGACCGCAGTTCTCTATGGTGGGCCGTAGAGGACTTGAACCTCTGACCTTCTGCGTGTCGAGCAGACGCTCTAGCCAACTGAGCTAACGGCCCGAAGGTGATTCAGAGTGTATCCGCGGCCGTGGACCCGTCAAGCCCAATTCGACTCGACGCTCCGCACGCCGGCGGTGTACAATAAGGCGTTCCAACGGGACCGGGGAACAAGGAGGGTATGGTGGCCAACCCGATCACCGTCCTCGTTGTCGACGACGATGCCGCCCCCCTCGACCTCGCCGCCACCTTCCTCAAGGGCATGGGCTACCAGGTCCTCAAGGCCTCCGATGGCAAGACCGCCCTCCAGGCCGCCAAGGCCCACAAGGGTGACCTCCACCTCGTCCTTACCGACGTCCTCATGCCCGGCATGAACGGACCCAAGCTCGTCGAGGCCCTCCGCAAGTCCCGCCCCGCGCTCCGCGCGGCGTACATGTCCGGCTACGGCGACGACCTCCTGGCCGAACAGGGCATCGACCTCGAGGGCGTCATCCTCGTCCCCAAGCCCTTCACCTCCGACGAGCTCGCCTCCTGGGTCCGCGCCGCCCTCGAGCGGCCCACCAAGGCCCGCACCAGCTAGCCGGCTGGACAAGCCGTCGACGCGCCCTATAATACCGCCATGGCCGATCCCGTCCCGCTACCCGGCGAGGAGCGCGTCCGCGAGCTCACCGCCGATCCGAAACTCACGAACGAGCAGGCCAACCAGTACGGCGACCTTTTCCTCCAGGCCGGGAAGCATCCGACCGCCATGATGTTCTTCGAGCGATCGAAAGATCCGTCGCGACTCGAGAAGGTGAAGAGCGAGGCCGTCCGCGCGGGAGACGCCTTCCTCCTCCACGGCGTCGAGCGAATTGTGCCCGGCCTCGTCACCGAGACCGAGTGGCGCGACGCCGGCGCGCGCGCGATGGCCGAGGGGAAGTTCCTTTTCGCGCGCGACTGCTACGAGAAGTCGGGCGACGCCGACAAGTCCCAGGCCGCCCGCGAGGCGGGGTTCAAGATCTTCACCGCCCCGCCGCCGCCCCCGCCTACTTCCTCAGGATCGTGAACGCCCGGCTCGCCTTCTCGAACAGCGGCTCCCACGTCGAGATCTCGTCGCGCGGCGCGGACCACGTGAGCACGTAGGTCGACTGCGGCGCCGCCACCACGAACTGCACCACCCCGTTCGGACCGACCGACCAGGTCGCCAGCAGCGCGGGACATCCCGAGCAGAACGCCTGCGCCCGCCGCGTGGTCGCCGCGGCCGGATCCGCGCGCTCGAAACCCTTCTTCGCCCGCTTCACATACTCGTCCCAGCCGGCCGCCCCCTCGGTCAGCGATGAATCCGCGGGCGCGAGCGAGAGGACTCCCCGGCAGGGCTGACCGTCCGTCGGCACCAGCACCAGTTCCTGGCCTTCGCTCCGCACCACCCATCCGGTCGGAACCGCCAGCACGACCCCCCACCCTTCATCCGCGTGGGCGGCGAACGCCTCCGGCGCCGGAGCCACCCGCACGCCCGGCGACGCCGGGGCCGCAGCGGGAACCGTCACGGCCGCCTTTCCCGCGCGCCCCTCCCACCGCTCCACCAGGAAATTCAGAAGCATGTTCTGGAGCGCGTAATCGCCGTGGCGCGTCGCCTGCTTCTGGAAGTGCGAGAGCACGTGGAGCACGCGCCCCTTCTCGTGCCGGAACGTCACGGCCACCGCCGGGAACCTCGCGAGGTCGGCCGACTCGACGAGCACGTCCACCGCGTCGGGCTTGTCGACCCGGATCGAGTAGGAGCTCGAGTCGACGTCCCAGTCGAAGCGCTTCGATCCCTTCGACGCCGCCGCCCCGAAGACCTCCTCGAGCAGCGGGTGCGCCTCGTTCCCCGGCTTGGGGCGGATCGTCACCGTCCGCGGTCCGACGACGCCGCCGACCTTCACGTAGCCCGGCACCGCGCGCTCGAGGATGGTCAGCCCCCAGTCGCTCGTGAAGAGGAAGCCTCCGTTGGAGACGAACTCGCCCACGTTCTTCGCGAGCAGCGCCGAGTCGGCCGACGCCGCGAGTCGGCGGTGGTCCTCCTCCAGCTGCGAGGTCGCGGTGAGCAGGTCGACCTGGACCTTGTAGAGCGCCATCTTCTCCTTCGTCGCGTCCAGGCGCTGGCGGAGGGACCGCACCTTGGTCTCGAGCGCCACGATCTCCCTCTCGAGCTCCGCGCGGTTGACGTCCTTCATCATGCCCGCCGAGTAGAGGTTGTGGCAGTTGATGAGGAGCGCGCGGCACTGGGAGAGATCCTGCTTCGGGAGCTGCTCGGGCGCGATGACGCGGTGCGGCAGGTCGAGCTTCGAGAGCACCTCCTGCACCCGGTCGTAGCAGCCGGAGACGACCAGGATCGCCCGGTCGCTGCCCCCGCGGAGCCCGGCGAGCGTGCCGGCCCGCCGGCGCCGGATCGCGTCGGTCGGATCGTTCTCGATGTCCTTGTCGCTCACCGCGGGGCCCGTGCCCGTTCCGCCCGAGGCCGCGCCGGCCCCGATCACGGCGGGTCCCGGCGTCGCGGCGGCGGGACCGGGTCCCGGATCGGCGCCCTTCGGCGCCGGGGTCGGGGCCGGACCGCCCGGCTCGGTCGTCTTCGCGACGGGCGCCGGCGGCGTGGGGTCCGGTTCCGGTTTCGGCTCGGGCTTGACCGGCTCCGGCTCGGGGACCTTGGAGTCGCCCTCGTCGCCCGGGGGCTGGAAGAGCGAGGCCTTCAGTTCGTCGCCGCCGCCGCGCCCGGGGGCGAACCGCACGTAGATCGGGCTCTCCTCCTCGATGTTGATCTCGACCCCGATCAGCATGAGGAGCGCGGCCATGAGGATGTGGGCCGAGACCGCGACCGACATGGAGAAGCTGCGGTAGAGCCACGAGTCGAAAGGGGTGGTCCGCGCGACGGGCCCGTGCTTCGGAACCGGCCTCTTCGAGAGCCGGCGGCGCGGGCGCGGGGCGGGCTCGACGATGGACCGCCAGGAAGGTTCGCTGTCTGACACCTTACCTATTATGACGTGCCGGGCGGCCCCTTTGCTCGATCATCCGCTCACAAGTTCGGCCGCCCGCTTCGTCGCGCGGAGCACGCTCTTGATGAGCGTGACCCGGAGCCCGCCCGATTCGAGCTCGAGGAGCCCGTCGATCGTCGTGCCCGCGGGCGTCGTGACGACGTCCTTCAGTTTCGCGGGGTGCTCGCGGGTCTCCTGGACCATGCGGGCGGCCCCGAGCATCGCCTGGGCCGCGAGCTCGGTGGCGATCTCGCGCGGCAGCCCGGCGGCCACGCCGCCCTCGGCCATCGACTCGAGCGTCACGTACATGAACGCGATGCCGCTGGCGGAGAGCCCGGTGACGGCGTCCATGTACTTCTCGTCGAGGATGAGGGCGCGGCCGATCGCCGAGAAGATGCCCTCGGCGAGGGCGAGGTGCTCGCGTCGCGCGTGCTTCCCGCCGCAGATGCCGGTCATGCCGGCGCGGACCAGGCACGCGGTGTTGGGCATCGTGCGGATCACCGGCACGCCGGTCGCCAGGTGGCGCTCGATGAACGCGGTCGAGACGCTGGCCGCCGTGGAGATCACGATCTGGCTCTTCGACACGACCTTCTTGATCGACCCGAGGGCCTCCGCCATGACCTGCGGCTTGACGGAGACGATGATGATGTCGGCTCCCTTCGCGGCCTCGGCGTTGTTCGTCGTGGCGCGGATGCCATAGGCCTTCGCCTTCTTCTCGCCGGTCTCGGGGTGGCGCGTGGTCGCGACGACCTGCTCGGGCTGGACGACCTTGGCCTCGAGCAGCGCCTTGATCAGCGTCTCGCCCAGCTTTCCCGCGCCGATGACGGCGATCTTCTTGCGCGCGAGCATCCGACCTCCTCTGGAATAGGCGGGGGATGGTAACAAAAGCCGCGGAACGCGCGCAAGGGCGGGCCGCGGGAGCGTAGTGTAGGAGGAGCGGAACGGGAGTCGAAGATGCTCGAGACCCTCGGGCGGCGCGACCTCCTCCGCGCGGGCGGACTGGGCGCGTTGGGGCTTCTATGGGGCGGGCTTCCCGCCCGGGCGATGACGCCCGCGCCCCGCCGCGGCAAGGCCCGCTCCGTCATCCTGATCTTCAACTGCGGCGGCCCCAGCCACATCGACCTTTGGGATCCGAAGCCCGACGCCCCGGTCGATGTGCGCGGCCTCTTCCGCGCGATCCCGACCAACGTCGCCGGCATGCGCGTCTCGGAACTCTTGCCGCGCATGGCCAAGCGGGCCGACAAGATCGCGATCGTCCGCAGCCTCCACCACCTGCACGGCGCGCACAACGCGGCGATGTACTGGTCGATCGTCGGGCGGCCCTACGCGGTGGACAGCACGCTCATCAACCCGAGCCGGCAGGACCTGCCGAGCTTCGGCACGCTCGCGGGCTGGCTGGCGCAGCGCGACGGCTACGGCGGCGCGCTCCCGCCCTACGTGATCACGCCCGGGCCGCACTGCGACAGCTTCCAGTACATCACGCCCGGCCAGTTCGGCGCGTGCCTGGGGCCGAAGCACGACCCGTTCGTCCTCAACGGCGACCCGAACGCCGCGGACTTCAAGGTGCCCGACCTCGGCCTCGCCGAGGGCATGCCGGCGGGCCGGCTGCGCGACCGCGGCTCGCTGCTCGGGCGGCTCGACTCCTCGCCGATCGAGACGGTCGACTCGCGCGAGATGCAGACCTATCGATCGAAGGCGATGTCGCTCGTCACGTCGCCGGAGGTGCAGGAGGCGTTCGACCTCTCGAAGGAGCCGGACAAGGTGCGCGACCGCTACGGCCGCCACAGCTGGGGGCAGTCGCACCTGCTGGCGCGCCGGCTGGTCGAGGCGGGCGTGCGGTTCGTCACGACCGTGAACGGCCGGAGCATCATCTGGGACACCCACAAGGACAACTTCACGACGCTCCGGGACCGGCTGGTGCCGCCGATGGAGCAGTCGTTCGCGGCGCTGCTGGACGACCTGTCGGAGCGCGGGCTGCTCGAGAGCACGCTGGTGATCTGGATGGGCGACTTCGGCCGGACGCCGATGATCAACAAGGACGCGGGGCGCGACCACTGGCCGCAGTGTTTCTCGGCCGTGCTCGCGGGCGGCGGCATCCGGGGTGGCCAGGTGGTGGGCTCGTCCGACTCGATCGGGGCGCACCCCGAGTCGCGCCCGGTCACTCCCGCGGACCTTCACGCGACGGCGTTCGCGGCGCTCGGCTACGACCCGCGCGGCATCACGTACCGCTCGTCGGACGGGCGCCCGATGGCGCTGACGGACGGCGACCCGATCCGCGAGCTGCTGTAGCTGGCGTACAAAAACAGACCGCCTGTTTTGTACGGTTGCGAGCCTCGCGTCCGGTTGTCTCGCTTATCCGGGCTGGAAGTCGGTTCCGGCCAAGGCCGTTCTCAGCCAGTCGGGCGGATCCGACGCCACAAAGACCCCTTTGCCGTTCTGGGTCTCCAGCATCACCCCGTGGTGCCCCCACCCTCACTCTCCGGCGAGCTTCAGGACCTGATCATAGGTGGCATCATCGATCCAAAAGCTGTGCTTTCGGAGAGCGTCCATGACTTCTCGGAAACTCGGAACGAATCCTTTCGTCTTGGCGGCCAGCAACATGTTCAGCGTTCGCCGGACAGGGACTCCCAGACTTTTCGCGGCGGTGACGGCCGCCAAGTCATCCTTCAGGCAGATGGAACCTGTCTCACCAGCCAGCGCAACGGCCTCGGCTTCTCCCCGACCCAATCCCCGGGAACCTAGATCCGCAGCGAGGTTGGAGTCCTGAACAACTTGGCGCCGGATCCAGCCGGCAGTTGCGACCGCTTCCGAACCTGGCCGATCCTAGCCTTTCACGAACAGTTCGTCGTAGACCTCCGCTGGGACGATGATTTCCCCGAATAGGTCGCGCAGCACATCAAGTCTCCCGATGCGGGAGAGCGCGATCAGCGGGGTCGAATTGGAGACGATGGGCATCCGGAGAAGCGGTTCCTACGGCGCATCCTCTTCGAGGGACAGGATGGGAACCTTGCGGCGTCCCAGCTCATCGATGAGTTGGCCCCGTGACAGTCCCAAGACTTCGGCGCCCCGTCCGAGAGAAATTCTTCCCTCGCGAATGAGTTCGATCACCGCGGAGAGAACAACATCCCGATCCGCGGGTCCGGAACCCGCAAAGACCTTGAGGAGTTGCTCGGGGACTTCGATCTTGGCCATGGATGTATCCTAGCGCTCAGATGTGGGGGCTGCAACCCGGGGAATCCTAAGGCGTCGGGGTTCGAAACTCGCGAAGGGTATCGATCGTGTTGTTAATTGTCCTCTCCTTCTCTTTGCGAAGCAAGCGGTTGCCGCCGTCTTGGTTGATACCAGAATGGTGGGCGCTACAGGACTCGAACCTGTGACCTCTTGGGTGTGATCCAAGCGCTCTACCAACTGAGCTAAGCGCCCCCCTGGTTCGGTAAGAGCGAGTCCCAGTTTACGCGGGACCTCCCCCCAGTCAAGGACAAAACTCGACGCCGAAGGCGTACAATGAGGCATCTTTGAGGGGAGGTGATCCCTGGATCCGCTGATTCGCATCAACTTCCCGGCCATCGGCGTCTGCGTCCTCGTCCAGTTCGTGTTCGGGTTCCTCTGGTACGGGCCTCTCTTCGGGAAAACCTGGGCCCGCGAGATGAAGTTCCCGCCCGACTTCAAGCCGACGAATGCCCAGATGACCCGGGCCATGATCCTCATGGTCGTCGGCGCGTTCCTCACCGCCTTCGTCCTCGTCCACAGCACCGAGGTCTGGCGCGCCTCCGCGTGGAAGGCCGGCGCGGACAAACCCGCCTGGCAGTACGGCTTCTTCGGCGGCTTCTTCACCTGGCTCGGCTTTTACGTCCCGCTCCTCTTCTCGGGCGTCGCGTGGGAGGGCAAGTCCTGGAAGCTCTTCGCCATCAACGCCATCCATTACCTCGTGGCGCTCCAGGTCGTCGGCGCCATCCTCGCCCACTGGCGCTGAGCGGCTGAACGGATGTTCCCCGCCGCCCGCGACGTTCCTGTCACGGGGCCCCGCAACTTCCCCTGTGGCTTGACGTAAGACCTGTGGACGTCGTCTAATCGGGAGACGTATGGGCATCCTCCTCGCGCTCGGCCTCCTCCTCCAGGACACGGACCCCTCCGTGGACCTGAAGAAGAAGTTCGACGAGGAGAAGGCGCTCACCGCCCCGCAGCGCGCCGCGACGGTCGCCGCGATCGGCGCCCTCAAGAGCGACCCGGCCGTCAAGCTGCTCGGGGAGATCCACGACAAGGACAAGGACGGAGTCGTCCGCCTCCAGGCGATCAAGGCGCTCTTCGAGTGCGGCACGCCGGCCTCGACGAAAAAGCTGGTCGCGATCGCCGGCGATCTCAAGGCCCCCTCCGCCTCCCGCGCGATGGTCCTGAAGGGCCTCACGGAGACGAAATCAAAGGAGGGACTCGACCTCTGCAAGGCGATCGTCAAGGAGCCCACGGAGCTCCGCGTCGACGCCTTCGCCGCGCTCCTCCACTGCTACCCGCTCGCCGACGCGGAGAGGACCTGGCGCGACGCGCTCACCGACATCGACCCCATCGTCAAGGGGCTCGCCCTCTACGCGCTCGCGCCGCTCAAGGAGGTCAAGCTCCAGGACTTCTCCACCAAGGCGCTGCTCAACCCGAACGAGGACGCGCCCGTCAAGTACGGCGCGATCGAGGTCCTCCGCGCCTCGCCCAACCTCGCCACCACGCGCCTCTTCCTCGGCCTCGCCCCCGCGGCCGATGCCACGATGCGGCGCCTCCTTTCCGAGGCGCTCGGCACGATCACCGAGAACAAGTGGGTCGAGGAGATCTACGGCGCCCTCCACCACAAGGACCCCGCGATCCGGATCGTCGCGACCCGCGCGCTCGGCCGCCTCAAGCACGAGAAGGCGATGGCGAAGCTCGAGGAGCCGCTCAAGGACCCCAACCACGAGGTCCGCGGGGCGGCGCTGGAATCGATCGCCGAGCGGAAGGACAAGTCGAGCGAGGCGATCCTCCAAAAGGAGGCGCAGAAGGGCGAGGAGGACACCGCCACGATCGCGGTCTCGCTCCTCGTCCACTACCCTTCGGACGCCACCAAGGCGCTCCTCCTCAAGCTCGCGGCGAACTACAAGCCGGCGGTCGCGGTCCCGGCGCTCGAGGCCCTCGCCGAGCTCCGCGCGACCGAGGCCTTCCCCGCCTTCGAGAAGGCGCTCCAGGCCAAGGAGTGGCCGATCCGCGTCGTCGCGATCCGCGGCCTGGGCCGGCTCAAGACGAAGGAGTCGATCGACCTCCTCGTCGAGCGGATGCCGAAAGAGGAGGGCCGCCTCCTCGCCGAGGTCGGCGACGCCCTGCGCGCCGCGACCGGCAAGGGGATCGGCTACGCGCCCGGAGGCTGGAAGGAGTGGTGGACCGCGAACCGCGAAGCGTTCATCTTCCCCGACGGCGTCGCGACCGCGCAGGCCGCCGCGGGGATGACCACGTATCACGGCGTCCCGGTGCTTTCGAACCGCATCTGCTTCGTCCTCGACATCTCCGGCAGCATGTCGGAGAAGCTGGGCGACGACACGCGGCTCGACCACGCGAAGAAGGAGCTGATGCGGGTGCTCAACGCGCTCGGCAAGGACGCCCAGGCCGACGTCGTCTTCTTCGACGACCGGATCGAGCCGTTCGCCAAGCAGCTGATGCCCGTCAAGCCGAACCTGTCGAAGATGCTCGCGCTCATCCAGCAGGTCAAGCCGCGCGGCCGGACGAACATCTTCGACGCGCTCGACCTGGCGATGCAGCTCAAGGACGTGGACACGATCTACTTCCTGAGCGACGGCGATCCGTCCGACGGGCGGGTGATCGAGCCGTCGGACATCCTGCGGGAAGTCAAGCGCCTGAACCGCCTCCGCCAGATCGTGATCCACACGATCGCGATCCCCTCGAGCCCGTTCCTGAAGTCCCTCGCCGAGCAGAACGGCGGACAGTACGTCGAAGTGAAGTAGGCACGAAACCCCAAAACCCAAATCCCAATAAAATCCAAACCTCCAAATCCCAATGCAATTCCCAGCAATCGGAGATGTCAGAAGGGAGAAGGGGTGAGGCGGGGAGTGGATGAGAAAATCCTCGCGACCTCGGCGACTCTCCCTCTCCCCCTTCGGGGTTCCCCTAGTCAAAGAGTGTAATCAACTGGGGAAATGGGGATGGCGGGGGGGATGGGAGAAAAAACGTCCCCCTTTCCCCGGTGGTCCCCTTGTCTCCTGCTCTTACACTCTTCTACGCCGCGGTGACGATCTTGAAGATCTGGTCGGCCCAGGAGACCGACTCGCGGTAGACGACCGGGATCTTCAGCACGTCGAGCTTGAGACGGTCCATGACGACCGGGATCTTGTCCCACTCCGCCCGCTCGTAGGCGAACGCGAGGCCCAGGACCCGGCCCAGGCCCGTCACGCCGCCCAGGAGCGCCTGCTTCACCTCGTCGGAAAGCGGGAGGTCCACCAGCACCTCGAGCATCGGGCGGTCGAGGATCGCGTCGATGGACGAGAGCATGCCGATCATGAAGAGCTCGAACATGTTCTTATGGAGCCCCGCCAGGAGGCCGAACTGCTCGCAGAAGCGCGCGCGAACGAGGGACGTGACGATGAGCTCGCCCGGACGGTCGTCGCCCATGGCGACCAGCGCGAGGAGGGTCACCCAGCGCTTCATCGGCTGAAGGCCCACCAGCGTCAGCGCCTGCTTGATCGAATCGACCCGGCTCGTGAACGAGAACATCGCGGAGTTGATGTAGCGGAGGAGCTTGAGCGAGAGCGAGACGTCCTGGCGGATGATCCGGTCGAGCTCGTTGAAGTCGCAGTCCTCCCGGTTGACCTCGCGGAGGAAGCGGAGGTAGTTGAGCTTGTACGCGGGGATCTCCCTCCGCGACGTCATCTCCGGGCGGCAGAAGAAATACCCCTGGTAGAGCTGGTAGCCCTGGTCCATCGCCTCGGTCAGGTCGCGGCGCTGCTCCACCTTCTCGGCCAGCAGGCTCACCCCGGGGCGCATGTGGCGCCGGACGATCTCGCGCCGCTCCTCGGCGGGAACCTGCGTGAAGTCGACCTTGAAGATGTCGGCGAGCGGGACCAGCGGGTCGCCGGCGCGCGCGAGGCGGTAGGAATCGAGCGCGAGGAGGTAGCCCGCCTTCCGGAGCCTCGTGCAGGCCGCGACCGTCTCGGGATCCTGGTCGACGGAATCCTGGACCTCGAGCACCGTCGTCTTGGGCGGGAGAAGAGCCGCGTAGTCCTGCGTGAGCATCCGGCGGGTCACGTTGACGAACGTCTTCTTGCCCAGGGTGAGGCTGCCGAGTCCGAAGGTGTTCAAGGAACTTTCGATGACCTGGGCGGTGGCCTGGTCGCCGTCGGCCGCGGGGAACGAGTTCTCCGCGCCGGAGCGGAAGAGGATCTCGTAACCGTACACGTTGAGGCTGCGGTCGAAAATGGCCTGTCGTGCCAGGAAGGTGTCGACCACGATGCTCCCTCTCGCAATCCCCGGTCCCACCCAAAGGATAGCATCGGGAAGGACCTGAGTCGACAGTTGTGGAGGGCTACACAGTTAGTTCCCGGTCGCGAAAATCAGGTCCGCCCACGCGGCCGCCTCCTGGTAGAGCTTCGGAAGCTGCTTCTCCTGGAACGGGAGACCGGTCATGAAACTCGAGAGCCGGTGCCAGTCGCCCTTCTCGTAGGCGAGGGTGAGGCGGAGGATGCGGCCCAGCCCCGCCGTGTTCCCCTGGAGGACGCCCTTCACCTCCTCGGAAAGCGGCAGGTCCGCCAGGATCTCGATCATCGGCCGGCCCACGATCGCGTCGACCAGCGAGAGCATCCCGATCATGAAAAGATCGAAGGCGCGCGCCTCCATTCCCCCGAGGATCCCCACCTGCTCGCAGAAGCGCGCGCGGACGAGCGCGGTCACGATCAGCTCGGCGGGCCGGTCCTCGCCCATCGAGGAGAGGGCGAGCAGTGCGACCCACCGCCTCATCTGCGGCACCCCCACGAGGACGAGCGCGTGCTTGATCGACTCCACCCGGCTCCGCAGGCCGAACATCGCCGAATTGATGTAGCGGAGGAGCTTGATCGAGAGCGAGACGTCCTGCCGGACGATCTTCTCGAGACCGTCGAAGTCGATCTCCCGGCGGGCGACCTCCTGGAGGATCCGGAGGTAGTTGAGCTTGTAGGCCGGGACCTCCGTGCGCGAGACGATCTCGGGCTTGCAGAAGAAGTAGCCCTGGTAGAGCGAGTAGCCCATCTGCGTCGCCATGCCGAGCTCCTGCCGCGTCTCGATCTTCTCCGCGAGCAGGCGGACGCCGGGCCGCGCGCACCGCTTCGCGACCGCGGACCTCTGCATCGGAACCGTCGCCCGGAAGTCGATCTTGACGATGTCCGCCAGCGGGAGGAGCGCCTCGGCCGGCCCGCCGGGGACGAAGTCGTCGAGCGCGATCTGGTAGCCGGCCTTCTTGAGCGCCTTGCACGCGGCGATCACCTCGGCGTCCGGCACGACGGTCTCCAGGACCTCGACCACCGCGCTTTGGGGCGGGAGGAGGGTGATGAGGTTCTGGAGGAGGAGCGAGCGCGTCATGTTGATGTACGCGCGGCGACCCTGCGTCAGGGCCCCCAGCCCGAACGTGTGCAGCGCCGACTCGATCACCTGCGCGGTCGCCTTGTCGCCGTCCTTCGCCGAGAAGAAGTTCTCCGCGCCGTCCCGGAAGAAGATCTCGTAACCGACGACGTTCAGCCCGCGATCGAAGATGCTCTGCCGCGCGAGGAAGGATTCCATTTGACGGGTCTAGGGTATCACAGGACTTCCAGGTGCTCCACGTGCTCGCTGCGGACCGTGCGCGGGTGGCCGCTGTCGAGCCGGAGCACCAGCCCGTCGATCGGGTCGCTCTCCTCGACCACGCCCGTGAAGGCCTTCCCGTTCAGGCGGATCCGCACCCGCTTCTCGAGGATGAACGACCGGTCGCGCCACGCCTTCCGGAACTCGCGAAGCGGGCCGTCCAGCCGCGCGTACCACGCGTCGAGCGCCTCCAGGAGCGCGCGCGCCGCCCCGACGCGCGAGACCTCCTCGCCGAGCGACGTCGCGTTGAGGTCGGGCGGGTGGGCGTTCACGTTGAGCCCGATGCCGACGATGAAGACGTCGGGCCGGCTCGAGATGAACCGCGCCTCGACCAGGATGCCCGCGATCTTCCGGCCGTCCAGGAGGACGTCGTTCGGAAACCGGATCCGCGCCTCGTCGCCCACGACGTCCGCCGCGGCGAGCGCCGCGAGCGCCGTGACGAGCGGGACGCGCTCCGCCTCGATCTCCGGGCGGAGGACGACGGAGCAGAGGACCCCCTTCCCGCGCGGCGCAACCCACGTCCGCCCGAAGCGGCCACGCCCCTTCGTCTGCTCCTCGGCGAAGATCGCCGCCCCGTCGGGCGCGCCCGCGAGCGCCTCCTTCCAGGCGAGGTCGTTCGTCGACTCGCAGGCATCCACGCAGCGGATCGTCTTCCCGACGACGCGGGAGTGGAGACGCGACCGGATCGATTCCGGCGACAGCTTCACTCGAACTCCAGGGAGATGTCGACCGCGGGGGCCGAGTGGGTGAGCGCGCCGACGCTCACGCGGTCGACGCCGGTTCGCGTGATCGCGCGCACGGTCGCCAGGGTCACGCCGCCCGACGCCTCGATCTCGAGCCCCGGGTTGATTCTCCGGAGCATCGGGACCGCGCGGCGCAGCTGCGCGACGGTGAAGTTGTCGAGCATGACGACGCCGACCGGGAACGTGGCGAAGAGGAGCGCCTGCTCCAGGGTCTGGGCCTCGATCACGACCGGGAGCTTGCGGAACGCGAACTCGTAGACCTTCTCGCGCAGCGCCTCGAGGTCGCCGATCGCGGCGATGTGGTTGTCCTTGATCATGACGCCGTCGTGAAGGCCCATCCGGTGGTTGCGGCCGCCGCCGCACCGCACCGCGTGCTTCTCGAGCGCGCGGAGGCCGGGCGTGGTCTTCCGCGTGTCGTACACCTTCGCCGGCCTCGCAAGATCCACGAATCGTCGCGTCAGGGTCGCGACGCCCGAGAGTTGCTGGAGGAAGTTGAGCGCGGTTCGCTCGCCCGAGAGGACGCGCCGCGCCGGCCCGCTCACGGTCGCGAGGATCGCCCCCTTCCGGATCCGCCGGCCGTCCCGCGCCTCCGCCGTGAACCGCGCGCCGACGAGCCGGAAGGTCTCCGCGGCCTGCTCCATCCCGCACAGGACGAGGTCCTGCTTGGCGAGGAACCCGGCGCGCGCCCTTTGATTTCCCACGATGGGCGACGTGACGTCCCTGAAGGCGCCGTCTTCCTGGAGCGCGCGCCGGACGACGTCCATGGGTTACGCCGCCTTGCCGTCGAGGACCGCCTTCATGGTCTTGCCCATGTCGGCGGGGCTCTGGACGCACGCGACGCCGGCGGAGCGGAGGGCGTCGTACTTCGCCGCGGCGGTGCCCTTCCCGCCCTGGATGATCGCGCCGGCGTGGCCCATGCGCTTTCCGGGCGGCGCCGTCTGGCCGCCGATGAACGCGACCACGGGCTTCTTGATGTTCTTCTTGATGAACTCAGCGGCCTCCTCTTCCATCGTGCCGCCGATCTCGCCGATCATGACGATGCCGCGCGTGCCCGCGTCCTTGTTGAAGAGGTCGAGGATGTCGATGAAATCCGTGCCCTGCACGGGATCGCCCCCGATGCCGACCGCGCTCGACTGGCCGAGCCCGAGCGCCGAGAGCTGCCAGACCGCCTCGTAGGTCAGCGTCCCCGAGCGCGAAACGACGCCGATGTCGCCGGGCTTGTGGATGTACCCCGGCATGATGCCCAGCTTCGTCTGCCCCGGCGTGATGATGCCCGGGCAGTTGGGGCCGATCATGCGCGTCTTCGTGTTCTTGAGGAAGGCCCGGAGGCGCACCTCGTCCATGATCGAGATGCCTTCCGTGATGCAGACGGCCAGCGGGATGCCGGCCGCGGCCGCCTCCATCACCCCGTCCGCCGCCGCGGCGCCGGGGACGAAGATGCAGCTCGCGTTCGCGCCCGTCGCCTTCACCGCCTGCTCGACGGTGTTGAAGATCGGGACCTTCACGCCCTTTTTGGATTCCCACTGCGTGCCGCCCTTGCCCGGGGTGACGCCCGCCACGACCGCCGAGCCGTACTCCAGCATGCCGTTGCCGTGGACCGTGCCCGCGTCGCCGGTCAGGCCCTGCACGACAATCTTCGTGTTCTTGTCGACCAGGATACTCATCGTTTGAGCCCCGCTGCTTCGATGACCTTCCTCGCCCCGTCCGCCATGTCGGCCGCGGCGGTGATCTTGAGTCCGCTGTCCTTCAGGATCTGCCGGCCGATCTCGACGTTCGTGCCTTCGAGCCGGACGACGATCGGGATCTTCACATCCACTTCCTTCACGGCGTCGACGATCCCCTGCGCCAGCACGTCGCAGCGCAGGATGCCCCCGAAGATGTTGATGAAGAGCGCCTTCACCTCGGGGTTCGCAAGGAGCAGCTTGAACGCCTTCTTCACCTGGTCCTTGTTCGCGCCGCCGCCGACGTCAAGGAAGTTGGCCGGCGCGCCGCCCGCCTGCTTGATGATGTCCATCGTCGACATCGCGAGGCCGGCGCCGTTCACCATGCAGCCGATGTTGCCTTCCATCGAGACGTAGTTCAGGCCGTAGCTCGCCGCCTCGTACTCGACCGGGTCCTCCTCGGAAACGTCGCGCATCGCCTCGAGCTCGGCCTGCTTCTTGAGCTCGATCGCGCGGTCGTCGATTCCCATCTTGCCGTCGAGGGCGACGACGTCGCCTTTCTTCGTCACGACGAGCGGGTTGATCTCGAGGAGCGTGCAGTCCTTCTCGACGAACATCCGGGTGACCGCCATCGCCATCTTGAAGAACTGCTTGAACGTCTCGCCGGAGAGGCCGAGCGCGTACGCCACGCGCCGCGCCTGGTAGCCCTGGAGGCCGAGGCCGACGTCCCAGTGCTCCTTGACGATCGCCTCGGGATCCTTCGCCGCGACCTCCTCGACCTCCATGCCGCCCTGGGTCGAGGCCATGAGGACCGGCTTGCCGATCTTGCGGTCCAGCACGGCGCCCAGGTAGAGCTCGCGGTCGATTTCGCACCCCGCCTCGACGTAGACGCGGCGGACGACGCGGCCGTGCGGGCCGGACTGCTTGGTGACGAGGGGGTAGCCCAGGATTTTTGAGGCGATCTCCTTCGCCTCGGCGGCGCTCCTGACGAGCTTCACGCCGCCCTGGAGGCGGACCGTCTTGAGGTCCTTCTCGTAGACGGTCCCCTTGCCGCGGCCGCCGGCGTGGATCTGCGATTTCACGACGGCCACGGGGCCGCCGAGCTTCGCGAACGCGTCGGCCGCCTGGTCGGGCGTCTCCGCGACGTGGCCGGCGGAGACGGGGATGCCGTACTTACGGAAGACTTCCTTCGCCTGGAACTCGTGGAGGTTCACCGGTGCTCTCTTTCTTCCGCGCGGGCGCGGGCTGGATTCCGCCCTTCATACTGGGCGTGGTGATCTTGTCTTCCATGATCTTGCCGGGCTTGAACTTGACGACTTTTCGCTCGGGGATGAAGACCTCCTGCCTGGATTTCGGGTTGCGCGCGATGCGCCCCGCCCTCACGATGACCTCGAAGACGCCGAAGTTGCGGAGTTCGACCTTGTCTCCCTTCAGGAGCGCCTCGACGATCATGTCGAACGTGCCCTGGACCACGCGCCGCGTGTTGGCGATCTCGAGCTCGTACTTCTCCGCGAGCGTCCGGACGATGTCGTTCTTGGTCAGCGTCGAACTCATCAGCGGCCCATTAGAACAGCGTACCCCTTGAGCGTCAAGGAATTAGGCGGGCGAGACGTTCCTTCCCGGCAGACTCGTCTCGCTAGGGGATCACGTCCAGCATCGAGTAGAGGCCCGGCTTCGCGGTCGACAGCCACCGGGCCGCCTCGATGGATCCCTTGGCGAAGATGTCGCGCGTCGAGGCGCGGTGGATGATCTCGATCGTGTCGCCCAGCGTGCCGAAAATGATCCGGTGCTCGCCGACCTCGTCGCCCGACCGGACCGAGTGGACGTTCGGCTTCCGGCCGGTCGCCGCCTCGATCCGCTCGGCCAGCGTCTTGGCGGTGCCGCTCGGCGCATCCTTTTTGAACCGGTGGTGCGTCTCGACGATGTCGACGTCGTAGTCCTTGCCGAGCGACTTCGCGATCTCGGGGACGCGTTTGAAAAGCAGGTTGACGCCGACGCTCATGTTCGACGAGAAGAGGACCGGGATCTTCTTCGCCGCTTCGGCGATCCTCGCCTTTTGCGCGTCGCTGAAGCCCGTCGTGCAGAGGACCGCCGGGGTGCCGGTCTTGACGCACTCCTCGAGCCGCTCGAGGGCCGCCTCGGGAGTCGAGAAGTCGACCATCGCGTCGAGTTTCCCGGTCAGCTTCTGGACGACGCCCGGCTCCGCGACCGCGTCGATGAGCGCGGCGACCTCGACGCCCGCCTCCTTCGCGGCCTTCTGGACCGCCTGCCCCATGCGCCCGCAGGCGCCGTTGATGGCGATCTTCACTTCAGTCCTGCAACCCCTCGAGGGTCGCGTCGAGGTTGACGTGGTTCTGGACGACCTCGATCGCCTTCTGGATCTTCTCCGTGTCGGAGGGGAGGATCTTGAAGTTCGAGGCATGGACCTCGGAAAGCACCGTGTACGGATCCTGGTCCACCTGGAGGACGGGGATCGTCGTGCGCTTGATCATCTTCGTCAGCGCCTCGGAGAACTTCTCCTTGCCGCAGATGACGACCGACGCGAGGGTGAAATCCTTCCGCCCGCTGATGTACATAGTCGCGAGCGCGGCGACGAGGACGTCCTCGCGGTCGACCGGCGTGATGAGCGTCACCGTCCCCGTCAGCTGGTCGAGCGCCGCGCCCGCGCTCATGGCGCCGAGCACGACCTTCCCGAGCGGCTGTCCCATGCCGGCCTCGCCGTTGACCACCTTCCCGCGGAACCTCTCGAGGAGGTTGAACATCGTCGCCCGCGCCAGGTCGGTCTCATAGGGGATGACGCCCAGGAGCTTCACGCCCATCATGTCGAGCACGCGGCGCATCCACTTGTCGATCCGCTCGTACTCGTGCGGGTACGCCTTGTTGACGATGACGCCGAGGATCTCGACGCCGGCCCGTTCGAAGTAGTTCTTGTTGAGGATGATCTCGTCGGTCGGCTGGCCCACGCCGCCCGAGGCGACGAGCACCACCTTCGCGTTGAGCATCTTGGCGATGAACGCGTTGGAGAGGCCGAACGCCGCGCCCGCCGCCGCGTTCCCCGTCCCCTCGATCACGACCATGTTCTTGTTCGCCGAGACCCGCGCGTAGCCCGTCTTGATCCGCTCGAGGACCTGCTCGCGCCCCTCCTGGGAGATCCAGGCCGTGGGGAACCCGTCGTAGACGACCGGGCCCATGTCCCGCACGTACGCGGGGATCTTCAGCGCCTCCTTGATGAGCGCCACGTCGTGGTCGAGCTTCTCGCCGGCGAACTCGATGGAGCCCTTCCCCACCGGCTTGATGAAGCCGATGTTCTTCACCGTCCGGGAAAAGCTGGCCGTCATCCCCAGCGTAACGACGGTCTTTCCCTCGTTGTGGCGCGTGGAGGTGACGAAGAGATTCTTCACGGCCCGGGATTACACCACAAAGAAAGATCGAACACCAAGAAGAAATTGACAGGCCGCGCCTCCCGCGTCCAGAATGGTCCCCCATCGGCTGGGGGGCTTCCGCGGCATGACCCTTTCGCTCCACGCTCCCGCGTTCTCCCTCGAACACACGCTCGAGAGCGGCCAGTTCTTCCGCTATTCTCGCGCTCCCGGCGGCGCCTTCACCCTCCACGCCCGCCGCCGACTCTTCCGCGTCGAACAGGCCGGCGAAACCCTCCTCGTCGACGGCGCGGACGCCGCCTTCGTCCGCGATTTCTTCTCGCTCGACCACGACCTCCCCGCGATCCGCGAGTCGCTCGCCCGGGACCCCAAGCTCCGCCCCTCGCTCGACGCCCACCCGGGCCTGCGGCTGCTCCGGCAGGACCCCTGGGAGTGCACGGCGGCGTTCATCCTCTCGATCGCGTCCAACATCCCGCGCATCGCGGGGAACGTCGCCGACCTGGCCCGCGCGTACGGCGGGACGTCCAGGCTCGATGGCCTCGAATCGCCCGACTTCCCCCTCCCCCGCGAACTGGGCGGCGAGCGCGAACTCCGCCGGCTCCGGGTCGGCTTCCGCGCCTCGTACCTCGTCCAGGCGGCGCGGCTCGCGCAGGGCGGGCTGCTGGAGGAAGTCGAGGGCCTCCCTTATGAAGAGGCAAAGGAAGCGCTCATGGTGATCCCGGGCGTCGCCGAGAAGGTCGCCGACTGCGTCCTCCTCTTCGCGTTCGGGCACCTCGGCGCCTTCCCCGTCGACACGTGGATCCGGAAGGTGATGATCGAGACGTACTTCGGCGGCCGCCAAGCTCCCGACCGCGCGATCCGCGCCTTCGCCCAGGAGCGGTGGGGCGACCTCGCGGGCTACGCCCAGCAGTACCTCTACCACGCGTCGAGGAAGGCGCGGCGCCACGGGGGGAAAGTTCCCGCCCGGTCTTCTAGTTCTCGAGGTCGTCCGGCCGCTTCCCCAGCCTGAACTTCATGGCCTTCGACTCGCCGCCGCGCTCGACCACGAACTCGACCTCGTCCCCCTCGAGGTAGCTCCCGATCTTGTCGACCGACTCGGTCGTGTTGTGGATCTCGAGGCCTCCGACCGAACGGAGCACGTCCCCCGCCTGCATCCCCGCCGCCCGGGCCGCCGTGCCTGCGATCACGTCGGAGATCACCACGCGCCCGGTGGCGTCCGCCTGGACGCGGATCCCGCAGAAGCCCTTGGGCCGGATGCGCGCCATCCCCCCGGAGACGCGGCCCCACACCTTGAGGTGGCGGTCGTGGCCGATCGTCACGAAGCACCGGCCGTCGGGCCGCACCGCGACCCCCGACAGCGCGCCCGTGTGGTGCTGGAGCTTCGCCACCTCCTCCCCCTTGCGGAGGAGATCGTGCACGCGGACCGCCAGGTCGCCCCCGGCCGCGATCGCGTAGCGGTCGTCCGGCGAGATCGCCAGGCAGCCGAGCGTGGCGGTCCCCACCTCGAATCGCGCTTCCGCGCTCCCGGGCGCGAGGCCGCCCACCGAGAGCGTCGTCTCCGTGGCGATCGCAAGGCGCGCGCCGTCCCGCGAGAACGTCACCGAGAGGACGTTCCCCGAGCCGCGGACGCCCAGCGTCCGGTCCTCCTCCCACGAGCCCGCCCGCCAGAGGCGGACCTCGCCGTCGCCCAGCCCAATCGCCAGCCGGCGGCCGTCGCGCGAGAACGCCGCGCAGAGCGCCCCGGCGGGGCCGGCCGGGACGAGGACGCGCCGCTCGCGCCCCTCGCCCGGGTCCCAGATCCGCACGGTGCCGTCGTGCGAGCCGGTGACGAGCGTCCGCCCGTCGGGGCTGAAGGCGAGCGCGCCGACGTACGAGGCGTGCGCCGCCGGCAGGGTCCGGACCGCGCCGGTCTGCGTGTCCCACATCGCGACGGCCCCCTCGAGCCCGCCGGCCGCGAGAAGCTTCCCGTCGGGCGACCACGCGATGCCGAGAATGGAATTCGGATGGCCCTCGAGCCGGCGCACCTCGCGCCACGTCTCGGTCTCGTAGAGGACGGCGACGGTCCCCACGGCGACCGCGAGCCGCCGGCCGTCGGCCGAGAACGCGACCGCGTCCGGGTCGCCGCCGGGCGCGATCGTCCGGACGAGCCCCATCCCCGCGGGATCGAACACCTTCCCCGGCGCGTTCGCATCCCTCGCCTCCGCCCCCGCCATGAGCAGCAGGAGGGCGAGGACGTTGGTTCGCAGTTCGAGTTTCGCCAGCATCATTGGTCCTTCCACTTCCCGAACTTCACCCGGAGGATCTTCGTCTCCCCTCCCCGATGGATCTTTACGTGCACGTCGTCGCCTTCGTGAGAGCGGCGCATGTAGTTGAGGAAGTCCTCCGACGTGTCGACCGCGATGTCGTCCACGCCGACGATCACGTCCCCCACCTGGAATCCCGATCGCTCCGCCGCGGAATCCTTGTAGAGCCCCTGGACGAGCGCGCCGCCGCCGTCGACGTACGAGACGCCGAGGAACCCGCCGGGCCGCGAGTCGGCCGGCGGCTCCTCCCGCGCGCCGGCGCCCGGGCCCCAGACCCAGGCGCGGTTGTCCCCGCCCGTGACGACCAGTTGCGACGACCCGAGGCCCACCGCGATCGCGCAGCCGGCGACGCCGTTCATCGCGAGGACGCGGATCACGCGTCCCGTCGCGACGTCCCACACCCGCACCCCGTCGGTCCCCGTCGACGCGAACATCCGGCCGCCCGGAAGGAACGCCAGGGCGCGGACGGGTCCCGCGTGCCCCTCGAAGGTCTTCACCTTCCTCCCCGTCTTCGGGTCCCAGGCATGGATCGCGTGGTCGACGCCCGCCGAGACGATCCTCTCCCCGCCCGGGCTGAACGCCACCGCGGTCACGACGCCCGCGTGGGCCTGGAGACGCAGGAGTTCCTTCGCGCCCGCGAGGTCCCAGACCCGTACGATCCCGTCGCTCCCCCCCACCGCGGCCCGGTCGCCCGCCGCGGCGACCGACGACGCGGCGCCCGGCAGAAGGGCGGATCCCCCGTCGAGGTCAAAAGAGTGGGCGCCGTCCGCGTCCACCGCGACGACGCGTTTCCCGCCCGACGCGAAGGCGAGCGCGACCACCGGGCTTCCGCCGGTCCGGAGCGTCCTCTCGGGGGCCCAGCTCGATCCGTTCCAAAGCTTGATCGCGCCGTCGTGGCCCCCCGTCGCGAGCGACCGGCCGTCGAAATCCATCACGGCCGCGGTGCAGCCGCCGGCGTGGGCCGCGAAGCGCGCGACCTCGCGCCACGTCCACGCGTCCCACACGATGACGCTCCCGTCGCGCCGGCCCGCCACGGCGAGGCCGCGGCTGCGCGAGACGGAGATGGAAAAGACGGGCTCGTCTCCCGCGGGGACGGAGCGGGCGAAATCGAAGCGCCAGCCCGCCGCCTCCGCGCGGCCCGACGCGTCGAGCGCGAGGAAGAGCGCGAGCGCGATCACCTCTTCCGCCCGAAGATGCGGAGGGTTCCGTCGGTGCCCGTGACGACAATGTTCTGCCCGTCGGCGGTGAAGGCGATGCGCGAGTTGTCGCCCACGCCCTGTCCCAGCGCGTTGACCATCTTCTTCGTGGCCACCTCCCAGATCTTCACCGTGCCGTCCCGTCCCGTCGAGGCGAGGAAGCGGCCGCCGGGATCGAAGGCGAGGTAGCTCGTGCCGCCGGCATGTCCCTCGAGCGACGCGGCTTCCTGCCACGTCCCGGTCTCGAGCACCTCGAGGGATCCGTCGGGAATCGGGTAGGCGAGGAATTTACCGTCGCGCGTGAACGCGTAAGTGTGCACGAAGCCCGCGCCGGCGGTGAGGTTCTTCGCCTCGAGCCCCGTTCCCGCGTCCCACGCGCGGAGCGTGCCGTCGGCGTGGCTCGCGATGAGGTAGCGGCCGGTGCCCGTGTAGCCCAGCGTGAAGACGGCTCCCGGCGGCGCCTGGATCGACCGGAGTTCGCGGCCCGACGAGATCTCGAAGACCTTGACGGTGTTGTCGGCGCTCCCGCCCGTCGCGACGTGCTTCCCGTCGGGCGAGACCGTGACGGAGCAGGCGTACCCGGCGTGGGCGGCGATCGCGGCGAGCGACTTCCCCGTCGAGACGTCCCAGACGCGGACGAAGCCGTCGTAGCCACTCGTGGCCAAGAGCCTGCCGTCGCGGCTCCACCCCGAGTCGTGGATGTTCCCGTTGTGGCCGGCGAGCCGGAAGGTCTCGCGGTCCTGCTTGAGGTCGTAGAGCGTGACGGAGTTGCCCGCGTACAGGGCGAAGACGTTGCCCGCGGGGCTGAGCGTGGAGGACCGGGCGCCGGCGGTGCGGAGGAGCTCGAACCGGGTCGGGTCGACGAGGGGCGGGCGCGACGAGAAGTCGCCGAGCAGGGCCAGGGCGAGCGCGAGGACGGCTTTCATGGCTCCTGCTCCATATACTACTATAGACGCGCCCCGAATGCCGCTCATCTCCATCCTGATGCCGGTCTGGAACGCCGCGGGGACGCTCCGCGCGGCGCTCCGGTCCGTGCAGGCGCAGAGCTTCCGCGAGTGGGAGCTGGTCGTGGTGAACGATGGGTCGACGGACGGCTCGCTGGAGATCCTGGACCAGGCCGCCCGGAAGGACCCGCGGATCCGCATCCTGACGGGCGCGCACGCGGGCCACGTCGAGGCGCTCCGCTCGGCCTCGCGGATGGCGAACGGGCCGCTCCTCGCGCGGATGGACGCGGACGACGTGATGCACCCGCGGCGGCTGATCCTTCAATCGACGCGGATCGACTCGCCGCCGCACGTGGACGTCGTTTCGTCGCGGGTGCGGCTCATGGGGCGGACGGCCGAGGGCATGCGGGCCTACGTCGAGTGGCAGAATCGCCTGCTCACGCACGAGGAGATCGCGGCCAACTTCTTCGTCGAGAGCCCGCTCGCACACCCCACGGTGCTGATGCGGCGGGACCTCTTCGAGCGGTCCGGCGGCTACCACGACCCCGGGTGGGCGGAGGACTACGACCTGTTCCACCGGATGCGGGAGCGGGGCGCGCGGTTCGAGAAGCTGCCGAAGCGGCTGCTGGCGTGGCGGGACGGGGCCGGCCGGCTGACGCGGACCCACGCGATGTACTCCGGGAAGGCGTTCTACGCCGCGAAGCTCCACTACTTCAGGCGCCACCCGCTCTGCCGGAGCCCGATCACGGTCTGGGGCGCGGGGCCGACGGGGCGCGACTGGACGCGCGACCTGCTGCGCTCGGGGATCGAGGTGACGCAGGTCATCGACATCGACCCGCGGAAGGTCGGGCGGACGATCGCGAACGGGAGGGTGCGGGTCGTCGCGCCCGGGGAGGGGCTCGCGAAGCGGGGCGGGCTCGTGCTGGGCGCGGTCGGTTCGCGCGGCGCGCGCGACCTGATCCGCGGCCGCCTGCTCGGCGAGTCGCTGGTCGGGGGCCGGGACTTCCTGTTCGTCGCCTGACTGTTAACGAAAGTGCGCCGTGATTTCGTTAACAGTTACACGGCACACCTCGGGGGGTCGGCCTTGCGGAGCTCCTGGACCAGCTCCGCCTCCGGCGCCAGGCAAAGCCAGGAGGAGAGCTTCTTCCGGGACTCGCTGACCAGGGCAAAGGCGCCGCGGGCGAGGGGCATGAGGGCCGGGTGGGAGAGGCGCATCCCCCACTCGCGGTACTCCTTCAGCGCCCAGAGGCACATGATCCACGCGCGGGTCCCCCGGTAGACGCCGCCCTCGTCGCTCACCACGATCAACTCCTCGGGCTCGCCCAGCCGGATCACGCCCGGGAAGCGCTCGGCCGCCTCGGGCGACCCGCACGGGAAGAACTCCATCGCCACGTACCTCGGCTGCGCGACCAGCCACCACCGGCATCTCACGCAGAACCCGCAGTGGGCGTCGTAGAGGACCGTCAGCTTCTTCATCGTCGCACCTCCAACCTCCGCATCCACCGTCGTTACCCACGCTCGCCCCGGAGGAACTCCTGGGGCTCGAGGGGGGGAGGCTCGTTCCGCAGCATCGCGCGCCGGCGCATCCGCGTGAAGACGTACATGTTCAGGAAGTGCATCGCGCCGAGGACCAGGAGCACGATGCCGATCTTCGTGCTGAAGAACTCGATCGCCTTGACCGTGTCGCCGGGCTTGTCGCCGTACTTCAGGGCGAGCGAGACGTACCCCACGTTGACCAGGTAGAAGCCCACGACGAGCAGGTGGTTCACCGAGTCGGCCAGCTTCTCGTTCCCGCCGAAGCTGTCGACCAGGAAGATCCGCCCGTTCTTGTGGAGCGTCTGCGCCACCCACGTGGTCAGGCCCACGCTCGCCGCCAGGTAGGCCAGGTACGCGTACACGGTGTAGTTCATTCTCAGCCTCCTTCTTGTTTCCTTCCGCCCGTCTGTACCGGAACGCGGAGGCGGGGTTGCGCGGAATCAGCCCGCGGGCTGCCAGGCGTGGAGGAAGCGGAGCAGCTCGTTGATGGGGGGATAGAGCGACAGGGCGCAGCCGAGCCAGAGGAGGGGCTCCCGGTAGAGCGGCCGCGAGATCCGCCAGCCCTCCAGGACCGCCATCCAGAAGAAGAAGAGGGCCGCCACCTCGATGAGGCCGCCCAGCACCGGGATGAAGCGCGCCCACGGGATCCCGTGCTCCTGCAGCAGGAGCCGCACCCCGTAGACCCCCAGCGCCACGACCCCCGTGCCGAACACCCAGGCCGACTCCCGCAGCGGCCGCTCCGGCGCCGGGCGCTCCAGGCCCGACTTTCTCCAGTGACGCCGGAGAAATCCATACGCGGTGATCGCCAGCGCGAACGTCGCCAGCGTCGCCAGCGCCCATCCCGTCTCGAACCGCGCGCGCGAGACGAACCGGTCGCCCGGCAGCGGCTCGTTCCCGATCGAGATGAGCGGCTTCTCGTCTCCTTTCGCGATCACCTTCGGCGTGACCGACGCGAGGAACGCCAGCAGCGCCACCATGCACGAGACCGCCTGCAGGATCGCCACCGCGCGCACGAAGGTCCGCTCCTCCGCCGGCAGCCCCTCCCCCGCCGGCCGCGACGCGCCCGCCTCGAGGTCCCTTCTGAACTCGCCGATGGTCTGGTACCGCCGCGCCGGCTCCGGCGCGATCGCCTTCCGCACCACCGCGTCGAGCGGCCCCGAGATCGGCTCGAAGTCCCCCTGCGGCACGCGCCCCTTCACCATCTGGTAGAGGACCACGCCCAGCGCGTAGACGTCCATCCGCGGGTCGGGCGGCGCGCCCTTCTGGGCCTCGGGCGAGATGTAGTGCGGCGTCCCCAGCGTCACGTCCGGCGTCGTCACCGTCCAGTGCGGCGTGCCGGCCTTCACGATCCGCGCGATCCCGAAGTCGGTGACCTTCACGCGCCCCGCCGAGTCGACCAGGATGTTCTCCGGCTTGATGTCGCGGTGGACGACGCCCTGGCCGTGCGCGTAGTCGAGCGCGTCGCAGACCTGCACCGCGATCCGCACCGCCTCGTCGGCCGCGAGCGGCAGCCGCTCCGAGAGCGGCCTCCCCTCGACGAACTCCATGACGATGAAGCCCTGCCCGTCCTCCTGCCCGAAGTCGTGGACCGTCACGATGTTCGGGTGGTTGAGCATGGCGAGCACGCGCGCCTCGCGCTCGAACCGCTGGCGGAACTCCTCCTGCTCCGCGAGGTCGAGCGGCAGGAACTTGACCGCGACGGTGCGCCCGAGCTTGAGGTGGCGCGCGCGGTAGACCGATCCCATCCCGCCGCGGCCGACCTGCTCCTGGAGCTCCAGCGCGCCGTTGCCGATGACGAGCGGGCCGTCGTCCTCCGCGAGCGCGCAGCCCGGGCAGACGCCGAGCCGCCCCGTCGGGTTGGGCGTCCCGCACTTCGCGCAGGCGTCGCTCACGGCCGGAGCGCCCTGAGGAGTTCGCCGATCTCGGCCTCCGGGTCGCCGCCCGACGTGTCGGCCACCTCCCCGCGGACGAGTTCGCGGAACCGCACGCGCGCGCGGTGGAGGAACGCCTTGAGCTGGACGACGCTCATGCCCGCCTGCCTCGCCGCTTCTGCATAGGGAGGCGCCTCGCCGAAACCGAGGAAGCGGAGGACGAGGTCAAAGGGTCCCTTCCGGTCGCCCGACTCGAACTCGCGGCGGAGCCGCGCGGTCGCGCGCTCCATGACGTTCACCGCCCACTCGCGATCGAACGCGGCGTCGGGCGCGTCGGCCGCCGCGAGCCCGCGCTCGGCGACGTCGACGTCGAGCGACACGATCGCGCGTCCCCCTCCCCGCTTCTGCGCGACGGAGCCCTCGTGCTGGTTGACCAGGAAGTTGGCGAGGGACGTCTTGAGCCAGGCGCGGAGCGAGCCGCGCGCCGGGTCGAGCGACGCGAGGAAGTCGCGCTCGAGAAGCTCGGCGAAAAACCCCTGGACGGCGTCCTTGGCAGCCTCGATGGCCAGGCCCTTGAGGCGCGCGTACGCGTAGAGCGGCTTCCAGTAGGCGGCGAGGAGCTCCCCGAGCGCCCGGCGGCGGGCCTCGGCGCTCTCGCGGGACGACGCGACGAGCGTCCACCGCGTGCGCGGGAACTCCCGCGCGGCCCCGCCGATCGCGGTCTCCTCGACCATCCCGAAAGTCTATCAGAATCCTTTTGTGTCCCGGCGCCTTTGTGGTTAGACTCCCCTTGCCGCGCTGGACGGGGAATTAGCGGTGCCTTCGCCCGAAAGGGTGCCTCCAACCCGCTTAAGGAGGGTCGACCGCTTCTTCGAGGCCGTCCGGCGTGTTCAGCGCACGGGCACGTGGCGTCGATCCGGGCGTCCGGTGCAACTTAAGAGCGGCGAACCCCGCCAGGGCCGGAAGGCAGCAACGGTAACCGATTTCTTTCGTGTGCCGCCGGTCATGTCCGGGGAGCAGGCGGTCCGGAAGCGGGTGCACGTCCGTATGGTCGAAGAGAGGCTGCGCGGCTAAAAAATTATCTCGGCGGCAGGCCAAGGGAGAGTGGGAGAGATCGGAGAGAGGGTGAGTCGAACCCCTTTCCCCGGTTCTCACCGGCTCCCCACCCTCACCGCCTCCCCCTTCGCGTTCACCTCGATCTCCTCCCCGTGCCTCAGGTAGATCAGCGTGAACACGGGCTCGACCTTCAGCACCCGCCGCACCGCCTCCGTGTAGATCTCCCGGATCAGCGCGTACTCCCCCGGCTTCATCGACTTGTCCGACTTGTAGTCGGACACGTAGACTTTCCCGCCCCGGCGGCAGATCACGTCGATCACGCCTTGCACGATCTGGCCACCGCGCGGGATCACGAACGGCAACTCGCGCGCCAGGATTTCCGACGCCGCCAGCAACTTGAACGGCGCGCTCTTGAAGAACTTCTTCAGGATCCGCGCCGCCTCCGGATCGGTCCCCTCCGGGACCGCCGGCGCCTTGAAGTCCAGCCGCTCCAGCACCGCGTGGCACTCGACCCCCACCTGCACCGCCCGGTCCGGGGCCTCGGGGGCCTCCTCCCTATGATAAAGTAAACGGTTTACTTTATCATAGGCCTCCAGCCGCGAAGGGCTCGTGATCCGCTCGGGCGGGGCGGCGCGCTTCTCGCGGTCGCGCCACCGCGAGACGAACGCGCCCCAGTCGTGCTTCTCCTTCCCCGCCGGCGCGGGGGGAGGCGCGAGCCGCGGGCGCCGGACCTCCACCTCTTTCACCGAAGCCCTACTACGGAGCTCGCCCAGCAGCAGCCCGATGTAGCTCTCGTCCTTGTGCTCGCCGCTCCCGAGCAGGACCAGGATCTCCTTCGCGCGCGTCAGCGCGACGTAGAGCAGCCGCCGCCACTCCTCGCGCCGCCGCTCGCGGTCGAGGTGCGCCAGCGCCGCGCCCCCCGCGTTCATCGCCCCGCCCAGCCGGACGCCCAGCGTCCGCGTCGGCCAGTCGTAGCGCACGACGGGCGCGGGCTTCGAGGCGGGCGTGCGGTGGAGGTCCGGCAGGATCACCACCGGGAACTCGAGGCCCTTCGCACGGTGAATCGAGAGGATCCGCACCGCGTCGAGCGTCTCGTCCGCGAGCGGGCTCTCGCCCTCCTCCTCGAGCTCCCGCACCGCCTGCGTCGCCGAGCGGAGAAATTCCGCGAGCGTACAGCCGCCCTGCGCCTCGAGCTCCCCCGCCTTCTGGCGGAGCTTGAGCAGGTTGGCCACCGCCTGCTCGCCGTGGTACCCCGCCTGCGCGATCTCGAGCGCGTAGCACTCCGTGAAGATCGCGTCGACCAGCTCGCTGACGCCGACGCGCCCCGACAGGTCGTGCCAGTGGCGCAGGAACTTGAAGATCGGCAGGTCGAAAAGGGGCAGGTCGGAGGCCGCGCGGTAGTCGAGCGACTTCCGTCGCGTGTAGAGCTCCTGGTCCGTCATCCCCCCATAAGGGGAGCGCAGCACGCCCGCGATCGCGACCCGGTCGTGCGGGTTCGCCACCGCGCGGAGCAGGTTGACGAAGTCGATCACCTCCGTCGTGCCGTAGAAGTACTTCTCGCCCTCGACCACGTACGGGATCGCCGCCGAGCGCAGCGCCTCGAGGTACATCGGGACGTCGACGAGCGAGCGGAACAGGATCGCGATGTCCTTGTAGGGGATGTTCCGGTGGCCCTGGATCCACGACGCGATCTCCCCCGCCTCCGTGTGACGCGACGCCTCGGCCTTCGCGTCCGTGACCACGATCGCCTCGATCGTCGGCTCCGCGTATTTCGCCTTGCGGCCCTCCTGCGGCTCGATCGGCTCATAGGGGGGCTGCAGCCTCCGGTTCTCGACGATCACCTTCGAGAAGACCGCGTTCACGAAGTCGAGGATCCTCCCGTGGCTCCGGAAGTTCGTGCGGAGGACGACCTTCTCGCCGCCCTCGCGGAGGATCCGGTCGACCACGCCGTGGTACGCGACGATGTCGGCGCCGCGGAAGCTGTAGATCGACTGCTTCGGGTCGCCGACCAGGAAGAGCCGGCCGGGCACGAGCGCGCCGTCGGGCCCCTCGGCCAGGAGCTGGATGATCTCCCCCTGCACGGGGTCGGTGTCCTGGAACTCGTCGACCAGGATGTACTGGTACTTTTCGCGGAGGATCTGGAGGACGTTCGGAAATACCTCGCTCCGGAGAAGCCGATACACGAGCGCGAGCATCGCGTCGAACGTGACGTACCCTGCGGCGAGGAACTCCGCGCGGAACTCGCGGGCGAAGTCCTCCGCGAACTCGACCGCGCGGCCGGTGAGCGCCTCGTCGATCGACGCCACGTCCTCGGCCAGCCGGTACGCGCTCTTCACGCGCGGCGTCGCCTTCGACGGGACCCGCCTCGGGAGCGGCTCCCGCCCCCAGAGGGCGGGGACGAGGTCGGGCACCTGCTCCGAAAGCTCGGCCACGCGATCGGCGAGCGCGGCCGAGCCGCTGTTGCGCTCGTCCGGCACGGCGAACGACGCGAGACCCTCGGCCAGCTCGCGCATCGCGGAGAGGTCGACCTTCCCGAGCAGCTCCTGCCACTGCCGCGGCCGCCGCGCGTCGGGGCCCAGTTCGCGGTCGAGCCAGCGCGGCCACGCCTCCTCGAAGCGGCGGCGGAAGACGGTCCCCTCGTCCACCTCGAAGCCCGGCGTCACGCCCGCCTCGACGGGGAACTCGCGGAGCACGTGGGCGCAGAAGCTGTGGATCGTCCCGATCTCGGCGCGGTCGAGCCCGTCGGCCCGGCCCGCCTCCTCGAGCTTCTCCCGGAGCCGCGTGCGCATCTCGTTCGCCGCCTTCTCGGTGAACGTGAGCGCGAGGATCCGGTCGATCCCCACGCCCTCGTGGACGACCTTGTGGAGGACCTTGTCGACGAGGAGCGTGGTCTTCCCCGTCCCGGCGCCCGCCGTCACGGCGAGGTTGGCCGCGGACCGGATCGCCTTCAGCCGCTCCCCCTGGTCACCGGGCGTCACGCGATTCCTCCCATTCCTCCGCCCGGATCCGCGTGGGCAGGTGCGACTTCCGGCAGACCGTCCCGAGCTCGCAGCTGCGGCAGTGGTCGCCCGGGCTGATCGCGAACTCGCCGCGCGGGATCTGCTCGAGGATGCGCTTCAGGTGGGCCTCGAACTTCGGGTACTCCTTCCACATCTCCCCCGTCAGCTCCATCTCCCACGTCTCCCCCTCGAGTGCCTCCTCGATGAAGTAATAGGAGAACTTCGAGTTCTCGAGGTCTACTTTCTTGTCCCGCCCGAGCGCGTGGAGCGCCAGGAGGAAGTAGATCGGCGGCTGGAGGTACCGGCCCTTCTCGAAGACGCCCGTCTTCATGATCCAGCCGTACTTCCCCCGGCTCTTCTTGTAGTCGATCACGCGGAAGGCGTTCGTCGCGCTGAGGTCGAGCCGGTCGACGAACCCGCGGAACGTCACGGTCTTCCGCCCGCCCACCTCGATCGGGATCTCGGCCTTGAGCTCGCGCTCAAAGGAGTGGGGCTTGAACGTTTCAAGGTCGTCGAGCCGCACCAGCGCGCGCACCGCCTCCGCGATCCGCCCCTTCTCGACCTCCCAGAGCACCGGGTAGCGGATCGACCGCGTCTTCTGGAACTCGGCGAACGACTTCTCGAGCCGCCCGTCGAGGTCGTCGCCCCTCTTGTGGAACCGCTCGAGGACGTCGTGATAGAGGTGGCCGATCTCGAGCGGCGAAAGCATGTCCTCGCCCTCCGGCTCGACCAGCTCCTCGAGCCGGAGCATCTGCTGCGCGAAGAATCGGAAGGGGCACTCGGAGAGCCGCTCGAGCGGCGTGGGCGAGAGCCCGTAGGAGGCGACCGAGTTCCAGTACGCGCCCGCATCGACCACCCCGTCGTGCTCCGTGAGCGGCCCGCGCGACTCGATCTTTCGGAGGACCGACGTCGCGTCGACGAGCATCGAGACGTTCCAGCCCATCGCGCGGCCGACCGCCTCGCCCTGCCCCGTGCGGAGCGACGCCTCGCGCGGCGTGAGGAGCTCCAGCGGCTCCGATCGCAGCCGCTCCGCGGGACGCCGCGGGATGGACCTCGGATCCCCCTTGGGGAGGAAAGGCGACCGCACCTGGACCCGCCCGCGCTCGTCGGAGCGCTGGTGCGAGAGGACGATCTCGTTTGACGACGCCATGAGGAGCGCGAAGAGGAGCCGCTCCTCCTCGTAGCCCTTCACCTTGGGCGTCATGCGGCAGCCGAGGCGGTGCTCGATCCGCGAACGGACGGAATCGCGGATGAAGGGATCCTGGAGGATGAACCGCGGGAAGACGCGCTCGTTCATCCCGAGGACGATGAGCGCGCGGAACGAGAGCCCGCGCGCGGCCATCGCGTCGAGGACCTGGACCCCCGCCTTCGCCCGGCCTCCGGCGGGCAGGCCCGCCTGCCATCCGAGCGGCTCGGTCATCTCGCCCAGGACGTCGAGCAGCGCGGCCAGCGGATCGTCGACCGCGAGACCCTCGAGCTCGGCCAACGACTCGATCGCCGCCTCGACGCGTTCGTCGGTCTTGAGGAACTTCCGGTGGCGCTCGAGGGCCCACTTGGAGAAGCCCTTCCAGCCCGAGGGCGGTGGATCGGCGTCGAGGAGCCCGCGCACGGCCCTCCAGAAGAAGGCGACTTCCGAGGCCGGGAGGACGAAGTCCTTCTCGCCGGCGCGCTCGCCGCGCTTCTGGACGTAGTCCTTCCCCGCGACCGCCCCCAGCCGCTCGCCCCACGCGCCCGCGCCGTGGCCGATCCCCATGAGGCGCGACGCGAGGTCCCACAGCTCGGGGTCGCCGCCCGCCCTTTTGAAGAACGGGGAGCGGACGAGATCCATCACGCGCCCGCGGTCGAAGTCGCCGATCGAGAAAAGGAGCCGGGCCGCCTTGATCGCGGGATCGCGATCGAGCCGCCGCTTCGCGCTCGACGTGAACGGGAGCTGGTGCTCCCGGAAGACGGATTCGATGAGGCCGGCATACGGCTCGAGGGTCCGCGCGACGACGGCGATCTGCGAGTGCGGCACGCCGCGATCGGCGAGCCGGAGGACCTCCTTCGCCGCGGCCCAGACCTCGTCGTGCGCGCCCGAGGCGGCGACCTGCGAGATTCTCGGCCGCGGGACTTTCGCGTCGAGCGCAAGCGACGACTCCGACATCGGCGCGATGATCGTCTTCAGGAACTCGGCGGAGTACGCGTGTTGCGGCGACTCCTCGTAGGGGAAGAAGAGCGTGACCGGCACGCGACGACGGACCTCGCGGAGGAGGTCGAGCTGGTTCTGGTCGAGGTCGTAGAAGCCGTAGTAGAGGACGTGGGCGAAGGAGCCCAGGAGGGCGGATCGCGGAGCGGCGTCGGCGGCGAGGCGGACGACGTCGGCGCGGAGGTGGATCTTCCGGCGCTGGAGCTCCTCGCTCGCTCGCTTGTAGAGCGAGAGGAGTTCGGCCAGCTTCGGCGCGTCCTCCCACCCAAGATCCTCGAACGCGAGGGCCTTGAGGGCATGGTCGGGCTTGACGGCGGCCGACTTGAGCTCGTCGATGACGGCCAGGAGCGCGCCGGGATCGATGGCGGCGCGCGAGAGGTATCGCTCCTCTTTAAAATGGCGGCGGAGGATGGCGCCGAGGAGTCGCCGGGGGACGAGCGGGTCGAGGAGGAGGCGGAAGCCGGCGGCGGGCGGGAAGGCCTCCTCGTAGATGGCGCGGGCGAACGAGAAGAGGTTGTGGAAGCGGACGGCGGCGAAGCCGTCGGGGATGGCCTCGAGGGCGAGCTCCTTCAGGCGGTCGGCGACGCGCTTGGAAGGGGCGACGACGGCGAGGGGCGCGAGCGGGTCGCGGCCGCGGAGTCGGCCGAACGTTTCCTTGAACGCCTGTTCGAGGGAGGGCCGGAACGGCCCGGTGACGAGGTCCATCACGCTCATCGTACGAAAGTAGCGAGGGAGCGTGACAGGTTATGACATACGAAGGGAGACAGGGAGATGAGAGGAGATGAAGGGAGATGAAGTGATAAGAGACGAAGAAGCCTAGACGGCGCGGCGGTCGATGTTGCGCGGCTGTTCCTTGACGCGGGCGAGGACCTCGTCGAACGGCAGCTTGGTGAGGTCTTCGAGGCAGGTCAGGTTGGTGCAGAAGCCCGAGTTGCGGAGGACGTCGGTGACCCTCTGGGGAGTGTCGTAGACCTCCCCGCACGAGGGGCAGACGATGGCGGCCTCGGACTTTGTTTTTTCCCCGGTCATACGCATGCGAACCCCTCCCCCGAATGGAGTGCGATTTTGCATGAACGGGGGAGCGGCGTCAATCCCTTTTTGCATGAATAACCCATATGGGGGACCCATGGGTGAGCGGCCGGGATTCCGGAATCCGGGCTTGCGCGTCTCGATCCCCGGGTCGTCGATTCCCGACCCAATGAAGCAGTATGTACCGGGTCCCCGGAGACGCCACGTCATCCAATGGGAGGGAGCGCCATGAGAGCCACGGTTCCGCCACGAGAGATGATCCTCGCGGCCCCCATCCTCGTCATGATCCTTGCGGGGTGCGGTCACGGGATCCCCTTCACGCTGGGCAGAGAGGGCGTGAGGAAATTCCAATTGGCTTGGTTTCGCTCGGGGCCGCGCGGGGGCGAGGAGCATGACGTCCCTCCACCCTTCAGGATACCACGAACGGTCGGGTCAGACGGCTTTCGTCTTCCGGACAGGACGGAACATGACGACCACCTGGGTCTTCGTCGCCTCAGCGATCTTCATCAGGGTCTTGAGCGTGAATCCCTCGTAGTCTCCGCTCTCGAGCCGCGAGATGGTCTGCTGCTTGGTCCCCATCCGCCGCGCGAGCTGCGCCTGGGTGATCCCCAGCTTCTCCCTAAGAAGCACGATCTGGTGTGCCACCTCCACCGCCATCCGGGCCTGGCGAAAGTGTCTCCGGAACCCCGGCTTCTTGAGCTTCTCGCTCAGCCATTCATCCAGATAGAGGGCTTTCTGCTTCATCGCTCCACCTCACCCTTCTTGAAGCGCGCCTCGCTTGAAGCGCGCCTCGTAGTCCATCATCCGCTTCTCGGCCGTCTCGATCTCCCGAGCGGGGATCGCCTGGGTCTTCTTCGCAAACCCGTGAGTCACCACAACGATCTGCCCCCCCTGAAGAAATAGAGCAGCCGATACCCGTTCCGGCCCAGCGAGACCCGGAGCTCCGAGCTTCCCCTTCACATGCGCGGCATGCGGCCGCCGAAGGGCCGGCCCCTGCTCGCCTAAGTAGTCGAACGCCGCGGTGATCTTTGCCTGATTCTTCTCCGGGAGCTCCTCCAGGAAGTCGGCTACCGGCGAGTCGTCTCCTCCTGAACGGTACAACACCACCCGACAGGCCAGGCCCCCTCCTTCGCCGACATGATACAGCAAAGATGCTGTTACGGCAAGAGGCCATCCACCCAGCGGCCGATGGGCACCGCGGTGCCGGTGGCGTCAGAATCATCGTCGTTCCCCTGTTCGCGGGGATGGAACTTCTTGTGGGCGTCCTTGAGGTCGACGGAAGTCGTCGTGCCCGAGAAGATGGCAGGATGGTATGCCCGACAGGACTTGAACCTGTAACCTTCTGGTTCGTAGCCAGACGCTCTATCCAGTTGAGCTACGGGCACCCGTGGACTTGAGCGACCCCAGTGTACTCACCGAGAGGTCCTTTTCAAGGACTTCTTCGGG
>JBGPCZ010000048.1:0-34466 GCA_041482015.1 Planctomycetota bacterium | reverse complement strand
TGTGCGCGTAGTTGTGGATCTGGTAGGGGAGCGTGGCGTCCTCGATCATGTGGGCGTGGTCGGCGCGCGCGGAGGCCTCCTGCGCGCGGGCGGCGTCGGCGTAGCGGTGAAGCTTGGTGTAGATGTGGCCCGGCATGTGCCACGCGTGGGCGATTCCCGGCGACGAGGGGCCGAAGAGCTCCGCCGAGTCGAGCGCCATCGACGCGCGGTCCTCGTCCCAGAGGTGGATCCGGTAGTGGTGCGCGCCGTTGTGCATCGGCTCGGCGCGGAGGATGTCCTGGAGGATCGACTCGACCGCCTGTGAGCTGCCGATCGGAAGCCCCTTGTCCTTGTGGTGCCAGAGACACCAGGCGAGGAACGCCTTCGCCTCGAGGTCGGCGGGGAATTCCTGGACGATCGCCTCGAGCCCGCGGACGTAGGCGCGGGCGCGCTTTTCCTTCTCGGCGGGCGGGACCTTGTAGTAGTCGGTGAGCGACTGGATCCACATCCGCTCGCGCTTGCCGGCCCCGGCCTTCAGCTTCTCCGCCTTCGCGAGGAACTCCTTGGCGCGCTTCTCGTTGTTGATGTTCGACATCGCGAGGCCCCAGAAGGCCATGGCGCAGTCGGGGTCGAGGAACGCGACCTGGCGGAAGGAGCGCTCGGACTCGAAGTAGTAGAAGCCGTGGAGCTGGCCCACGCCCTGGACGAAGAAGTCCTTCGCCTCGGGCGCCTTCGTGGTGATGTCGAACGCGATCTTCCCCATGCCGCCCATGAGGGTCGCCTTGCGGCGAGGTCCCTCGTTGAACGCCTCGCCGTGGATCGAGTGGCCGGGGACGAGCTCCTGCTCCTTGGGCTTTTCCTGGGCGAGGGCAAGAGGGGCGAGGATGATGAAAGCTGTGGCGATATGGAGGGCGCGGAGGTGAAGATTCATCCGAGGGTCCCCAACCGATGGCTTCCCGCTCCGACTGCCGCTTCCGAAAAATAGAACGCCCGTCGAGGGCGTCTCGTATCCCGAATTCGGGAGACGAAGGTAACCGTCAGTTTTGTCTCAACTACTTGTCTGCAACCGCCCGCGCCAGGATCACCAACGAGGAGACCTGGCTCTCGCTGGGCGCCACGCCCACCAGGATCCAGGACTCGCCCCGGAACTCCACGCGGGTCTGGAGGACGAGGAGGCCCAGCGGGGCGTCCACTTTCTCCAGGAGGACGGTGAACCGCTCGAAGAACGGGCCCTCCGTCCCCCTCGCCGTGCCGCCGAACTCGATCCGCACGGGCGGCGGACCCCCGACCCGGAGGACGGCTTCAGAGGGAGGCGGCGATTTCACCATGGGATTCCGGGCGAGCGGCACCTCGAAGCGGGCGACCGTCTCGCCGACCAGCTTGAACTTCTGGAGGTTCGTCGACTTGGGGAGATCGAGGGCCTTCCAGGCCTCGGGCACGTCCGCCTCGCCCCCCTTGGTTCCCTCGAGAACGGCCACGGAAACCCGGAACGCCGTGGGAGGAGTGGCGGCCTCCAGTTGCCGGACGACTTCCGCCATCCGCCGCAGGTTGGACGTGTAGTCGCTCAGGAGCACGGCGCCGGTGCTCTCCTCGGCCAGGCAGTTCTGCGGGTAGCTCGCAAGATTGATGAGCATCGACTGCGCGCCGCGGGGCGACGCGTTCTTCAGGCGCAGGGAGAGGCTGCAGAACTCCTCGACCTTCGGAAGGTCGGCGACCGAGAGGTAGATTTTCGCGACCTTCTTCGAGGCGATCGCCGCGTGGACGAGTTCGTACTGGCCGGGCACGTCACCGTCCGCAACGGCCGCCAGGTCGATCGACTTGAGCATCTTCAATCCGTTCTCGAGGGCGTGTGCCGGATCGAGCGCCTCGGTGGAGATCACGACTTTCTTCCCTTTCGGGATCACGCTCTCGGAGAACGTGAGCCTCACCCTGGCGTGCTTTGAGATCCAGGCGATCACCTCCTCGGCCTCCAGGATCGTGAAGCCCTTGTCTTTCGGGGGATCCTGGGCGAGGAACACGAACGCCGCGAGCGCGAGGGTCATGGTCGGCCTCCCTTTCACAGGGTTTAACGCGGCCGGCCCGGAAGCGTTGGCCGCCGGCGATTCGTGTACAGTTCCCGGACCCTTCCGACGTAGGCTAGGGTGCGAATGACCGTCGAGCAGGACGTCCTGGTCCGGCTGCTCCTCGCGCAGCGCGCGATGCTGCTCGGCTACATCGGCTCCATCGTCCGCGACGCCCACCTGGCCGAGGACGTCTTCCAGGATGCCACCCTGGTCGCGCTCAAGAAGCGCGACGAGCTGGGCGACGTCGCCGGCTTCGCGCCGTGGGCCCGCCGGATCGCGCGCCTCGAGGCGATGAACGCGCTTCGCCGGATTCAAAAGGCGCCGCGCGCGCTCGACACGGCCGTCCTCGACGTCCTCGATTGCCACTGGGACGAGGCGGACGAGGGGCCGGCCTCCGCGGCGCTCCGCACGTGCCTCCAGCGGCTCCCCGCCCGGTCGCGGCAGGTCGTCGAGCTCCGCTACCGCGACGACCTCAGCGGCAAGGACCTCGCTGAGAAGCTGGCCCAGCCGGTCAACACGGTCTACGTGACGCTGGCCCGCATCCACCGGGCCCTCCTGGAGTGCATGCGAGGCCAGCATGCCTGAGAAGAGATTCGCCGGCGATGACGACGCGTTCGCCGCGCTCGTCCTCCGCTTCCTCGACGGCGCGACCTCGCCCGACGAGGACGCGACGCTGAACGCCGAGCTCAGGGAACCCGGGAACAGGACGCGGCGCGACCTCTACGTGTCGCTCTGCCGCCAGCGGGGCCTGCTGTCGGAGACGATGACGGCGACCGCGTCGCGCCGCCGCCCGGCGCCACCCCCGCGCCCGCGGGCGCCGTGGAAGCTCCTGGTCGGGACGGCCGCGGCGATCCTCGCGGGGATCGCGGGCTTCCTCTTGATGTCAAAGGACGAGCCGCTCCCGATCGCCGTCGTCGAACGCGCGGGGGGCGACGTCGCCAAGCTCTTCGCGGGGCAGGGAGTGGAGACGAACGGCCGGGGCGCCGTGATCCGCTACGACGATGGGACGCGGATCGAGCTTTCTCCGCAGACGCAGGTGCGCTCGGTCGAGGTGGCCGGCGGCAAGAGGCTCTTCGCGGCCCGCGGCTCGATCGTGGCGGACGTCGCGAAGCAGCCCGCCGATCAACCGATGGTGATCCGCACGAGCGAGGGCGAGGCAAGGGTGGTCGGAACGAAGTTCACGCTCGCGGTGAGGGACGGCTCGACGCGGCTCGAGGTCGAGAAGGGGCGCGTCCGGCTCACGCGGCTGATCGACAAGAAGTCCGCCGAGGTCGCCGCGGGCCAGTACGCCGTCACCTCGGCCGGCGAGGATCCCGTCGCCCGCTCCCTGGCCGCCGCACGGATCCAGTCGATGGTGCCCAACAGCTGGATGTCGGTCCCGGACTCGCGGATGAAGAGCGTTGTCCCCGATCCGACGAAGCACCTCGGGATCCGGGGCCAGAGCGGTCCCGTCAGCGTCGTCAATGCGTGGAGCGGCGGGGCGCTCGACACGCGGCGGAACCGGCTCGTCCTCTGGGGCGGCGGGTTCACGAGTTACTACGGGAACGAGCTCTACGCGTTCGACGTCGAGTCGCTTGCGTGGGAACGGCTGACCGATCCCTCTCGCGCGCCGTCCCTCGGACAGCAGGTCAACGCCGACGGCCATCCGAACGCCCGCGCGACCTACAACGGCCTGGCCTACATCGCGCACGCCGACCGGTTCTTCGGCCTGGGCGGCGACCTCGCGAGGCCGGCCGGGGAGAAGATGGTCCTGGCCGACAGCCCCTGGACGTTCGACTTCGCCACCCTGAAGTGGTCGGACCGGAAAGCCTCGGGCTCGCGGCCGCCCACCTTCGTCATGAACCTCTGCTCCTATGACCCGGTGACGCGGAAGGTCTGGTGGGCCGAGACGAACCCCGGCGCTCGCGGGCTGTACTCCTATGACTACGACGCGAACGCGTGGACGAAGCACTCCTCCGACGATGCCTTCGGGCGATACACGAGTGCGGTCGACACGAAGCGCCGGAACCTCGTGATGGTCGGCGAGGGAAAAGTGGTCGCCTACGATCTCCAGATACCGGACCCGGTGCAGGAGACCTGGAAGACCACGGGAGGGGACGCGTTCGTGGGCAGCGCGTCTCCCGGCCTCGATTACGATCCGGTGGCCGACCGGATCGTGGGTTGGGCGGGCGGTGCGGTCTACGCGCTCGATCCCGGTACGAAGGCTTGGACCCGGTACGACGCGCCGGGCGCGCCCGCGGCCACGTCGAACGGCCAGTACGAGACCGGGACCTATGGACGCTGGCGCTACGTGCCGGCGGTCGACGCCTTCATCCTCGTGACCTCGATCGACGAGAACGTCCACTTTTTCAAGTTGCCCAAGTGAGCGGGAGGAGACCATGATGATGCGCCGGACGGCGGTCGCCCTGGCGGGCATGATGCTTCTGACCTGGAGTTCCGCGGAGGCGCGCAAGGCCCCCGCGGCGAACGCGATCGACAGCCTTCAGCCCGGGGAATGGTACCAGGTCCCCAATTCCCATATGAAGTCCCTCGACCCCGACCCCACGCGGACCGCCTCGTACAGCGCCGTGGAGGGCGTTTCCGCGGTCATGAACGACTGGAGCGGCGGGGCGTTCGATTCCCAGAGGGACCGGCTCCTCGTCTGGGGCGGCGGCCACGGCGGCTACGCGGGCAACGAGATCTACGTCTTCGACCTCAACACGCTCGCGTGGCAGCGCGTGTCGAACCCCAGCGATCCACCCGCGAAGGACACGGCCTACGCACCGGACGGAGGGCCCTGCTCGCGGCACACCTACAACTACCTGCAATACCTTCCCGCGCCCGTCGACCGGTTCTGCACGTTCGGTGGTGCCGGGTTCTACCAGAGCGGGCAGACCGGGACTCAGCACGTCGACGCGTTCAATTTCGGCTCCGGAACGTGGGAGACGCAGAAGTTCGCCGACACGTTGGCCAACAACCTGATCGGATCGATCACGGCGGTCGATTCGAAGACGGGCCACGTCTGGCAGCACGGCGGCCTCTCGTCCTGGCTCATCGAGTTCGACCCGGCCGCGAACACGTGGACCGCGCACGGCGACCAGTGGACCGGGACGTATCTCGACTACTACAAGACCGCCGACATCGATCCGAAGCGCAGGAAGCTCGTGGCGGTCGGGAATGGCGAGGTGTGGTCGTGGGACATCGCCGCGACGGGGAGCATCACGGGGGTCAAGCTGACGACCACCGGCGCGACCGGGATCCTCGGCTCGAACAGTCCCGGCTTCGTCTACGACCCGTCGGTCGACAAGTTCGTGGCGTGGAAGGGCGGGGCGGACGTCTACACGCTCGACATGGACACGCTCGTCTGGACCCAGATGACGCCGGCCGCCACGAACACCGTCACACCGACGGGGCCCAATTCGAACGGCACGTTCGGACGGTTTCGCTACAGCCCTTCGAAGAACGCGTTTGTCGCGGTGAACGCGGTCGACCAGGACGTGTACCTCTACAAGCTGTCCGCGGGTGGCGGGTCGCCTCCGCCTCCCGCGCCGCCTCCGCCCGCTCCGGCGCCCGCACCCTCGCCCTCGTCTCCCGCGTCGTCCCCGGGATCAGGCGGAAGCAGCCATCACAAGTGCGGCTGCGGGTCGACGGGTGAGATCGGGTGGGTCGCGGGGGTGGCGGCGCTCGGCTTGGCCCTCGCGCTCAGGCGATGACGTCGCGCACGACGCGGCCGGCGACGTCGGTCAGCCGGAAGTCGCGGCCGAGGTGCCGGTAGGTGAGCCGCTCGTGGTCGAGGCCCACGAGGTGCAGAAGGGTGGCGTGGAAGTCGTGGACGTGCACGGGATTCTCCGTGACGTTGATCCCGTAGTCGTCGGTCGCGCCGTACACGAAGCCCTCTTTCGCGCCGCCCCCCGCGAGGATCGACGTGAAGGCCGAGATCTGGTGGGACCGCCCCTTGCCGGCCGCGCCGTCCTCGAACGGCGGGCGGCCGAACTCGCTCGTGATGACGACGAGGGTGTCCTCCAGCATGCCGCGCGCCTTGAGGTCCTCGATGAGCGCCGCCACCGGCTGGTCGGCCGCCTTCGCGCGCCGCGTGTGGTCGGCCACCAGGTTCTCGTGGGAGTCCCAGCTGTCGTACATCCCCTGGCCGCGCTCGACCAGCTCGATGAACCGGACTCCCCGCTCGGCCAGCCGGCGTGCGACGAGGCACTGCCAGCCGAAGCCCGACGTCCTCCCGCGCTCGGCGCCGTAAAGCCGCATCGTCGCGTCCGTCTCCCGTGAGAGATCGAACGCCTCGGGGGCCTCCTTCTGCATCGCGAAGGCCATCTCAAACGAGCGGATCCTCGCGGCGAGGGCGGGGTCGCCCTCGCGGCGGGCGAAGTGCGCGCGGTTGGTGGCCTCCAGCAATTCCAGTTCCGACGGCTGCGAATCCGGGGCGGGCGGCTTCAGGTTCGGGACCGGCTCCACGCCGGGTTGCACGCGTGTTCCCTGGTGCGTGCCCGGGAGGAAATCGGCGGACCAGGACTGCTCGCCGCCGAACGGGAGATAAGGCGCGATCACCATGAAGGACGGCAGGTTCCGGTTGAGCGTGCCCAATCCGTAGCTCACCCAGGAGCCGAGGCTCGGCCGTGAGAATGTGACGGAGCCCGTATGAATTCCCAGCGTGCCCTCGGTGTGGTCGCGGTGGTCGGACTTCATCGAACGGATAATGCAGAGGTCATCGGCGCGGCGCGCGAGGTGGGGGAAGAGCTCGCTCACCAGCATTCCGCATTGCCCGCGCGGCTTGAATTCCCAGTACGGCTTGACGAGCTTGAGCTTCTTGCCGTGCGCGCCGTTCTCGGACACTTCCTTCCCGTGGTCGGCCACGAGCCGCGGCTTGTAGTCGAACGTGTCGAGCTGCGAGAAGCCGCCCGAGAGGAAAACGAAGATCACCCGGTTGGCCTTCGCGGGGAAGTGGGGGGCGCGCGGCGCGAGCGGGTCGCGGCCCCCCTCTTCGTCCGCGAGGAGTTGAGCCATGATGCCGGGCATGAGGAGCGAGCCGCCGACCAGCGAACGGATCGCCTGGCGACGCGAACAACCGCAGTCGGTGTGGCTCATCGGATCCTCAATCCACGAACATGAATTCGTTGCTGCACAGGAGGACGCGCGCGTAGCCCGTCCAGCGCCCGTCGCCCGGGCCGCGGAGGAACGCCTCGCCCGCCTCGATCTCTTCGGTCGTCGCGGGACGGCCGAAGGCCAGCCGGTGGGCGAGGTCGATGCGCGCCCGGTCGTCGCCGGCCTCGCGGCGGATCCGGGCGGCGAACTTCCCGGCCTGCTCGCGCGTGAACGTCGAGTTCATCATGAAGAGGGCCTGGAGCGGGGTGAGCGTCTGTGTCCGCGCCGCGGTGCTCGCGTTCGTGTCGGGACCGTCGAAGAGTGCCAGGAAGGGATGCTTCTTCAACCGCTGCTGCATGAGGTAGACGCTCCGGCGGTGGGTCTCGTAGACCGCGTAAAATGGCGAGGCCTGCGAGAAGTCCCTCTGGTCGCGGGGTGGAAAGGCGTGGGCTCCTCCGGGGGTGCGGTCCAGCGATCCGCTGACGGCAAGCATCGCGTCGCGCAACGATTCCGCGTCCAGCCTCCGCCGCGGGAAGCCGTCGCCGGCGGCCGAGACTTGGTAGGTGCGGGAGAGCATGATCCGGCGGTGCAGGGCCTTGATCGACCAGCCATTCTTCATGAACTCGGAAGCGAGATGGTCGAGGAGCTCGGGGTGCGTGGGCGGCAGCCCCTGCTTGCCGAAGACGCTGGGCGTCTGGACGATCCCTTGGCCGAAATGGTGCTGCCAGATCCGGTTGACCATGACGCGCGCGGTCAGCGGGTTGGCCGGGTCGGTCAGCCAGCGGGCCAGCCCGAGGCGGCCGCTTCCACCCGCGGCGTCGGCGAGCGGCTGGCCGCCGAGGACCTGGAGGAACCGGCGGGGCACCTCGGCCCCGAGGCTGGTCGGGCTCCCTTTCAGGTGGACCCGGGCGTTCGATGGAGTCCCCTCGGCGAGCGCGTAGGCGTCGTCGATCTCGGGGCGCCGCTTGACCAGCTCCGCGCGCTTCTTCGACGCTTCGCCCAGCGCCTTCTTGAGCTCGTCGAGGCGCGCCTTCACGGCGTCCTTCTCCGCGGCGGCGAGCGATTCCTTGAGCGCGCGGACCTCGGCGTCGAGCACCGCGTACTTCTCCTCGAACGGCTTGAGCACCTCGTCGGCCTTCTCGCGGGGGATCAGCGGCACGAAGTCCTTCTGGTATTTCATCCGCTCGCCGCCGGGGAATGGGTACCGCGAGCTTTTGAAGACCCCGTAGAGCGCGTAGTAGTCCTCCGTCGGCACCGGGTCGAACTTGTGGTCGTGGCAGCGAGCGCAGCCGAGCGTCATGCCGAGGACGGAGCGACCCAGCGTGTCGATCGTGTCGTCGATCGTGAGGTGGATCTCCGCGTCGGGCTCCAGGCCGAAGCGGCGGGCGATCGCGATGAAGCCGGTCGCGACGATCCTCCGGCAGCGCTCCTCCTCGCCGGCCGAGTCCATAAGGTCGCCCGCGACCTGCTCGCGGACGAACTCGTCGTAGGGCGTGTCGCGGTTGAACGAGTCGATGACGTAGTCGCGGTACTTGTGGGCCTGGGGGACGGGGAAGTCGGCGTTGTCGCCGGCGGTGTCGGCGTAGCGCACGACGTCGAGCCAGTGGCGGCCCCAGCGCTCGCCGTAGTGAGGAGAGGCGAGCAGGCGGTCGACCACGCGCGAGAAGGCCTCCGGCGAGGGATCGTTCACGAACTGCTCGACCTCTTCGGGCGTCGGCGGAAGGCCCAGCAGGTCGAACGTCGCGCGGCGAAGGAGCGTGCGGCGATCGGCATCCGCGGCCGGCGCGCGTCCCTGCTCCTCCAGCTTCGCCAGGATGAAGCGGTCGATGTCGGTGCGGGGCCAGTTCTTTGACGTCACGGTGGGGGGAGGCGGCGCGGCCACGGGACGGAACGACCAGAACCGGCGCGCGGCGGCGTAGTCGATGGGTGCCTTCGCGGGGCCGGTGTCGGCCTTCGCGGCGGGCGCGGGGGCGCCCATGCGGACCCACCTCTCGAAGTCCGCCACCTGTTCCGGCGTCAGCCGCGCCTTGGGGGGCATCTGCACCTCGGTGTCGGTGTAGCGGATCGCGCGGATGAGCGGGCTCCGCTCGGGGTCGCCCGGCACGACCGCCGGGCCGCCCTCGCCGCCGCGGAGGACCGCGTCGCGGCTGTCCAGGAGCAGGCCGCCCTTGATGGGACGGGACTCCGCGCTGTGGCATTTGTAGCAGCGGTCCGCGAGGATGGGGCGGATCTTCTGCTCGAAGAAATCGAGCCGCTCGCGGTCCGATTCCTGGGCGGCCGCAGCCGTCGCTCCCAGGGGCAGGAGAAGAAGCAGGAGTCGCATCAGTTTCCCGAAAGGATCCGGAACGAGACGCCCGGCCCGGATTCATAGGCGACTCCCAGGACGCCGCCGCCGAAGGCGAGGCTCGGGTAGCCGCACTTGCCTTCAGAGTCGCCGCTCACCGCGATGTTTTTCTTCGACCTGGAGTCCGCCGCGTAGATGCGCTGCGCGTTCGGTCCCAGCCTCATGTCCTCCCACGCGCACCACGCCGTGCCCTCGGCGTCGAACGCGAGCGAGGGGTGCCCCTGCGTGTTCTTGGTGTCGTCGTGGACCGTGGTCTCCGGCGCGAACTTGCCGGCGGTGCCGAGGGTCCATTGCACGTCGCGGTTGCCGCCGCGCATGTCCATCCACGCCGCGGCCATCTTCTTCCCATCGTTGCTCACGGCAACGGCCGGCGCGTCCATGGGTCAGTTGTCGATCTTGGTCTCTCCCTGGTTGATCCGGCCCACCTTCGCGAACGAGGCGCCGCCGTTCGCCGACGTCGCCAGGAAGATCGCGCGGTTGCCGGCCTTGCTCTCCCGGTAGATGAGGAGGGGATTCCCCTTGGAGTCGACCGTCAGCCCCGGGGCGCAGCACTCGCAGATCGGGCCCGGGAGGATCTGGTTCTTCCCGATCTTCTTCCCCTGCTCGGTGATCTTGACCCACGCGAGGTCCTGTCCCTTCTCGCGCTGGCGGAGGTCGAGCCACGCGACGAAGACGTCGCCGTTCGGCGCCGCCGCCAGCCAGTGGAGCGACTCGGGCGCCTTCTTTGGGACGTCGTTCACCTGGACCGGCTTGGAGAAGGTCTTTCCGCCGTCGGTCGAAACGGCGAGGTATAGGTCCGACGTCGGATATTTCTTCGAGAACTCCGCCTCGTCGAAGCAGAGGGGAGCGGTGACGTAGATCGTCTTCTTCGCGTCGACCGCGATGCGCGGGCCGCGTTGCATCCCCCCCTTGGCCCTGCCTTTCGCGTCGATCGCGACCGCGGGCGCGGACCACGTCTTTCCCTTGTCGCTCGAGACGGAGACCTCGATGTTCCCCTCGCGGATGAAGACGCAGGCGAAGCTGCCGTCCTCGCCGGCGGCGAGGTGGGGCTGGATCGCGCCGCCGCCGAGCGTCACCGCGTCGCCGGGGGCGAAGGCCAGGAGGAGCATCGCAAGGAGCATCGTCGTTCTCCTACTTTAGCCGTGGGGTCGTCGGCGGACCAAAGTACCTCACCTCGGATCAGGGACCAGGTCGGGATCGCTGGTCAGAAGGACCTGGTCGAAGCGCAGGCCGCCCTGCGAATCAGTCACGCGGATCCGGAACGCGTCGTCGGGCAGCTCGAACGTCCCGACCTTCACCCACTGCCACGCGGGGTTGAACGTCACGTCCTTGCCGTTCCAGCGGGGCGCGTCGTGCACCTGGACGGAGAACCCGGGGACGACGTTGTGCCCCCAATGGAGGTGGATCCATACGGTGTACGGCGCCGCCTGCTTCCGCTTCACGCGGATCTCGGCCGAGGGCTCCGTGTTCGCCGCGGGCGGGCCCTTCTGGCCGATCGTGCGATCCGGAAGAAGGACCATGCCCTGTAGAAGTGTCATTGCCTCGGGCTTGATCGTCAGCGTCTCGTCGAGCGCCTTCATCCACTGGAGCCGCTTGGCGACGTCGGTCTTCTCCGGCGCGCGGGCGTCCTGGCTTCGCTCTCCCGCGGAGACGGCGACGGTCCGGTCGACCGCGGTGAACTCGACCTTGCCGCGCTGGACGACGACCTCGCCCGCGGCGACGAGGAACCGGGTCCCTTTGACCGCGACCTTGCCGGTGGCGGTCTCGACAATGAAGGAATCCCTGTCCGGCGTGACGTCGAAGAGGGTTTCACCCTTCGCGAGGCGGACCGTCGTCACGCCTTCGTCGATCGAAATGGCGAGCTCCGTGCCGCCGCGGAGATAGTAGGTTGCCGCGCCGATCCGCGCCTTGGCCGCCTGGGTCTCGGCGCGCAGCCTGATACTGCCCGAAAACTCGCGGGGCTGGGCGAGCTTCGCGTTCTGCCACACGGTTTCGCCCTCGGCCTGCGACGCGCATCCGCCGGCGACGGCGAGGAGCGTCCCGCGGAGCTTGGCCTTCGTGAGGGCGGGCGCCACCTTCTCTTCGGGTTTCGGCACCGGCTTCGGCGCCTCGGGCTCCGGGGCGGGTTTCGCGATGACGGGCTTCTCGGGCTCCGGCTTCGGAGCGGGCTTTTCCTCGGGCTTCGGCGCGAGCTTGGGCGTCTCGGGCTGCGGCACCGGTGGATTCTCGGGCTCCTTCGGGGGTTCCGGCTTCGGCGCGGGTTTGGGAACCGGCGCGACAACGATCGGCGGCTGGGGCTCGTGGTCCCCGAGCATGAGCGCCGCGCCGATCGCGACGGCGAAGAGCGCGGCGGCCGCGGCGGCGAGCCATCCATAGGACCGGGCGACGGGTACGGGGGGCCGCGCGGCCAGCACGTCTTCGCGGCAGGAAGGGCATCCGGCGAGATGCTCGACGATCTCCTTCCGGCGGTTCCCGGAGACGAAGGCGGCGAGCGCCTCGGGGGAGGGGCAGTCCGCGCCCGGCGCCGTGTCGCGTCGGCCGGCAAGCGCCTTCCGGAGACGATCTTCCAGGTTCATCGCTTCAGGCTCCCCGCGTCGATGACCGTCATGCTCCCGTATCCTTCCGCCAAGCGGCCGTCGAATTCCTTCTCGCCGACGAACTCCGCCTTCCCAAGCGGGACCTTCCAGTCCTTCTCGAGCCGGCCCGCCTGGTCGACATGGACACGGACCAGGTACTTGCCCGCGGGGAGCGAGGCCTTGTTTCCCCGGAACGATTGCGCGCGGGGCGAGTCGGGCGCGGCCAGGAGGACGAGGTTGTGCTGCCAGAGCTTTCCCTTGCCGAAGACGGGGCGGTCGTTCATCGCGCACGGCTCCGTCTCCCATCCCTTTTTCTGGGAGTCCCACGCGAAGACCGTCACCTGGAGCAGGCGGTCGGCCCAAGCGGGCGGAGTATTCGTGATCTTCACCCACTGGTCGCTCCCGCACGTGACGGGCGTCGCGACGCTCTTGGGGAGGTCGTTTGCGGTCGCGTACTTGTCGTTCACCGTCTTCACGTATTCCTCGAGCCAGGCGCGGATGCCCTTGTAGGCCATGTCGCCCACGATCATCTTCTGGCCGCCGCCGTGCTTCACCTGGTTGGTGGGCTTCATGAGGAGGAGGCTCTTCTCGGGCGCCTTGGGGTCGACGAACTTGCTGGCGAGCACGTAGTTCATCGTCGCCTCGAGCCCTTCGCGCCGGATCCACATCATCTCCTCGCCGTTCTCCTTGACGAGCTTCGCGTACTCGGCGCTGTCGGGCGCGTGGCAGCCGGAGCAGCGGAACCGCTGGGACCAGACGTTCTTCTCGAACGATTCGAGCATCTTGTCGGACCGCGCGTGGCGGATGACCTCGTTCGAGCGTTTCGGCTGGGCGAGTTCCGTGGCCGCGAGCTTGGGGGCGTCGCGAAGCTTCGGGTCGGCGCAGCTGGCCTTGATCCACTCCGCGAAGGCGTCGTACTCCATCTTCCGCATCTTCTCGTTGATGAGCTGGGCGCCCTTCGTCGTTTCCCCCATGTTGATGAGGCGGAGGATCTTGGACTCCTCGGGCTTGTCGAGGCTGATGAGGCCGAGGTCGCGGAGCGAGACGAAGGTCTTCTCGTGCGACGGGAGGATGTAGTTCTTGAGGTCGACGCCCGCCAAGTGGCACTGCGTGCAGCTCGACGGGTTGGGCGACTTGAAGATCGGCATGATCCGCTTTTCGAAGAGCTCCGCGGGCTTGAGGTCTCCGTCGGCGCGGGCGGTGGTGGAAAGAGTGGCGAGGCCGGCGAAAAGCGCGGCGGCGGCGAGGATGCGTGCGTTCATGGCTCCCCCTGAATTCGTCTATAGGGGTATGCCGCCCAGGCCTCGAAACCGGGCGGAATTATTCCAGTCCGGCTTCTTTGGCCAGCGCGCGGAGCTTCTCGAGCGCCCTGAATTTCGCCTTGCCGACGCTCTCGGCCGACATGCCGAGGATCGGGCCGATCTCTTCATAGGAGGAGTCGTGGACGAAGAAGAGCTCGAGGAGGAGCCGATCCTCCGCGGGCAACCGGGCCAGGAGATCGAGGAGCGCGCCCGACTCCGTCGGCGTCGAGGCGGGCTCGCGCGGCGGCGCGACGACCCCCTTCTTGCGGACCATCTTCCCGCAGGTCCGGCGCGTGATGATCGCGAGCCAGGCGCGGAGATTGTAGGGAGGCCGGAGCGCGCGGAGCATCGCGCGGTCGCGGTCGACGAGCTGGCGGAAGACCTCGGCCCGGGCGTCCTCGGCGTCCGCTTCCGAGACGACTCCCAGCCGACGCAGCGAGGAACGCGCGACGCGCAGGACCCACCCGGAGTGAAGGTCGACGAACCCTCTCCACGCGTCGGCGTCTCCCGCCGCGCAGGCCCGGACGAGCGCCTCGTCATTCACGCGCAAGGATATTACCCTTTGGGGGTGTCGTTATCATAAGGACATGAGGTATGCGCTCGCGATCGTCGTGATCTTCGCGTCCCGGCAGGCGGTCCCGAGCAGCAAGGCGCTGGCCGAGGTCCGCAAGACCGCGCTCCTGGAGGTCAACAAGCTCCGCACCGAAATGGCGAAGCGGAACGCCCGCGCCGAGATCTCGGACTGCGACAACGTGGCGGCCAAGATCCTGCTCCCGTCGAAGGCGATGCCCGAGAAGAGCGCGTCGGCGCCGTACCCGGGCGACAAGGCGTACGAGGAAGTCCTGACCCTCTGGGCCGAGGCGGGGCCGGCGCTCGCGAAGATCTACAAGGACGGACAGGCGGAGCTGAAGGACGCGGAGCTCGAGGAGGCGAAGACCTTCGAGGGCTGGTTCGCGACGTGGCCCGACCTCGCGCAGGGGATCCGCCACCTGAACGCGCGCCGCAAGTTCTGCAAGCTGGCTCCCGTGACTCAGGACTGGTCGGCGTCGATCGGCGGCTACTACCACGGGATCTACCTGAAGAAGAACAAGGACCAGCCGGGCACGCAGGGCCTCGGCGCCCACAACGAGGACCGCAAGCTCCCGGGTTTCACGCCCGAGGGCGAGAAAGCCGCGGGCGGGATCCTCGCCTGGGGGCGGACCGCGGAAGGAATCTTCGACATGTGGCTGAACTCGCGCTTCCACCGTCACCCGGTGCTGAGCCCGGAGTGCGCGCGGGTCGCCTTCGGCGGGGGGCAGGACGGCGGCTACTCGTGCCGCGAGGCGCCGGGCGGATCGAACAAGGCGCTCGCGGAGCTCGTCACGTGGCCGGGCGACGGCGACACGGACATCCCGACGACCTTTGGCGGCGAGCTGCCGAACCCGTTCCCGCCCGGGGTGACGTCGGCGGGCACCGTGCTTGTCCTCGACTTTCGCACGCGGCAGCCGAAGAAGCTGGACGTGAAGCTACTCGACGCGGGGGGCAAGAGCCTGGAGCTGCTTGGCCTCGACACCAAGAACCCCTATTGCTACTGCGCGAAGAGTGCGCTCCAGGGCAAGTCGAAGTACACCGTCGAGGCTCTCTCGTCGGAAGGGGCCAAGATCACCTACTCCTTCACGACGCGCTGAGGCCGAAATCTCTGGGCGAAGCGGACGGGCAGCGACTATCGTAGCGTAGTCAGCTTCCCCCGGAGGCCCCGCGTGCAACTCCACGAGATGAAGTGGCCGGAAGTGGCCGCGCTTTCCAAGGACATCCCCATCGTCATCCCCGTCGCGTCCCTCGAGCAGCACGGGCCGCACATGCCGCTCTTCACCGACAGCCTGCTCGGCGGCGAGGTCGTCCGGCTCGCCCACGAGCGGCTCAAGGACCGGGTCCTGGTGACGCCGATGATCTGGCTTGGCAACTCGCACCACCACATGGACTTCTGCGGCACGTTCTCGGTGGAGCCGCGAAACTTCCTGGACACGCTCGCGGGTGCGCTCGAGAACTTCATCCACCACGGATTCAAGCGGCTCGTCTTCGTGAACGGCCACGGCGGTAACATCGTGCCCGGCCAGCAGGCGGTCTTCGAGACCCGCCAGCGGCACCGCGCGCGGCGCGACCTGCTGCTCCTCTCCGCGACCTACTGGTCGCTCGGCTCGAAGCCGTGGGAGGTCAACCCGAAGATCCGCCAGCAGTGGATGGGCCACGCGTGCGAGTGGGAGACGTCGATGATGCTCCGCCACGCGCCGCACCTCGTGGGCGACTACAAGAACGTGAAGCCCGTGGAGTTCGGCACGTCGTTCGACCCGGCCGACCGCGGCTGGGTCACGAAGGACCGCAGCGTGCAGGGCCACGTGGGCGACCCGCGCGACGCCTCGTCCGAAAAGGGCGAGACGCTCTTCCGCTGCTTCACCGACGACGTCGTCAAGTTCCTGGAGCGCGTGCTGGCCTGGGACGGGAGCTCCTGGAACGGATGAGCGGCGACGCGCCCGCCCGATCGAAGGCGTGGCGGTGGTACGTCTGCATCCTGCTCCTCCTCGCGACCACGATCAACTACATGGACCGGCTGACGCTCTCGACGGCGGCCAGCCGGATCATGAAGGACCTGGCGATCGACCCGGAGCAGGTCGGCCGCCTCGAGTTCGGCTTCGGAATGGCCTTCGCGGTGGGTGGACTCACCTTCGGCTTCCTGGCCGACCGCGTGAACGTGCGGATCCTGTACCCGATCGTCCTGCTTCTATGGTCGGCCGTCGGGTTCAGCACGGGCCTCGTAAAGAACTATGCCGGGCTCGTGGCGTGCCGCACGCTCCTGGGGTTCTTTGAAGCGGGCCACTGGCCGTGCGGGTTGAAGACCGTCCAGCGCATCCACGACCCGAAGGACCGGACGATGGGCAACAGCCTTCTCCAGGGTGGGGCCTCGATCGGCGCGATCGTGACTCCGCAGGTGATGAAATACATGATCACGGATGCGCCCGGGAGCTGGCGGGCCCCGTTCATGGTGCTGGGCGTGGCGGGGACCGCCTGGATCCTCCTGTGGCTGGCCTCCGTCCGGTCGAGCGACTTCACGGCCGCCCCCGACGCTGCGTCCGGGAAGCCGGGGAAGGATCCCTCCCTGTGGGAGATCATCGTCATGCCGCGGTTCCTCTCGCTGGTGGGGATGGTCGTGCTGATCAGCCTCTGCTGGCAGCTTTTCAGGGCGTGGCTGCCGCTCTTCCTCGAGAAGGGCCGGGGATACCCGTTGCAGGACGCCCTCAACTTCACGTCGACGTACTACATGGCCAGCGAGGCGGGCGTGCTGGCGGCGGGGTTCATGACGCTCCGCCTGCAGAAATGGGGACTGTCGATCCACGCGTCCCGGGTCCGGGTGTTCCTGGGTTGCGCGCTGCTGACGCTCCTCACCACCGCGGTGGCGCTCCTGCCCCGCGGGCCCATGCTCCTGGGGATGCTTCTCCTCGTGGCGTTCGGCGCGCTGGGGCTCTTCCCCTGCTACTACTCGTTCAGCCAGGAGCTCTCGGTACGGAACATGGGGAAGGTCACCGGTCTCCTGAGCTTCTGCTCGTGGGTCATCCCCTCGTGCGTGCAATGGCTCTTCGGGAGCTACGTGAAGAGGACCGGCTCCTATGACCTCGGCATCGGGCTGGTGGGATGGGCGCCGATGGTGGCGTTCGTGATCCTGATGCTCCTGTGGAATCGTGGAGCTCAAAGGAGGCTGGCATGAATCTCTCGCGTCGCGAATTCCTGGGCGGGAGCGCCGCGCTCGCAGGGGGCGCGCTACTCTCGGGATGCTCGGCGGGCCCGGAGCCCGCCCGTCCGGCTCCGCCGTCGAAGCGCGTGGCCGCGGTCCACACGGTCTACCACATGCGCTCGCATTCGTATCACATCACCGGCCGGTTCATCCACGGGTACCCGATCCGTGGCGTCCACCACCAGCCCGATTGGAAGCTCGTCCGCATGTACAACGACCAGTATGCGGACGCCGGCCCGACCCGCGACCTGAGCCGCGACCTCGCGCCGAAGATGGGATTCGAGATCTCGAAGACCGTCGCCGACGCGCTGGGCGGCGAGAAGGGGCTCGACGTCGACGCGGTGCTCCTCGTCGGCGAGCACGGGAATTACCCGAACAACGAGATCGGCCAGCAGCTCTACCCGCGCCACAAGCTCTTCATGGAGATCGCCGCACACTTCAAGAAGTGCGGTCGCAGCGTGCCGGTCTTCAACGACAAGCACCTCTCCTATGACCATAAACTCGCGCAGGAGATGGTCGCGACCTCGAAGTCGATGGGCTTCGGGTTCATGGCCGGCTCGTCGCTCCCGGTCACGTGGCGGCGGCCCGAGATCGAGCCGGCGATCGGGACGCCGATCGCGGAAGGCCTCGTCTGCTGCGCGTCGCCGGGCGAGCGCTACGCGTTCCACGGCCTCGAGACGCTCCAGGTGATGATGGAGCGGCGGTCCGCGATGGAGACGGGGATCGCGTCGGTGACCGCGCTCCGCGGCGCGGCGGTCTGGAAGGCGGGGGACGAGGGCCGCTGGTCGTGGGAGCTCCTCGAGGCGGCGCTCTCGCGGAGCCCGAGCCGGAACTACGGCGACCCTCGCGACAACGCGGTCGAACCGCTGGCAATCCTGATCGAGTACAAGGACGGCGCGAAGGGCGCGGTGCTCCAGCTCGCCGAGCACGTGGCGGACTTCACGTTCGCCGGCCGGGTGCGCGGCCAGAGGGAGCCGGTCTCGTCGCTCTTCGATCTCCCGTCGCCGCCCGGCGCGCGCTACTTCAGCGCGCTGGTCTGGAACATCGAGAAGCTCTTCACGACGGGGAAGGCTCCGTATCCCGTCGAGCGGACGCTCCTGACGACGACGGCGCTCGACTTCTGGATGCGCTCGCTCGCGGCGGGCGGGAAGCGGATGGACGACCCGGCGCTCGGGGTGACGTACGCGCCCCCCGCCGACAGCGGCTTCATGCGCGGCCCGATCACCGACGCATAAGAAATCAACCTCTTTGATTTATGGCGTGAAAGAAATCAAGCTCTTTGAAATATTGCCCATGTAGTATGTGGTGTACGCCGCCGCCTGGAGCGGCGTCGAGTGAGGGATGGCGGCGGTAAGAAAGGTGCGGGAGTTCAGGGGCACTCTGTTCGCCGTCCTCGCAGGCAGCATCCTTGCGCTCGGCGGCGTCTTCTGGGTGATCCACGCCTTCGCCTCCGACCCGGAGGCGACGCAGAAGGAATTCGCCGCCGAGGTCGAACGCGTTAACCGGACCGCCGACATCATCGAGAAGGACCGCCGCATGGAGGAGCTTCTCGCCGAGCCCCGGTACAGGGAGGAGGCCCGCTCCCTCTGGACGAAGCTGGATCGCGACCACGCAAAGGCCCACGCCGCCGCGACCCTGGAGAAGGAGGCGCGCCAGGAAGTACCGCCGTTCCTCCGGTGGATGGACGTCCTCAAGCGCGAGCCCAAGGAACTCGTCGCAAAGGCCGGGGAGGCGAAGGACGAGCTGCGGGCCCTCCAATCGAGGTACGCGTCGACGAGTTTCGGCGATCGCCTGCGCGCAATCGAGCCGCTCCTGGAAGTGAGTCCGCTTCCGCAGAGACCCAGCATTGGCGCGGAAGTGGGTTGGTCGGCCGGTGTCCAGAAGGCGATGGAGGATCTGGCCGAGGTCCACTTCAAGAGACTCAAGAAGGAGTGCGGCGAGCTTGTCGCCGAGGGGCGGAGGGCGGAGGCCAGAATGCTACTGGAGAAAGCTCTTCGTGGCTACGAGGGCTTCCCGCAGCAGTCGATGATCCGGGCCCTGCTCGAAGAGTTGCGTTGACGCAAGAAATCAAACTCTTTGAAATATTGCCCATACCCCATGGCTCACCGGCGGCCCGCCAGGTGAAGCTCCGCGACCCCCCGCGTCAGCGTGTTCGGTACGCTCCCGGCCGCCCAGTCGAGGTTGGTCAGCACGATGACCGTCAGCCCCTCGTCCCGGAGCCGGAGGAGATGGGTCCCGGTGACCCCGCCGTGCTCGACCGTGCGATGTCCCTTCCACGTGTCCAGGAACCAGCCGAATCCATAAGGACGACCGAGCACTTCCGAGATCTTCCCGTTGTTGAGCCGCCCGGGGGTCCACATCCGCTCCAAGGCGTCCTTTGGGAGCAGCTCCCCGCGATCAAGGGCGAGGGTGTATCGTGCCAGGTCCTTCACCGTCGACATGATCCCGTAGTGGGAGACGAGCTCGATCTGCGCGGACCGGCGATTGTTCACCAGCGCTTCGTTCCTCACCGTGTAGCCCGGGGCGCGATCCTTCAGGAGGGTCCACTGGTCCCGGAGCGTGGTCGCGGTCATTCCCACCGGCTTGAAGATCCGCTCCGCCAGGAACTCGCCATAGCGCCGCCCGCCGGCCTTCTCGAGGATCATGCCCAGGAGGAAGAACCCTTGGTCGCTGTACTGGCCGCGTTCGCCGGGGGCGAAGTCCAACGGAAGGCGCGCGGCGCTGCGGAAGAGGTTCTCCGTCGAATAGTCGAGGAACCACGTCCCCTCCACCTGCGGCTCAAAGCGATCCTTCAATCCCGCCGTGTGGGTCAGGAGATGTCGGATCGTGATCCCGTGCCACGATGCGGGCGCGCCCGGCAGGTGTCGCTTGATGGGATCCTCGAGGGCCAGCTTCTTCTCCTCGACCAGCATCAGGATCGCCGCGGCGGTGAACGTCTTGGTGATCGACGCCAGCTCGAAGACGGTGTCGGGCGTTACGGGGACTCCGTGCTCGAGGTCGGCGATCCCGTAGCCGCGGCACAGGACGAGCTCTCCGCGATCGACGATGCCCAGGCACAGCCCGGGGATCCTTCGCTTCTCCATCTCCGAGCGGATGAAGCGATCGGTGGCGTCTCCAGGTGAACGCGGGCTCTCCGACGCGCAGGAGAGAAGGAGGATCGGGAGGAGCCGGGCCACTCTCCACATCCGCATCGGCTACTTCACCCACTTGACCGGCCGCTCGACGGCGAACTTGAAGAGCTCGTCGTAGAGCAGCAGCTGGATGTCGAGCAGCTGGTCGTGCGTCACCTGCGGGAAGGGCGCGGTCTTCACGCCGAGGCAGGTCTCGTGCACGAAGGAGATGGCGCCGCAGGCGTGGTGGAGCGCGCTCGTCAGGTTGAACGAGGGGGGCGGGAACTTCGCGCCGTCCTCGTCGACCTTCGGCCCGCCCGCGCGATGCGGAAGGCCGGCGTCGGTGTACCGCTTCTGGATCCGGTCGCCCAGCTCCTTCAGCGTTTCCTTCATCGCCCTGGACGCGTACGCGGTCGGCTCGATCGACGGGTCGCTCCCGTGCGAGTGGAGCGAGACGATGAAGTCGGGAGCCTCCTCGCGCGCGAGCTGGAAGATCGCTTTCGTCTCCACCGCCATCGGCGCATACCACTCGTCGTGCATCAGGTTGACGCCGTCGTCGTTCCAGTAGGCCCCGAGCTTCGCGACCAGCTCTCCGCGCATCGGGTGGATCCTTTTGACGTGCGGCCACGTGTGGTTCGTGCCGTCGGGCTTGACACCCATGCCGATCCGCTCGTGGATGTCGAGCGTCTCGCCCACCCACGCGTCGTACGTGCAGCGCGCGCGGCCGTCGGGGTTGCCGCACGGGACGATCAGCACCCGGCACTTCGCGACGTTCTCCGCCAGCTCCTTCCACTCGCGGTCGCGGAAGTCCTTCCCGGTCTCCGCGACGCGGACCAGGTTGACGAGTCCGCCGACGCCCTCGACCTCCTGGCCGTGGACGGGGCCCAGAAGGAAGACCACCGGCCGCTGCGTCCCGTCCTTCCGCGCGTACGAGGCCGGATCGTTGCCGCCGCACGCGGAGTTCCAGTTCGCCGTCGAGCGGAGCGGCACGGGGTCGCCGTAGGAGACGAGATGGAGGTCGCGGCCGCCCGCGGATTTCGCGAGCACGCGCGCGCGGCCCCTTTTGACTTCCTTGACGACGGCCTCGACATCGGTGAGCCGCGTCTTCCAGAAGGCGGGGAGTGGGGCCTGTTGCGCGGTGGCGATCGCGGTCATCGCCAGCCCGCCCATCGCGGCCATCGCTTCGCGTCGATTGAGATCCATGGAGTTCACCTGCTCAACTCGTAGATCCTCCGAACCTCGTCTGCTCCGAGCGCCTTCTTGTACATCTGGACGTCGTCGATGACGCCCTTCGCGGGCCACGCGTACGTGCGCGACCCCGGGCCGGCGATGCCGATCCGCCAGGGATTATGGCTGTACTCGTAGGTCTTCGCGTTCGGGGTCCAGTTCTTCGATCCTTTGAGCTGTCCGTTGAGGTACAGCCGGCTCAGGCCCGCCGGGCGGTCGACGACGGCGGCGACGTGGTAGAAGACGCCGGGCGGGCACGCTTCCGGCGAGTCGACGGCGCCGTTGCCGGACTCCAGCCAGTGATCCAGGTGGAAGCGCTGGCTCGCGGTGTAGGCGATCCCGAGATGTCGGCCGGGCTTCTCGATCAGTCCGTAGGCCGCGTTGTTCTGGTCGCCCTTGCCGGGGGGCACGTCGTCGGGCTTGAACCAGAGGGCGAGGGTGTAGCTCTCCTTCTGGACTCCGTCCACGACCGGATCGCCCGGGATCTCGACGCCGGAGCCCTCGCCATCGAACCGCAGGCCCAGGCCGGTCTTTCCCTCGGACCAGGTGATACCTCCGATGAGGTTCCCATCGTGTCCGTGGCCGGTGGTGTCGCGCGTCGTGAGCCCCGTGCCCTCGTCGAACGGCCAGTGGGCGACGAGGTCGGGGTCGGCATCGAGGGCCTTCCACAGCTCCTCGCGGACTTCGCGGGTGCGTTTCTTCAGCGCCAGCTCCCATTCCGAAAGGGTCATGCGCTTCGCGACCTTTTCGAAGACCTCCCGCGCGGCGCCGAAATCCTTCTGCTCGCGCGGCTTCTGGAGCTCCTTCTCGAGTTCGGCGAGCGCCGCTTCGACGCGCGTCTTCACCTCGGCCTTGAGCCGCTCGACCTCCTTCATCGCCTCCTGTCCCTCGGGCGCGCGGTCCCACTGGAGCGCGACGGACGTGTACTCGCGAACCTGGCCGGCGACGTCGTCCGGGTGGTCGCGCGCGAACTTCTTCGCGGCCTCGAGCGCCTCGCGCGCCGCGGCCGGCGCGGGCTTGACCGGGGTCTTGGGCGTTTCGCTCGTGGGGTGATAGGGCTTCGGAACCGGCTCGGGCGGGGAGGGGAGCGGGGGCGGCAGGGTGTCCTTCCCGCCCATCGCGACGATCAGGAGGACGATGAGGACGACGGCGCCGCCGACTCCGCCGGCGATCATGAGGGCGTTGCTCTTCTCGGAGGCCCCCTTCGTCCGGCGGGTGGACGGCGCCGGGAGATACCGGTGCATGGCCGGGTGCTTGCTCGAGGAGCCGGTCCGCGGGGGCGCAGGCGGGGCCATCTCGGGCGCGCAGGCCGCGCAGGCGACGTTGTCCCCCGCGTGCACCGCCTTCCCGCGCTCGAAGTCATCCTCGCGCAGAAGGGTGCTGCACTTGTAGCAGTAGGAGATCGCCTTGCCCATGAGATCCCGGTCCTTGCGAGAGTATATCCTTTGAACTCCGTTCCACGGGCCGGCAATTTGGAATGTATTGGGTGAGGAGGATCGCTCATGAAAAGTATCGCGCTCGCCGCCGTCGCCCTGTTCCTGTCGCCCCAGGCCGAGAAGGGGAAGTGGGTGCCGATCTCGGAGAGCGTCACCTCGAAGGTCGAGCAGAAGTGGCCCTTCCTCGCGGCCGGGATCGCGGTTGATCCGGCGAACGGCGACGTCTACATGGTGATCGCGGGCGCCGGCCTGTGGAAGAGCAGCGACCACGGCGCGACCTTCGCGCAGATCGACCAGGGCCTGGTCGGCGGGCGGTGCGAGACGGGCTGCGCGATCAGCGTCGACCCGAACGGAGGCGGGCGGCTCGCGTTCTTCCAGCTCGACGGCAAGGCCGCGTGGACCGGCGACGGCGGGAAGACCTGGCACGCCTGCAACGACGGCGGGCGCCGCGGCTTCGACTTCGTCGCGGTCGACTGGACTGACCCGAAGGTAAGGCGCATGTGGGGCGTGCGCCACGAGAGCGGCGAAGTCGGCCTGTTGTCCGACGACGGGGGCGCCTCGTGGAAGGCGCTCGACAAGGGCTTCAAGGTCTTCGGCGTCTTCGACTTTGACACGCTGGTGACGTCGAAAGGCGCGGGGATCGAACGTTCGACCGACGGCGGGGCGACGTGGACGAAGGTTTCCGACGTCAAGCCGACGGGCCGGATCATGGCTCTCTACAAGGGGGTCGGCTACTGGCTCACCGAGAAGGGCCTGCTCGTCAGCAAGGACAAGGGCGCGACGTGGGCCGCGCAGGGCGGCGAGGTGAACGCCTGGTTCGGCCCCAGCTTCGGCAAGGACGAACAGCACATGGTCGTCTTCGGGAAGGAAGGCTTTCTCGAGTCCACCGACGGCGGCGCGACGTGGAAGGTCGCGGCGGCGCCCCCGTCCGAGAAGGGCATGACCGACAAGTGGTTCTCCAACGTCGCCTGGGACTCCAAGGCGAACATCTTCTACATCTCTCGGATGGGCAAGCCGGCGCTCAAGTTCGAGCGCTAGCCGCGAGACGATCCTTCCCGCTAGGTTCGTCTCGGCGTCGCCCGGAGCGTCTTCGAAATTGTTCGACTTTGGAGCGGCTCCAACGACAACATGATGTATCCATGTTCCGTTTCTTCGTCGCCTTGTTCCTCCTGGCCCCGTCGCAGGAGAAAAGCGTTCCGCTCTTCAACGGCAAGGATCTCTCGGGCTGGACGACCTGGCTGGGCGACTCGAAGCGCGAGGACCCGCGCGGGGTCTACTCCGTCCGCGACGGGAATATCCGCATCTCCGGCGACGGCTTCGGCTACCTCGCGACCGAGAAGGAGTACCACGACTACCGGCTCGTGGCGGAATTCAAATGGGGCCGGTCGAACTGGCGCGGACGGGAGAAGAACGCGCGCGATTCGGGGCTTTTCTTGCACAGCGTCGGCCCCGACGGGAACAGTATCGACGGGAAGGGCGCGTTCCGCTGCGCCATCGAGTGCCAGGTCATGCAGGGTCGCGTGGGCGACCTCATGCTGATCAAGGGCAAGGACGAGCAGGGGAAGCCGATCCCCGTCGGGTTTACGGCCGAGGTGGCGGCCGGTCGCGATGGCGAGGGCTGGCCGACGTGGAAGAAGGGGGGCGAGAAGCTCGTCCTGTCGCAGACGGGCCGCCTGAACTGGTTGGGAATCGACCCCGACTGGAAGGACGCGCTCGACTTTCGGGGGAAGAGCGACGTCGAGAGCGCGGGCGAGGAGTGGACGAAGGTCGAATGTGTCTGCGAGGGCGGCCGGATCGCCGTCTGGGTTAACGGGAAGCACGTCAACGAGGTGAGCGAGTGCTCCCCGCGATCGGGCCGGATCCTCCTCCAGTGCGAGGGCTCGGAGATCTTTTTCCGGAAGGTCGAGCTCCACCCGCTCCGGTGAAGTGTTCAGAAGTAGGGAGGAAACCTATGCAGACTACCCGTCGCGAGTTCATCGTTGGGGGCGCGGCCTTGACGGCCGCCGCCGGCCTGCCCGCCGAGGCGCGAGCGGCGGCGCCCGCGCCGCGGTTCCGCTTCAAGACGAGCCTCGCGGCCTACTCGCTCCGCCAGCTGCTCGACCTCAAGAATCCGAAGATGACGCTCTTCGACTTCCTGGACAAGTGCGACGAGTGGGGCTGCGAAGGCGCCGAGCTGACCGAGTACTACTTCCAGAAGCCGGTCACGCCCGAGTACGTGATGAAGATCAAGCAGCGGGCCGCGAAGCTCGGGCTCGCGATCACGGGCACGCCGGTGGGGAACACGTTCACGCTGCCGCCCGGCGAGGCGCGCGACAAGCAGATCGCGCTGGTCCGGAACTGGATCGACGTCTCGGCGGAGCTCGGGTCGCCCGCGATCCGGATCTTCTCGGGGAGCGCCCCCAAGGGGACCGACGAGGCCGAGGCGCGGAAGTGGGCGATCGAGTGCATCAACATCGTCCTCGAGCATGCCGCGAAGCGGGGCGTGTACCTCGCGCTGGAGAACCACGGCGGCATCGTCGCCACCGCCGAGGGGATGCTGGCAATCCTGAACGAGATCAAGCACGAGTGGTTCGGCGTCAATCTGGACACGGGGAACTTCCACACGGCGGACCCCTACGGCGACCTCGAGAAGATCGCGGCCCGGTCGATCACGTGCCAGGTGAAGGCCGAGATCAACCCGCTGGGCGGGAAGAAGCAGGATACGGATTACAAGCGGATCGTGGATATCCTCACGAAGGCCAAGTACCGCGGCTATCTCACGCTGGAATACGAATCGGCGGAGGATCCGCTGACGGCCTGCCCGAAGCACCTCGAGGCGATCCGGAAAGCCATCGGTTAAGAGGGAACTTATGAAGCTGATTCTACAGACGGTTGTCGTCCTGGCGCTCGGGCTGACCCTGGCGGTGGGGGTGGGCGCCCAGGACAAGGGGAAGAAGAAGATCCTCTTCTTCACGAAGTCGTCTGGGTTCGAGCACAGCGCGATCAAGAAGAAGGGCGACGAGCCCAGCCACGCGGAGAAGGTCCTCCAGGAGCTCGCCGCGAAGAACAACTGGGAGGTCACCCACACGAAGGACGGGAGCGTCTTCACGAAGGAGAACATCGCGAAATACGACGCGTTCTTCTTCTACACCACCGGCGATCTCACCAAGGAAGGGACGGACAAGTTCCCGCCGATGCCGGTCGAGGGCAAGGCCGCGTTCCTCGAGGCGATCAAGAACGGCAAGGGATTCATTGGCACCCACAGCGGGGGCGACACCTTCCACAGCGCGGGCAGCCGGTTCCAGGACGCCGGCGAGAAAGCCGACCCCTACATCCAGATGATCGGCGGCGAGTTCATCCGTCACGGCGCGCAGCAGCCGTCGAAGATGATCTGCCACGACCCGAAGTTCCCCGGCGCCGACGCGTTCAAGGACAGCCCGACGCTCACCGAGGAGTGGTACTCCTTCAAGGACTACGCGAAGGACCTCCACGTGATCCTCGCGCAGGAGACCGAGGGCATGAAGAAGGTCGGCGGCGACAGCGTCTACAATCGCCCCCCGTACCCGGCGACGTGGGCGCGGATGCACGGCAAGGGCCGCGTCTTCTACACGTCGATGGGCCACCGCGAGGACATCTGGACCAACCCGATGTTCCAGTCGCTCCTGGTCGGCGGCGTCAACTGGGCGGTGGGGAACGTCGAGGCGGACGTGACGCCGAACGTCGAGAAGGCGACGCCCGGCTTCCGCACCATTCCCCCGGAGAAATAGATGAAGCTCGCGCTCTCGCTGGTCCTCTTCCTGTCGCAGGACGCCAAGCCGCCCAAGGACGCGGTCGTCCTCGATGCGGCGCAGTTCACCCAGGAGGACGGCAAGGCTCTGGGTTGGCCGGTGACGGACGGCGTTCTCGAAGTCGGGAAGGGCAACGTCATCACGAAGGAGAAGTACCAGGACTTCCAGCTCCACGTCGAGTTCAACATCCCCGAGCCGCCCGAGGGCGCGAAGGGACAGGCGCGGTCGAACAGCGGCGTGTACATCCAGCGCCGCTACGAGGTCCAGATCCTCGACTCGTTCGGCGACGATCCCCCGCTCAAGAACGGCTGCGCGTCGATCTACACCCAGAAGGCGCCCGACAAGAATGCGGGGAAGAAGCCCGGCGAGTGGCAGACGTACGACATCACGTTCAAGGCGGCGCGGTTCGACGACACCGGGAAGAAGACGGCGGGCGCGCGGATCACGGTCGTCTGGAACGGCGTCAAGGTGCACGACGACTACGAGATCACGAACAAGACCGGCGCCGGCAAGCCCGAGGGCGCCGAGCCCGGCCCGATCCTCCTCCAGGACCACGGCGCGAAGGTCCGCTTCCGCAACCTCTGGATCCTTCCCAAGAAATAGCCCGTCCCGCGCGGGATGGACTATAATTCACTTCTAGAAATCCCATGCAAAGCGATGCCCTCGATCTGGCCTTCGCACGCCATGTGCGGCAGATCGGCCTCGTCACGCCCGAGCAGATCAGCTCGGCGATGGAGAACCAGTCCAAGAGCCTCCAGAAGGGCGTGACCGTCTCGTTCTCCGAGGTGATGGTCCAGATGGGGATCATCACGGCCGCCCAGCGCTAGACGCTCGAGAAGAAGGTCAAGGATCAGCAGGCCGGGGCGCAGCAGCTGGGCCCGTACAAACTCGTCAAGAAGCTCGGCGAAGGGGGCATGGGCGCCGTCTACCTCGCGGTCGACCCGGCCACGTCGAAGAACGTCGCGGTCAAGGTGCTCCCGCGCCACTTCGGCTCGAACCCCGAGTTCGTCAAGCGCTTCCGGCGCGAGGCGGAGACCGCGACGAAGCTCAAGCACCCGAACATCATCAGCGCGTCCGCCACCGGCGAGGACCTCGGCTACCACTACTACGTGATGGAGTTCTGGGAGGGGGAGACCCTGGATGGCCTCCTCAAACGCGAGCGGACCCTCCCCGTGCCCCGCGCCCTCGGGATCATCCTCCAGGCGGCACAGGGCCTCCACTTAGCCCACCGGGAGGGCGTCATCCACCGCGACATCAAGCCGTCCAACCTCTTCCTGACGAAGGACGGGACGACGAAGATCCTCGACCTGGGGCTCTCGAAGGTCGTCGACGATCCCGCCTCGTCGTTCAAGACCGTGACCGGCGCCGTGCTCGGGACGCCCCACTACATTTCGCCCGAGCAGGCGCAGGGCGAGAAGGACATCGACGGCCGCACCGACCTCTACTCGCTCGGCGCGACGCTCTACCATCTTCTGACCGGGCAGACGCCGTTCGACGGGACGACCGTGCTTGAGATCCTCTCCAAGCACGTGAACGTGCAGCTGCCCAACCCGCAGGATCTTCGCGAGGACATCCCCGACAACGTGGTCCAGGTGCTCCAGCGGATGATGGCCAAGTCGCCCGGCGATCGTTACCGCGATTGCGGCGCGCTGATCGCCGACCTCGAGCAGGTGATCGCCGGCAAGACGCCCAAGACCCAGATGATCGAGGAGGCCCTCTCGACGATCGCCCCGCCGGCGCGCCGGTCGGGACTGAAGAAGCGGGCTTCCGCGACGGTCCGTCGCGTGGTCGCCTCGGGGAGTTCCAGGGCGCCGTGGCTGGTCGCGGGCGGCGTGGCCGCGGCGGTGCTCGTCGTCCTGGTCGTCGTCGTCGCGGGAAAGGGGAACGAGCCGGTCGAGCCCCCCGTGGTCGCGGTGAAACGGGGCGAGCCGGCGCCGCCGGCTCCTCATTCCCATCACGAGCCGGTGAAACCTCCGCCCGTGCCGGTCCGTCCGCCCGATCCGCCCGTCAAGCCTCGCGAGCGTCCAGTCGAGCCTGTCGTGCCGGACAAGCCGGAGAGCCCGATCGAGGCGCTGACGCGGCGGCTGAAGGAGGCGAACCCGGCCCTCGACGGTCCGGTCACGCCGACCTTTGACGGCGACTCGATCGTCGGGCTCAGCTTCTCCGCGGTCGGGGTGACGGATCTCGGCCCGCTTCGAGGCCTTGCCACCCTCCGGAAGCTCGAGGTCGCCGGACGATGGGACGAACAGGACAAGCGGGAGTATATCGGGCCCCTGGCCGACCTGGGACCGCTCCGGGGCCTGCCGATTGAAGAGCTCAGGATCCATCACACCGAGGTGGCGGATCTCTCGCCGCTGCGCGGGATGCCGCTCGGGGTGCTCGACGTGGCCGGTTCCAAGGTGTCGGATCTCGAACCCCTCCGGGGGATGAAACTGACCACCTTGGATGTGTCCTACACTCCGGTCAGGATGTTCTCCGCTCTTCGCGGAATGCCCCTGGAGACGCTCGGGCTCCTGCAGACGGGCCCCCAGGATCTCGCGCTCCTGAAGACCTTTCCGCTCAAGAAACTGAGATTTGACTTCCGACCCGAGGACGACCTGACGTTCCTCCCGGGCATCCGTTCGCTCGAATCGGTCAACTACACCCCCGTCGGCGAATTCTTCAAACGCACCCCGCTGACTCCGCTCATCCCGTTCGCGGACGACGCGTGGAAGGGAGCCCTCCACCTGATTCCGCTCGTGGTCCCGGCGGAGGATGCCGTCCAGGGATCGTGGAAACTGGGCGACGGATCGCTTCGGTCGGACGACTTCTCGGCCTCGGCCCTGCTCTCGCTGCCCTACAAGCCCCCGGAGGAATACGCGTATCGCATCGTCTTCACCCCGGACTCGGACGTCCCGGACGTCACGCAGATCCTCTCGCGCGGGGGCCGTGCCTTCCAGTGGCTCAACGGCGGGTTCAACAACACCGCCTTCGGTTTTGCCCAGGTCGACGACCTCGAGTCCCCGTCCTCCCCCTTGATGGTCCGGCGGACCCGCTGCCTCGAGCCCCGGAAGACGCACACCGCGATCGTCGAAGTCCGCAAGGACGCGATTTCGGCGTCGGTGAACGGCGAGCGCCTCGGGATCATCCGCACGGCCGAGCACAAGCTCAAGCTCATGCCCACGGTGAAGGTTCCGGACGAGTCGCGGCTCGGGCTCCTGACCTACATGTGCTCCGTGACTTTCCACGCGATCGACGTGATCGAGCTCAAGGGGAAGGGAACGCTCGTGCGGACATCGCGGCCGCCGCTCCCGGTTCCGCCCGAAGTCGCGCTCTGGAAGAACGCGGTCGATCTCCTCGCGATCGTCGACCCGTCGCGCGACACGGTCCAGGGGGCCTGGAAGAAGGAGGGCGGCAGGCTGATCGCCGAGCCCTCGGAGAACGGCGTCCTCCGGCTTCCCTATGAGCCGCCGGTCGAGTACGACTTCCGGATCGTCTTCACCCGCTCGGCGGGGAGGTGCGCCACCGCGCAGTTCCTCACCAAGGATGGCCGCCCGTTCTTCTGGGAGATGGGAGGGTGGGGGAACGTGAGTGCCGGCTTCGCCAACGTCGCCGGCGTCGGCAGCAGCAAGAATCCAACGGGTTTCCCGTTCACTCCCAAGAACAATACGAAGTACGTCTCCACGATCCAGGTCCGGCGCGACCGGGTGACCGCGCTGCTGGACGACAAGAAGGTCTCCGAATGGACGCCCGCCCTCGGGGCGTTGAGCCTGGAAGGCGAGTGGAGCCTGGATCTTCCGAATCTCCTGGGCCTCGGCAACTGCGAGACGCTGACGGTCTTCGAGGCGATCCAGGTTCGGGAGGTGACCGGGAAGGGGAAGATCCGCACCACGTTCGCCACGCCGGTCGATCCCGCCTTCGTGAAGACGATCCCGGTGGCGCCCGCCGAGCAGGTGAAACGGGTGCTCGACAAGCTGAAGGAGCTCAATCCCGCGTTCGATCCAGGGCAGGCGAGGTCCAAGATCGAGAACGAGCGCGTCGTGGAACTGGCCCTGCCCCCGCAGAAACTGTTCGACCTCTGGCCGGTGCGCGCGCTCCCGTTCCTGCGGAAGCTGGATCTCGGGGGCGACAAACCGGGCGTGCTCTCCGACATCGGCTGCCTGAAGGGGATGAAGCTGCAGGAGCTCAACCTGGCCAACACGCGCGTCGCCGACCTGTCGCCGCTCCAGGGGATGCCGCTCGTCCGCCTCCAGCTCCAGGGAGCTCCGGTCAAGGACTATGCGCCGCTCAAGACCCTCCGGTCGCTCAAGACCGTCGACGACCAGCCGGTCGCCGAGTTCCTCAAGGGCCGCTGAGTTCGCTTCATCGCCAGCCCACAAAGGCCTGGACGACGGGATTTAGAAGTGATGTATTGACAGCATATAAAATGATGATATGATTACAATATGAGAACCACCGTGACGCTCGATCCGGACGTGGAGGCCTTGGTCCGGAAGGCCATGCGCGAGAGGCGCCTCTCCTTCAAGGAGGCCCTCAACCAGGCGATCCGGGACGGACTTATCGGGAAAAGGGCGAGGGCTCCCCGCGCTTTCGCACTCAAGACCTTCAAGATGGGATACCGTCCCGAGGTCGGCCTCGACCGGGCGCTCTCCCTCGCCGCCGCGATGGAAGATGAAGAAATCATCCGGAAGTTGAGCGTGAGGAAATGAAGATCATCGACGCCAATATTCTTCTCTACGCGGTGAACGAAGACTCGCCGCTCCACGGGAAGGCGAAGCCGTGGCTCGAAGGTGTCCTTTCGGGCCCGGAGCCGGTGGGTTTTGATTGGACCGTGCTCCTCGCGTTCCTCCGGCTCAGCACCCGATCGGCTGTTTTTCCCAGGCCGCTCACGCTCGATGATGCCTTCGGGGTGATGGAATCGTGGTTGGACCAGCCTAGTGCCGAAATCATCGACCCGGCCGAGCGTCACCTCGAAGTTCTCTCGGGACTCCTGACCCCGCTGGGAACCGGGGGAAACCTCACCTCGGACGCGCACCTGGCGGCGGTCGCGCTGGAGCACGGCGCCGAACTCTGCTCCTGCGACTCGGACTTCGCCCGCTTCAAGAAGCTTCGCTGGGTCAACCCGCTCGTCTGAATCTGCACCGCTCAAAAGGACTTGACGCTGCACGGCCATCCCGCGCTATGATCCCCCGTTCCCCGAGGTGATCCATGAAAGCGATCGGCGTGGCGCAGGCGCGGAAGGAGATCAAGCTCGTCGATCATCCCGAGCCGAAGATCGCCGCGCCCGACGAAGTGAAGCTGCGGATGCTCGACATCGGAGTCTGCGGCACCGACAAGGAGATCTGCGCGTTCCAGTACGGCACGCCGCCCACGGGGAGCGACTACATCGTCCTCGGCCACGAATCGCTCGGCGAGATTGTCGAGGTCGGCAAGGGCGTCACGCGGCTCAAGGTTGGCGACCTCGTCGTCCCCACCGTCCGCCGCCCCTGCCCGCACGCGACGTGCGCGTCGTGCCGCCACGACCGCCAGGACTTCTGCTTCACCGGCGACTTCACCGAGCGCGGCATCAAGCAGCAGCACGGCTTCATGACCGAGTTCGTCGTCGACCGCGAGAAGTACATGAACCCCGTGCCGCGCGCGCTCCGCGACGTGGGCGTCCTCGTCGAGCCGCTCACGATCGCCGAGAAGGCCCTCATCCAGGTGTGGGACGTGCAGGAGCGGCTCCCGTGGACCGTCGCGGCGGGGAAGGGCGAGGGACACCGCGCGGTCGTCCTCGGCGCCGGCCCCGTCGGGCTCCTCGGCGCCATGGCGCTTCTCGTCCGCGGGTTCAAGACGTACGTCTACTCCCTCGAGACCGACGACAGCCCGAACGCCGTCGCCGCGAAGCAGATCGGCGCGACGTACGTCTCCGCGAAGACGGCGAACATCGACCAGCTCGGCTCGATCGTCGGGAACATCGACCTCGTCTACGAAGCCACCGGCGCGGCGCCCGTGGCGTTCGAACTCCTCAGGGTCCTTGGCATCAACGGCGTCTACGTCTTCACCGGCGTGCCGGGCCGCAAGGGGCCCATTTCGCTCGACGCCGATCTCCTCATGCGCAACCTCGTCCTCAAGAACCAGATCGTCTTCGGGACCGTGAACGCCGGGCGCGACGCGTTCGAGGCCTCCGTCAAGGACCTCGGGGTCTTCGCGCAGCGCTGGCCCGCGCCGCTCCGCTCGCTCATCACGAGGCGATACCCCCTCGATGGGTTCGCCGACGTCCTCCTGGGCCGGCCCGGCGGGATCAAGAACGTCTTCAGTGTCGATGGCGGACGCTGACCGCCGCCACGGCGCCGAGGCGCAGCGCCTCCTGGAGGACGCGCGCCACGAGAAGAACTGGAAGCGCTGGGGGCCGTACCTCTCGGAGCGCCAGTGGGGCACCGTCCGCGAGGACTACTCCGAGGGCGGTGCCTGCTGGGAGTACTTCCCGCACGACCACGCCCGCAGCCGCGCCTACCGCTGGGGCGAGGACGGCCTCCTCGGGATCTGCGACCGCGAGGGCCGCCTCTGCTTCGCGCTCGCCCTCTGGAACGGGAAGGACCCGATCCTCAAGGAGCGCCTCTTCGGCCTCACCGGCCCGGAAGGCAACCACGGCGAGGACGTCAAGGAGTGCTACTACTACCTCGACGCCACGCCGACCGCGTCGTACCTGAAGGCGCTCTACAAGTACCCGCAGGCGGCGTACCCGTACGCGCGGCTGGTCGGGGAGAACCGCCACCGCGGGAAGCTGGAGGCCGAGTTCGAGCTGGCCGACACGGGGATCTTCGAGGGGAACCGCTACTTCGACGTCCAGACCGAGTACGCCAAGGCCGCGGCGGACGACCTCCTCATCCGCATCACGATCTCGAACCGCGGGCCCGACGCCGCGGCGATCCGCCTCCTCCCGACCCTCTGGTTCCGGAACACGTGGTCGTGGGGCCGGACGGGCGAGGGCTACTGGCCGAGGCCGAGGCTCGCGCTCGAGGCCGACGGGACCGTCCTCGCCGAGCACGCGTCGCTCGGCCGGTTCCGGCTCGCGGCGGAGAGGGCGCCCGAACGGTGGCTCTTCACCGACAACGAGTCGAACGCGGAGCGCCTGTGGAAGCTCCCGAACGGGCATCCTCACGTGAAGGACGCGTTCCACGAGTTCGTCGTCGCCGGCCGCGCGGAGGCGGTGAATCCACAGGGGACGGGAACGAAGGCCGCGGCGCTTTACGCGTTTGAGATCTCGCCGGGCGCGAGCGTCTCCGTCCGCCTCCGGCTCACGGCGGAGGAGTCGCGCCCCTCGGCGCCGTTCGCCGATTTCGAGCGCACGTTCTCGACGCGGGTGTTCCAGGCGGACGAGTTCTACCAGTCGGCGCTCCCCGCGAAGCTGCCCACCGGGGACCGGCAGGTGACGAGGCAGGCGTACGCGGGACTGCTGTGGTCGAAGCAGTTCTACACGTACGTGGTCAAGGACTGGCTGGAAGGCGACCCCGGGTCGCCGACGCCCCCGTCGCGCCGAAGCGGCCGGAACTCCGACTGGCCGCACTTCTACGCGCGCGACGTCCTCTCGATGCCCGACAAGTGGGAGTACCCGTGGTTCGCGGCGTGGGACCTGGCGTTCCACACGGTCGCGTTCGCGAAGATCGACCCGGATTTCGCGAAGGAGCAGCTCCTCCTCCTGCTCCGCGAGTGGTACAGCCACCCGAACGGCCAGCTTCCCGCTTATGAATTCGCGTTCGGCGACGTCAACCCGCCGGTCCACCCGTGGGCCTGCTGGCGGGTCTACAAGATGACCGGCCCGCGCGGGAAGCGCGACCGGCTCTTTCTCGAGCGGACGTTCCA
>JBGPCZ010000047.1:0-35971 GCA_041482015.1 Planctomycetota bacterium | reverse complement strand
TGGCGCTACGTCCTCGTCGACGAGTACCAGGACACCAACCGGCTGCAGGGGGAGATCGTCGAGCTGGTCAGCGGCGAGAAGGGGAACCTCATGGTCGTGGGCGACGACGCCCAGTCGATCTACTCCTTCCGCGGTGCCAACTTCGAGAACATCCTCCACTTCCCGGAGCGACACCCCGGCACGCAGGTGTTCCGGCTCGAGGTCAATTACCGCTCGACGCCCGAGATCCTGAACCTCGCGAACTCCAGCATCAAGCACAACACGAAGCAGTTCCCGAAGACGCTCCGCGCGGTCCGGCCTTCGGGAGGTCTTCCGGAAGTGGTGGCCGCCGGGGATGCCGACGAGCAGGCGCGGTTCGTTGGGCAGCAGGTCCTCGCGCTCCGCGACGAGGGGTTCGACCTCCGGGACATCGCCGTCCTCTATCGCGCGCACTACCACTCGATGGAGCTCCAGATGGAGCTCACACGGCTGAACATCCCGTTCCAGGTGCGGAGCGGACTGCGCTTCTTCGAGCAGGCGCACATCAAGGACGTCGCCGCCTACCTGAAGGTTGCGGTGAACGGGAAAGACGAGCTGGCGTGGAAGCGGATCCTGAAGATCGTCCCGCGCATCGGGAAGACGACCGCCGAGAAAGTCTGGGCGCTCGTCGAGAAGGACCTGGTGGGCGACGTGAAGAAGTCGATCCCGAAAGGGGCCCAGAAGGGGTGGGAGGAACTCGTCTGCCTGGTCGGGAAGCTCCGGACGCTGCTCACGACCCCCGCGCAGATGATCAAGACGGTGCTCGACAGCGGGTACGAGGGATACCTGCAGACGACATTCGCCAATTACTCCGTCCGGCTCGAAGACCTCCGGCGGTTTGCCGACTTCTCGCTCCGCTACGACAGCGTGGAGACGCTCCTGTCCGAGCTCGCGCTCACGTCGGGAGTCGCGGGCCAGGACGCGATGGACGAGACGAAGGACGAGGAGTCGCTAATCCTCTCGACGGTCCACCAGGCCAAGGGCCTGGAGTGGCGCGGCGTCTTCGTCCTCTGGCTGGTCGAGGGGAAGTTCCCGGACGGCCGCGCGATCAAGGAGGAGGCGGGCGAGGAGGAGGAGCGGCGGCTCTTCTACGTCGCGTCGACCCGCGCGAAGGACCGGCTCTACCTCGTCTTCCCGACGCTGGCGGACGAGCGGTACCTCTTCAACGTGATCCAGAAGCCGAGCCGCTTCATCAAGGAGCTCGACCGGGACACGTACGACGAGGCGACGGTCACGAGCGACCCCTTCTAGCTAGCTTCCTCCGAGCTTCTTTTTCAGCTCGTCGAAGTCGAGCTGCCCCGCGTTCTGCTGGCAGATCCTGACCGCCTCCGACTTGGATTCCGGCTTGCCCATCTTCTCGAGCGCGTGGACCATTTCCCAGGCGACGTGGCGGCGGGTTTTGACGGTCCCCGCCTTGTGCTCGGCGATGAGCAGTTCGGCGAACGCGTGCTCGGGGTCGAGCGAATGGGCCCGGATCAGGAGGAGGCCGACGACGTCGCCCTCCTGAGGCTGGCCGGGGTCGTAGCCTTCGATGGGCGCCGCGGACAGGTCGCGGGCCTCGGCGTGCCGGTCAAGTTCGACCAGCGATCGGACGCGATAGGAGGTCGCCGCGACGCGCTGCCGGACGGTGAGCTTGCCCCCGCCAAGGGCGGCCTTGAAGTGCTCATCCGCCTCGGCGAACGTCTCGCGCGCGGCCGCCGGGTCGCGCGGGATCTCGTGCAGGCCCTCGTAGTAGTCCTCGCGGCCTCTTCTGAATTCGGAGACGCAGGAGGCCAGGACCAGCAGGCCGAGCACGGGAAGAATCTTCCGCATGGCGCCCCTCCTTATCGTCACGGTTTCAGGGAGTCGAACGACCCGTCGCGGATCGCGGACCGGATCCGCGACATCAATTTAGCATAATACCGGACGTTGTGCAGCGAGAGGAGCTTCGGCCCGAGCATCTCGTCGACGTTGAAGCAGTGGCGGAGGTAGGCCCGGGAGTACCGCCGGCAGCAGGCTCCCTCGCACGAGGGATCCAGGGGCGACGGGTCGTTCGAGTGCTTCGAATTCCGGATCCTCACCTGGCCGCCGCTCGTGAACGCGACGCCGGTGCGGCCCATGCGGGTTGGCAGGATGCAGTCGAAAAGGTCGACTCCCGCCCTCACGGCGGCCACGATGTCCCCGGGGGTGCCCACTCCCATGAGATAGCGCGGCTTCGCTTCGGGAAGGAGCGACGTCGTGTAGCCGACCATCTCGTACATCTGGGCGCTCGGCTCTCCCATCGAGAAGCCCCCGAGGGCGAAGCCCGGAGGATCGGTGGCGGCGATCGTCCCGGCCGACTCCTTCCGCAGCTCCGGCACGATGCTCCCCTGGACGATGCCGAAGAGCGCGCCGCCTTTTGAAGTCCTCGAGCGCTTCCACCACAGGTGGGTGCGGTCGAGCGCCGCGCGGGCGACTTTCGGGTCGGGCGGAAAGGGGATCGGCTCGTCGAGGGGCATGAGAATGTCGCTGCCCAGCTTCTCCTGGATCTCGACGACGCGCTCGGGTGTGAACTTCACGGTCGCGCCGTCGAGGTGGGATTGGAACGTGACGCCTTCGTCTGAGATCTTCCGGAGTTCGGCGAGGCTGAAGACCTGGTAGCCGCCGCTGTCGGTGAGGATCGGGCCGTCCCACGACATGAAGCGGTGGAGGCCGCCCAGCTCGGCGACGCGGTCCTCGCCGGGGCGGAGCGCGAGGTGGTAGGTGTTCGAGAGGAGGATCTCGATCCCCGCGGCGCGGAGCTCGTGCGGCTCGATCCCTTTGACCGCGGCCTTCGTGCCGCAGGGCATGAAGGCGGGCGTCCCAAACGTCCCGTGCGCGGTCTCGATCGACCCGGCGCGGGCGCGACCGTGGCGCGCCTCGATGGCGAATCTCATGGAGGCCGCGAGTGTAGCCGCGGTCGTGGAAGAGGGTCAAGGCCGAACCTATAATGGGTCGCCATGAGGAAGCTGTTCGCGATACTCCTGGCCGTCGTCGCATCGTGCTCGAAGGCCGCGCCCGAACCCGACGCGATCCTCGCGTCGATCAAGGCGGACGATCTCCGGAGGCACCAGGTGTACCTGACGTCGGACGAGCTGGAGGGCCGCGCGGCCGGATCGCCCGGCGGGTTCAAGGCGGCGGCGTACCTCGAAGGAGAGTGCAAGCGCCTGGGGTTGAAGCCGGCGGGGAAGGACGCCGGATTCTTTTTCCCGTTCGGCGACAAGGGGATGAAGGACGTGGTCGCGATGTGGCCGGGGACGGACGGGAACGACGAGTGGATCGCGCTCGCGGCTCACTACGACCATCTCGGCCGGAAGGACGGGGAGATTTACCGCGGGGCGGACGACAATGCGAGCGGCACGTCGGTGCTGCTGGAGGTGGCCGAGGCGGCGGTGATGCGCCGCTTTCACCGGTCGATCGTCTTCTTCTGGTTCGACGGGGAGGAGCTGGGCCTCTTCGGATCGAAGGCCTGGATCGCGGCGCCGACCCTGCGGGTCGAGTCGTGCGCGGCGATGCTGAACATCGACATGGTGGGCCGGAACGATCCCAAGCAGCTGATCGTCTGCCTGGAGAAGGACGACGCCGGGCAGCCGAAGTATCCCGTCTGGGCGGCGGCGATCCGCGAGTCGGAGGCGCCGTTCGACGTGAAGTTCGACTGGAGCTCGGCGGACTACCTGATCCGGCGGAGCGACAACTGGCCGTTCATGGAGCGCGGGGTGCCGGCGGCGTTCTTCACGGCCGGGCTGCACGCGGACTACCACAAGCCGCAGGACACGATCGACCGGATCGACTTCGCGAAGGAGGAGCGGGTGGGGCGGGTGATCTACTCGATCGTGGCCCGCTGCGCGGACCACGCGGGGCAGTTCCGGTAAGAAGCCCACGGCGGCACCTCCTTGACGCTCGCGGGCGGGGAAAATAAGATGCCGGTCACCCCGGGGTAGCTCAATGGTTAGAGCGGCGGTTTCATAAGCCGTAGGTTGGCGGTTCGAATCCGCCCTCCGGGACCATTACTCGTTGTCACTCCGTCGTTTACAGCGGACTTGCGAGACTCCCCTTTGGGACGGGGGGTGGTTGTGACCGTATAGTGACCAGTGATTCCCTCGCAGAGCAGATCGACCGCATCCTTGCCCTGGTCGGGCGCGAGATGCGCGTAGCGAAGCGTCGTCTGGTACGACTTGTGCCCGAGGATCTGCTGGACCTTCTGGAGCGACACGCCGCGCATCACGAGCCATGACCATCTACTTGAAGAACCGCCGCAGCAGGCGTGGATCCTATTCATCGTCCGATGGGACCAGCCGACGAGGTAAGAAGGGACCACCGACTGTGACAGAGGAAACCTTCTGGCCACGCTTCGCACTTTGAGCCGAATCTCGGTCACCGCGTCCATCGGCGCCTTCACATGCAGCGGGAGCGTGACGAATGCGTCGCGGCCTCAGAGCCTCCGCAAATCCCCGGCGCTTCCGCAGGCGGGACAGCTCGTGCGGCCAGCTTACCTCACCTCGTACGGCGGACGAAAGGAATGGGCCTACCCCACTTGTTCGCACGCCGAGCGGGTGAGAGCCGACTGGAGCGCCCGCAAGAGATCGACTTTGCGGAACGGTTTGCTGACGTAGCCAGCGGCGCCGACCTCGGCGGCTCGGCTCCGTAGCTCCTCCTCCGGCAGGGCCGAGACCAGAATGATCGGGATGTCCCGGAGCTCCTCGCTGTCCTTCATGAGCGCAGCGGCCACGGAGCCTTCCATCCCCGGCATCATCACGTCCATCAGGATGGCGGACGGATGGGCGGTCCGGGCGATGGAGACGGCCTCGAGAGCTTCGGGAGCGGTCAGTACGCGGAGCCCCGAGGATCGCAGGGCCAGGCCGATGGCGGTGGCGATGCGGGGGTCGTCGTCGACGACCAGGATGAGCGGAATCTCGTTCATGGCATGCCTCCTTGGGTGATAAGGGCGGGCCGCTCCTCCGTGGGAGACCCCAGGAGGCGCGCCCAGCAGCCCACCACATCGGCGTCCCACCAGCCCCTCTCGACCTCGCTCATGAGGAGGCGGAGGGCTTCGGCGGCGGAATAGGCGGCCCGGTACGGTCGGTCGGTCGTGAGCGCGTCATACACGTCCACCACGCTCACGATTCGGACGATGAGGGGAATCTCGTCTCCGCGCAATCCGTCGGGGTAGCCCGAGCCGTCCAGTTTTTCGTGGTGGTGCCGGATGATCGGGATGATCTGCTTCATCGTCCGGAGTGGGCGGCACAGGTCGGCGCCCACGCCAGGATGGCTCTTCATCACGGAGTACTCCTCGGACGTCAGGGGACCGGGCTTCCTCAGGACTGCGTCCGGCACGGCGATCTTCCCCAGGTCGTGGAAGAGGGCCCCCAGCCTCAGGGCCTTGAGGTCCTCGTCGCGCAATCCCAGCTCGCGTCCCACGCGAAGGGCGGCCTTGGCCACGCGGCACCCATGATGGCCGGTGTAGGCGTCGCGATTCTCCACCACGCGGGCGATCCCGGCCAGGACGTCGCCGGCGTGCTCCAGCTCGTCGGTGTACTCCTTCAGTTTCAGGAGCGCGCGCACCCGGGTCCCGAGCTCGGCCAGGATCACCGGCTTGTTCAGGAAGTCGTCGACCCCGAGCTCAAGAGCTCGGATCCGGTCAGGTAAGGCCTCTAGGGACGTCACGATCACCACGGGGATAAGCCTCGTCTGAGGGTCCGACTTGAGTCGGGCGCACGCCGCGAACCCGTCCAGCCGCGGCATGTCCAGGTCCATCAGGATGAGATCAGGAGGCGAGACCGCGATCGTGTCTAGCGCCTCTTGTCCGTCGACCGCCTCCTGGATCCAATATCCTTGCGTGCTGAGAACATTCCGGAGCAGGCGCCGCTGGGCTGGGTCGTCATCAACGATTAGGATTCGTCCGTGGTTCATGAGATCGCCTCTTGGAGAGTCGAAGCTTCAAGCATTTCCCGGACCTTCCTGGTCACCGCGTCGAGCGTGAAGGGCTTCTGAAGGAACCCCATCCCCGCGGGGAGGGCGCCGTCTTCACCCAGGCTCCGGTCGGTGTACCCCGACATGAGGAGCACCTTGAGCGAGGGGCGGAGGGACTTCAGGCGCTGCGCCACCTCGACTCCCGACAGGCCGGGTAGGACCACGTCGGTCAGCAGGAGATCGACGGATTGTGCGGGGTCCGATCCGATGTCGAGGGCTTCTTGTCCCGTCGTCGCCTCGAACACGCGGTATCCATGGCCCTCCAAGAGGCGGCGGGCGACCATGCGCACCGGCAACTCGTCCTCGAGGAGGAGGATGGTTTCGCGACCGCGAGCGGAGCGCGGTTCGGAGGCGGCGGCTGCGGCGGCAGACTCCTTGGTCAGGGGGAAGTAGAGGGAGAAGGAGGTCCCATTTCCCACTTCGCTTTCGACCGCGATGTGGCCCCCGCAGCCATGGACGATCCCGTAGACGGTCGAGAGCCCGAGTCCGGTCCCCCGGCCGCGCTCCTTGGTGGTGAAGAAGGGTTCGAAGAGCCGCGCGAGCACCGGCTGGGCCATCCCGCATCCGGTGTCGGCCACGATCAGCCGCACATAGGGCCCCGGTGGGAGGTTCCCCAGTCCCCGGGCGCTCTCGGGGTCGAGTGTGACGTCGACCGTCTGGACGACCAGGCTTCCGCCTTTCGGCATCGCATCGCGGGCGTTGACGCAGAGGTTCATGACGACCTGCTCGATCTGCCCGGGATCGGCCTTGATACGTCCAAGCCCGGGGTCCAGATCCATCAGGATCTTGATGTCCTCACCGAGCAGGCGGCGGAGCATCCGCTCGAATTCCCGGAGCAGCGGGTTGAGGTTCAAGGCGACCGGCTGGATGATCTCCTTCCGGCTGAAGGCGAGGAGGCGCCGGGTGAGGCCCGCGGCGCGGCGTCCGGCATCGTAGATCTCCTGGTAAAACTCGCGCTGGGAATCCTTTGCGGTCGACTGATCGAGGAGCATCTGGCTGTAGCCGTTAATGACCGTCAGGAGGTTGTTGAAGTCATGGGCGACCCCGCCGGCCAGCCGGGCGACGGCTTCGAGCTTCTGGGCCTGGTAGAACTGCTCCTCGAGCCTCTTGCGCTCGCTCACGTCCCGGAGGATGGCGCAGGCGAGTTCGCGATCGCCGAGCCGCACGATCGTGGCCGTCAATTCGATGGGAATCATCCGGCCGTCCTGCCGCCGGATCTGGGTCTCCACGTGGCGCGTGCCATCCTTCCTGATCTCGCCCCACTCGACGGCCCACCCCGTCTTGGCGATCTCGGGGTTGAGATCAGGCACGCCCATCGTCATCAGTGCCTCCTTCGGAAATCCAGTGAGCCGGCTGGCGGCCTCGTTGGCGTAGGCGAATCGTCCGTTCTCCCCAACCCAGAAGATGGCATCGCCAGCCTTGTCGGTGGCAAACTTGTTGATAAGAAGTGCTTCATGCTCCAGCTGTGCTTCCGTCACGTCCGAGTGGGTCAGGACGACGCTGCACGGGCCTCCGCCGTCCAGGCGAACCGCGGAAAGCCGAAGCCTGCGTCGAAAGTGGATGGAAGGGCAGGAGTATTCGAGGGTGAAGAAGTCGCGCTTTCCCCCGAGCATTTCGCGAATCCCGGCGGAGAGCGCAGCCCGGGTCTCCAGGTCGTGGCAGGGGAACTCCGCCGGGTTTCGGACGAAGTTGCGGCCGACGAGAGCTCTTCCTCCCGGAAGCGCAGCCGCAGATGCGTCGACCTCCAGAATGCTGCCTTCGGGGCCCAGAAGCAGGCTGAAGGCCTTCAGGCGGTCAAACACACAGGTGAACTTGCACGTCACTCCCGGCGCACCGGAGTTGCTGGATTCGCACATCTCTTGTTCCTCCCCAAAACAGGTTATCAAGGGGAGAGCAAGGGAGGGGCCACCCCGTGGGGAAGGCTTTCATTCAATCTGGAACGCTTGGCGCGAATTATTTCACGATGTTCTGGGTAATTACACCCTTGTTACAAAATTGTAGGAAGCCCTAGTAGCCAGAAGGCGTAGCGCCGACCAGGCTTCGCAGGAGTAAGGTCTCAGTCTCACCGGCGACCCTGAGGGCCGCTGGACGAGGGGCGAGGGGCTTCCGACGTGTCCCGTGTCGCGCCCGTAGGCACGACGGCTTACACGTACTTCGGTACTTCTGGCTTGTACAAATTCATTCGATAGGCCGAGACATTCGGCCCTGGGTACATAGGTCCGTTCGAGCTCCCGTTTGTCAGAGAACAGCCCGCCGTCTCACGGGCGGGGCGAATGGCTGAGTCCGAAAATAGGATCAGAGCATTGCGAAAATGGCGCGGCTCAAGTCATTCGAGCGATGGATCGTGCGGTCAAAATCTGGTGACCGTTTAGTGACCAGTGATTGCCGAAAATGGGCTTTTCCCCACAATCACCGCAATGGCCAAAATTCGATTAACTCCTTGAGCCCCGGGAAGTTATCTGGATTACAGCGACTTGCGCGATCCGGACAGTTCGGATTCATAAGCCGTAGGTTGGCGGTTCGAATCCGCCCTCCGGGACCATCTATCGCGGCTCTTCACGCCTTGGAGGCGCTGCTCGGCATCGGTCGCGTTCCGGCGCCTCTGCGACCCGCACCTTCGAGATGCTTTCTCCAGGCGGAGGGAGTGTGCTAGGCTGAATCCGGGATGAAGAGCAGCCTCGAGGCCTACCGCCGGTTCGACCCGCCTTATGAGCGGTTCGGCAGCTCCCTGCTCGGGCCGGAGTTCCCGGCCGAGCTCGACCTCGTGAGCCGCCTCTGGTTCCGCTGCGGCTACCGGCCCGGCATCGGCGCCTACCTCAACTTCTTCCTCCTTCGCGACTTCATCAGGACCCACGACACGAACTACCCCCCGCGGTTCAAATCGATGAGCGCGATGGCGAAGTCATTCTACATGACCGATCTCTTCATCCGCGACGTCACCGACTCCGGAGCAAAGCCGACCGGCGGCATCTCCGGGGGGAAGGTCCGCGAAACGTTGAAGGCGATCCAGCGTCGCCACGAGCGCATCCGCATCCCCCCTTGGATGCAAACGTATTTCGGCTTCAGCCTGATCGAGAACGTCGAGAAGCAGTGCGCCCCGCTCAGCGACGAGGAGAAACGCCTGCACCTCTCGTACATGTCCAAGACCTACCGCATCATGGGCTTCCCGTTCTCGGACCAGCGCCCCGTCATGGAGGAATTCGCCCGGGGGGTCGAGGACGAACAGGCCGCGTTCACGGAGAATGTCCCGAGGCATGCGCGTCACATCCTCCGCATCGGCGAGATGATCGGGGTCCCGAGCGACGAGGGATCGATCCTCGCGATGCTGCCGGCCCGCACGCGCGCCGTCTTCGAGCCGCTCTACCCGGAGGCGCGCCCCGGCCTCGTGCGTCGCGCGGCGTGCCGGCTGCTGGGCAGGCTCCTTCTCCCGAAGGCCGTGGGCGAGCCGCGAAAGGCCGTTCCTGCCCTTGACGCCGGGCCCGGGTGATGCTAGACTGCATCTGGATGAATCGTAAGTGATTCAACCGGAGGTGAAATCGTGGAGGCGTTGACGCTGAGGAAGATTCCCCCGCAGGTGGCCCGGTCGATCCGGCGCCGCTCGGCCGAGAAGCAGATCAGCCTGAACCGCGCCGTCCTTGAGTTGCTGGAGGAGGCGGTCGGCGGACGTCGCAAGCGCGACACGGCCAACGGCGACCTCGATGAGCTCTTCGGGGCCTGGTCGAAGGCCGAGGGGGCCGCGGTCTCCCGGTCGCTCAAGTCCCACCGTCGCGTGGATCCCGAACTGTGGCGCTGAACGAAGTCCTCCTCGACACCTCGGGATACTCGGCGTTCCTCCGGGGCCATGACGGGGTCGGGGAGGCGGTCCGCGGGGCCGACCTCCTCTGCGTCAATCCCGTCATCGTCGGGGAGCTGATCGAGGGGTTCGAGCGGAGCGCGCGGAGGGAGAAGAACTTCGGCGAACTCCGGACGTTCCTCGCCTCGCCGCGGGTCGATGTCGTCGACATCGATGTCGAGACCGCGCGCCGGTACGCCGTCATCGTCGGGGCGCTCCGGAAGGCCGGGACGCCGATCCCCACCAACGATCTCTGGATCGCGGCGAGCGCGATGCAGCATGGGTTGCGCGTCGTGACCACGGACGCTCACTTCCTGCGGGTTCCCCAGATCCTCGTCGATCACTTCAAGCCGGCGTGATCCTTCACTCCTTGACGGGAACGCCCGTCGGCAACCATGCCCGGGACGAGGCCGAGTAGCGGAACTTCGCCAGGTAAATCCAACGCTCGGTACGCTGGGGCTGCCGGGCGCACTGGAGGATCGCTTCGGCGATCTGCTTCCGCGCGGAGTCGGGAAGGTCGGCGGTAAGGGGTCCGGGATCGAACGGAACGGGCAGGCCGGGACCGGGGTTGCGCCAGCCGCCGATCCCGATGCGGGAAAGGGTCATTTTGGAGGCCCGCTGCCAATCGGCAGGAACTCCGTCGGGGACATCGAACTCTACGTCAGCCACCTGTCGGGTCTGGACGGTAACCTCGATCCCGGCGGTTCCCTCAAAAGGGGATGACTGGTCCCCGGTTGCGACAATCACGGGAAGATCGGCCACCCGGTAGGTCATGATCGTCTCGCGAACTCTCGCCTGGCGCACCTCGGCGCTGGCGGAGCGGGTTTCTTTTCCGTCCGGCGAGACGTACTCGGCGCTGCCGTGGGCCCATTTCTGGATTTCAACGAGGGGCTTCCCCTCGAACGTCCGGCCGGCAGGACGGGCGGATTCGAGCCAGGCCTCGGCATCCCGGCGGAGGGAGGGCTCGAGGATTTCGTGACGCCTCCGCTCCGCGAGCACGAGATCCTCGACCGTCCCCGGCGGGGCCGGAGAGGGAGGCGAGGCGCACCCGATGAGGCTCACCAGCACCGGAAGAAAGCGTGATGGCCGAATCATCCCGGCATCATATCACATCCGATTCCAGATGGACCTGAGGCTCCCGGGGACCATGTAACGTAGGAAGAGGGGCGGGATATACCCTCTGGACTGGGGATCGACTTCATGATGCACGCCGCCATGACCGCTCTGTTCCTCGCCGTGGTTCAGGATCCGAAGCTCGACGAGCCGCGGCCCATCGTGGCGGGGTTCGAGAGATTCGGCGCGGACGAAGCGGTCGAGGGCGGGCGGCTCCTCGTGGGCGAGCTCGGCTGCACGAACTGCCACAAGGCCGACCCGGGCGTCGCCCCGCAACTGCTCGTCAAGAAGGCGCCGATCCTCAATGATGCCGGCTCGCGCCTGCGGCCCGAGTGGCTCGCGAAGTGGATCGCCGATCCGCAGGCCGTGAAGCCCGGCGCCACGATGCCGAGGTCCGCCGTTGCCGCGGAGGACGTCCCCCTGCTCGTCCACTACCTCATGTCGCTGAAGTCCGCCGCGGCCGTGGCGCCCATGGGTGGAGATCCGGCGAAGGCCAAGGAGCTCTTCAACCGGGCGGGATGCGCGGCCTGCCATGCGCCGCTCGACCCGAAGGCCGACCTCAAGGCGGACAAGGCGGTCATCCCGCGCGGCGTGCTGAAGGAGAAGTACGCGAGCGCCCATGCGCTCGGGCAGTTCCTCCTGGATCCGCTCAAGTGGCGCCCCTCGGGGCGGATGCCGAAGATGAACCTTACGCCCCAGGAGGCGATGTCGCTGGCGACCTTTGCGATCGGCCTCCCGCCCCGCGAGGCCGACGACCCGGGCGAGACGCAGGCCGGGCTCTCTTATGAATGTTTTGAGGGCTCGTGGAGCAAGGTCCCGAACTTCGACTCGATCAAGCCGTACGCCGCCGGCGCGGTCGATCGATTCGACCTCAAGGCCGCCAAGCGCGACGAGAACTACGGCATGCGCTTCCGCGGTTACGTCGAAGTCCCGCAGGACGGGACCTACACGTTCTCGACCTTCTCGGACGACGGGAGCGTCCTCTGGCTCGGGAAGACGCTCGTCGTGAATAACGACGGCATCCACGCGACCCAATCCGCCAGCGGCTCGATCCCCTTGAAGAAGGGGAAGCACGCGATGACGGTCGGCTTCATCCAGGGCGGAGGCGGCGCTGAGCTGTCCGTCACGTGGGAGGGCCCGGGGGTCAAGAACGGACCGATCCCGGCCAAGGCGCTCAGCCACCGGGCGGACGGTCAGCTCGCGATGAAGGAGACCGCCGAAGCCGCGACGCCGGGGTTTGCGATCGACGCGGCCCTCGCGAGGCGCGGTCGCGACATCTTCCTGAAGAGCTGCGTCTCCTGCCACCAGGTCGAGGCGGGGGACAAGCCCGTCGAGGCGAAACCGCTCGCCGTGCTCAAAGAAGGCGCGTGCAAGTCGGTCAACTATTCGCTCACCGCGAAACAGTCGGCGGCGATCACGGCGGCGCTTGGAAAGCTCGATCCCGCGGTGAAGCCGACGGCGGCCGAGCGGGTCCAGCGGACGATGCTCGCGCTGAATTGTTTCGCCTGTCATGTCCGGGGCGGGAAGGGGGGCCCGGAGCCGGGACGGAATCCGTATTTCGTCACGACGGGCGACGACCTGGGCGACGAGGGACGCATCCCTCCGCACCTGAACGACGCGGGGGCCAAGCTGCGCAAGGAGTGGCTGCAGACGTTGCTCGCGAACGGCACGAAGGTCCGTCCCTACATGCAGACCCGGATGCCTGTCTTCGGCGCGGCCACCGTGAGCCATCTCGTGGACGATCTTGAGAAGGCCGGGCCTTCCGCCGCCGCGGCGCGCGACAAGGAGTTGATCAAGGCCGGCCGGCAGCTGGTCGGGTCAAAGGGGCTCTCGTGCATCACGTGCCACACCTTCACCGGGCAGAAATCGCTCGGCATCCAGGGTATGGACATCGTCCTCATGGCGCAGCGTCTCAATCGCGACTGGTTCGGCCGCTACCTTCTGGATCCGGTGAGCCTCCGGCCGGGTACGCGGATGCCGACGTACTGGCCCGAGGGGAAGAGCACGCTCAAGACGATCCTCGAGGGCGACACCGAAAAGCAGGTCGAGGCCATCTGGCAGTATCTCTCGGAGGGCAACAAGGCGCAGATGCCCGTGGGCATCGGGCCGCAGCCGATGCCGCTGGAACCCAGGGATGAGGCGATCATTTATCGCAATTTCATCCAGGGCGCCGGGCCGCGCGGGATCGGCGTGGGCTACCCGGAGCGGGCGCATCTCGCGTTTGACGCGCAGCAGATGCGGCTTGCGCTTCTCTGGCAGGGGGATTTCATCGACGCGTCGAAGCACTGGGTCGATCGCGGCGCCGGTTTCCAGGCGCCCCTGGGCGACAAGCTCGTCCCGATGCACGACGGCGCCCCGTTCGCGGCGCTCGCCGACTCGACGGCGCCGTGGCCGAAGGAATCGGGCCACGCGGCGGGCTACCAGTTCGGAGGCTACACGCTCGACCCGAAACAGCGGCCGGCGTTCGAGTACCGGTTCGGGAAGCTCGAGGTGAGCGATTTCTTCGAGGCGGTCGCGGGGAAACCGGCGCCTTCGTTCAAAAGGACGATGAAGTTCCAATGCAAAGAAGCGACCGCTAATCTCTGGTACCGCGCCGCGGTGTCGAAGAAGGTCGAGAAGCAGGAGGACGGTTCGTTCAAGCTCGAGAACGGGCTGACGCTGCGGTTCGAGCTGCCCGCGGGCGACGCGCCGACGATCCGCCAGGCGGCCGGGACCTCGGAGCTCCTGGTGCCGCTCAAGCTCCGGGAGGGCACGCTGATGCTCGTCCAGACTTTTACCTGGTGAACCGATGAAGAGACTCGCGCTCTCCCTACTGTTCGGGCTCGCGCCCGCGACGGCCTTCGCGCAGTACAACAAGGCAGGCGAGGACGAGTTCTACCCGATCCTCCGCTACCAGCCGCCGCCGGGTGCGATGATCGAGGCGGGCGGGATCGAACTCATGCCGGACGGGAAGATCGCCGTCTCGACGCGGCGCGGCGAGATCTGGATGATCGAGAACGCGTTCGACAAGGATCCGAAGGCCGCGAAGTTCACCCTCTGGGCGAGCGGCCTCCACGAGGTGCTCGGCCTCGCGTACCGCGACGGCTGGCTCTACTGCATGCAGCGGTGCGAGCTGACCAAGATGAAGGACACGTCGGGCCGCGGGCGGGCCGACGTCTTCAAGACGGTGAACGACGACTGGGCGATCTCCGGCGACTACCACGAGTACGCCTTCTGCTCGAAGCCCGACAAGGACGGAAACCTCTGGGCGGTGCTCTGCCTCACGGGGTCGTTCACGAGCGACGTCCCCTTCCGCGGCTGGTGCGTGCGGTTCACGCCCGAGGGGAAGATGATCCCGACCGCAAGCGGCATCCGGTCTCCCGGCGGGATCGGGATGGACGCCGACGGGAACGTCTTCTACTGCGACAACCAGGGCGTGTGGAACGGGACCAGCGCGCTCAAGCACCTCGTGCCCGGATCGTTCCAGGGACACCCCGACACCTACAAGTGGTACTCGCTCGCCCCCAACATGGGTCCGACGCCGCTCGTGCCGAAGAGCGGCAGCCGCTTCCACGTGGAGGCGGAGCGGATCAAGGAGTACGTGCCGCCACCCGTCCTCCTGCCGCACGGGAAGGTCGGAAACTCCGCGAGCGGCATCGCCTGCGACACGACGGGCGGGAAGTTCGGTCCGTTCCAGAAGCAGCTTTTCGTGAGCGACCAGTCGTTCAGCGTCGTGAACCGCTGCTTTCTCGAGAAGGTGAACGGCCGCCTCCAGGGCGCGTGCTTCCCGTTCCGCAGCGGGTTCGGCTCGGGAAACGTGCCGGAGCTCCTGACGCCGGACGGCTCGCTCTTCGTGGGCGGGACGAACCGCGGATGGGGATCGCGAGGCAACCTGCAGGGTGCCATCGAACGATGCGTCTGGTCGGGCAAGGTCCCCTTTGAAGTCCTCGAGATGCGCGCGAAGCCCGACGGCTTCGAGTTCGTCTTCACGAAGCCGGTCGACAAGGCGACCGCGGGGAACTCCGCATCGTATTCGGTCAAGACGTATACCTACATCTTCCAGGCGGCGTACGGCAGCCCGGAGGTCGACCAGACCACGCCGGTCATCCAGAAGCTGTCGGTGAGCGACGACGGCCTGCGCGTGCGGATGGTTCTCGACAAGCTGGTCGTCGGGAACATCCACGAGGTGAAGCTCACGGGCGTGCGCTCGGCCGAGGGGAAGCCGCTCGTCCACGACCTGGCCGACTACACGCTCTGGAACATCCCCAGGGAGTAGCCCGGGGGACTCTGGACTTGGCGCGCGACGGGTGAGATACTTCACGCCGTGAAGGTCCTTTTTCTCACGGGACGCAACGACAACCCGAGCACGCGGTGGCGGATCCTCCAGTTCCTGCCCCATTTCCAGAAGGCGGGCCTCGGGTGCACGGTGGAGGAGTGGCCGGGGGGCATGCTGGCCAAGCTCTCGCTGGCGGGTCGGGGGGGGGAGTTCGACGTCGTCGTGCTCCAGAAGCGGCTGCTCCCGAAGCTCCTCATCAACCGGCTCCGGAAGACCTCGAAGGTCCTCATCTTCGAGTTCGACGACATGGTCACGCTGAAGAAGAACGACGAGGGAACGGTCAAGGACTCGCCGACCCGCGACCGCCGATTCCGCCGCACGGTCCGGCTGGCCGACGCGGTGGTGACGACCAACGAGTACCTGGCCTCGGTGGCGCGCCGCGTGGCGGGCGACCCGGAGCGCGTCCACGTCTTCCCGACGGTCATCGACCTGGCCCGCTGGGAGCCCCGTCCTCCTCGCGAGACCGGCGGCGCGGTCACGATCGGGTGGATGGGCACCAGCCCCAATCTCCACTCGATGGACGTCCTCAAGTCGCCGCTGGCGCGCTTATGCCGCCGCTACGAGGGCCTGCAGGTGAAGATTGTCTGCGAGCAGACGCTCGCGATGGACGGCGTGCGCCTGGTGCACAAACCCTTTGCGATGGCGGAGGAGGTCGGCGACGTGCGGTCGTTCGATATCGCGGTCGCCCCGTTGATCGAGGATCCCTGGACGCGCGGGAAGGTCTCGACGAAGCTCCTGGCGTACCTGGCGGCGGGGCTCCCGATCGTCGCCTCCGACGTCAACGCGAACCGGCTTTACCTGAGGGACGGGGAGAACGGCTACCTGGTGGGGACGCTCGCCCAGTGGGAGGAGCGGCTTTCGAAGCTGATCGAGGACCCGGCGCTCCGGCACGATCTCGGGGCGCGGGCGCGCCTGAGCGTGGAGCGCGACTTCTCGATCGACTCGGCGGTGCCGAAGTACCTGTCGCTCTTCGAGCGGCTGCTGGCGCTTCCCAGGAAGTAGCCGATCGCGGGCCGGCCGGAGTCGAATGACCCGATGAAGGTGATGTGCGCTGTCGTCCTGCTATTGGGCGCGGGCTGCGCGGGAATCCGGGAGTTGTCCCAGGCCGACCGGGCGACGTCCGAGGAGCGGGAGCTCTATCGGAAGAAAATCGAGCAGCTCTTCCTGGCGGAGTCCCTGGCGCAGCGGAACGCGGTCGGGACCGACCCCGTCGCCTGGACGCGCGAAGGACAAAAGGTTCGCGAGGTGGCCCCTTCCAAGCTGGTCGCGGCGACTCTGAAGCTGCCCCCGCGGAGGGAGGTCCTTCGGATCGAGTATCGAAACCTCGGCGATCCTTACTGGATCGCCGATGCTCCCGTGGAGATAGACCGGATCTACGAAGCCGCGCTGCGGGAGAGCAAGAGACTCCGGAGACCCGAAAAGGCGCGGTACTTCTACCCGGATGGGAGTTCCTTCGAGGCGCCGCTGGAGATGGATGTGTTCTCGCACGGCTGCGCGATGGGCCTCTACTTCTACAGTGCGGAAGCCCTGCTTTATGAGATCTCCGGCCATCCGGAGAGCTTCCTGCTGGAACTCCGACACTCCGGGGAAGGACAGGTCGTCAACGCCGCGCTGAACGCGATCGTCCAGGACTGCTGCCGGCGCTCTCCATCATACGTCAAGGAGCATCCCGACAAGTAATCCGGCCTACTGCTCCTCGAGGTAACGGAGGAGAGTCCGCACCATGACGCCCGTGCCGCCGGCGGGGCGGTAGGGCTTGTCGGTCTCAACAAGCGCGGGGCCGGCGATATCCAGGTGGGCCCACGCGATGCCGTCGTCCACGAACTCGCGGAGGAAGAGGGCCGCCGTGATCGCGCCGCCGTAGCGGCCGCCCGAGTTCTTCATGTCCGCCACGTCGCTCCGGATCATCTCGAGGTACTCGTCCTCGAGCGGCAGCGGCCAGAGTTTCTCGCCCTGCGCCTGCGCGGCGGCGAGGAGCCCCTTCTGGAGCTTGTCGTTCTTGGTGAAGATCGCCGAGATTTCGGGACCGAGGGCGACGACGCACGCGCCCGTCAGCGTCGCCATGTCGATGATCTCGTCGGGCTTCAGCTTCGAGGCATACGAGAGCGCATCGGCCAGGATGAGGCGGCCCTCGGCGTCGGTGTTGATGATCTCCATCGTCTTGCCGTTCATCGCGCGGAGGACGTCGCGGGTCTTGTAGGCCGAGCCGCCCGGCATGTTCTCGGTCGCGGCGAAGATACCGTGGACGTTGACGCGCGGTTTGAGCTCGGCGAGCGCCGAGAAGATGCCGATCACCGCGCCGGCGCCCGACATGTCGTCCTTCATATTAAGCATGCCGTCGGCGGGCTTGATGCAGAGGCCGCCCGAGTCAAAGGTGATCCCCTTGCCGACGATGGCGATCGTCTTCTTCGCGCCCGGCGCGCGGTAGGTCATGTGGACGAAGCGGGGCGGCTCGTCCGACCCGATGGCCACGCCGAGGAGGCCGCCCATGCCCTTCTTCTTCGCCCACTTCTCGTCAAAGACCTGGATGCCGATGCCGCGGCCCGCAACCTTGCGGGCGGCCGCGGCCAGGTAGCGGGGGGTGCAGACGCTCGGCGGGTCGTTGACCAGGCCGCGCGTCACGCAGGTGGCGCGCGCGTAAACGTCGCCTCTCCGGACGGCGTCCGCGTCGCCGTCGACGCGGACGGTCGCCAGCTTGAGCGGCTTGGGGTTCTTGGACTTGTACTGCTTGTACTCATAAAGGGCGAGCGCGAAGCCCTCGACGACCGCCCGCGCGTGCTCGGAGGCGTTTCCAGGAGGCGGCACGATCGAGATCTCGGAGATGCCAAGCGCCCGCGCTCGGAGCGCCACCGACGCCGCGGCGCGCCGGACCTTCTCGGGGGTCAACCGGTCCTTCTTGCCGAGTCCGGCGACGATGACGCGCTTGGCGGGCTTCCCGGGGTAGGCGACGAGGACCTCCTTCTCCTTCCCGGAGAAGTTGTTGTCCTTCGCCGCGTCCTTCAGGCTGCCGAGGTCGCCCTCGAAGGCGAATTGGGCCAACGTCTCCCCTTTGGGTTTGCCGGCGATGAATCGCATAAGTCAATCCACGAAGATCGAGTCAAGAATCATTCCACAACGAGTGGCGGAAGGATACTGTAGCGGCCATCCTGGGGAAGGTCGAGGATCGCGTGATGACTAGGGGCGCCGGGTCTTAAGCTGGTCGATGGCCTTGCTGACGTTCTTCAGACCCTGCCGGAGGATCTCCTCGTCCATGCCGCAGGAGAGGCGGATGAAGCCGCGCACGTAGAAGAATTCGCCGGGCACGACGAGCGTCGAGTATTTCTCCTGGAGCAGGTTGCAGAGTGCCTGCGAGTCGATCCCGGCCGGCAGGCGGACCATGCAGACCGTCCCCCCCTGCGGCTCGACCCACTGGACGTCGCCGCGGCGCGCCACCCACTCGGAGACGATCTTCACGTTGCGCATCGAGATCTGCTGGCAGCGCAGGATGAGCTCGGGGGCTCGGCGGAGCGCGACGGTCGCGATCGTCTCGCTGGGGCCGGGCAGCTCGCACTCGAGGTAGTCGAGGATCGTCCGGGCCCTTCGGAGGATCGGCTCGGCCGCGACGATCCAGCCGATGCGGAGGCCGCCCAGGCCGTAGACCTTGGAGAGGCTGCCAATCGACACCATGTTGGGACCGAACGTCGCCGCCGGCTTGTGGCCCGGCGTGAAGGCGTTGTCGAGGTAGACCTCGCTCGCGATGACCGTGGCGCCGTAGTCGCGGGCGATCTGGCCGATCGTCATCATCTTCTCGGGGCTCGTGGCCGCGCCCGAAGGGTTGTGCGTGTTGGTCATGACGATCGCGCGCGTGCCGCGGCCGACCATCCGTTCCAGCTCCTCGAGATCAAACTGGAACCCGCGCTCGAAGCGTCGGTCGAGCATCTTGATCTCGGCGCCCGCGTGCTCCGCGGCGCGGTAGAGCGGCTCGTAGTTGGGGGACTCGAGGATCGCCTGGTCGCCCGGCTTCAGAACGGCCGAGCAGGCGAGGAAGATGCCCATCGTCGCCCCGGCCGTGACCAGGACGTTAGCCCTCGGGAGGGCGTAGCGCTTCGCGATCAGGTCGCGGAGTTCGATACCGCTGTCCTCGGTCACGGCGAGATCGACCTGGTCGATCGTGAGGCCGAGCTCTTCCCTGGTGACAGCCTTGATGTTCGACTTGGCGAGATCGACCTTGACCCGCCCCATGTGGGTGCGGGCCCACTCGAGGTAATCGATCGGACGGAACGTCATTCGCTGGTCGAGCCGGAGAAGTTCGTGATCTGCAGCGTGGCGCCGTGGTACCCGGGGATGTTCTTCGTCCACGTGTGAAGGATCCCGGTGGCAACACAGCGGTGGCCCACGTACTTCAGCCAGTCGTCGCCCTTCGCGAAGTGATCGAAGTGGGGGATGGTGATGCGAAGGCCGGTGTCCAGGATCACGATCCCGTTGATGGCATTCTCGTGGTCGAACCGGCCCGAGAGGTCGACGACCTGGCCCGAGTAGCGGTCGAGGAAGGTGTAGTCGGCCGCGGTGCTCACGCCGCTCGCGGGGGCGGAGACCGCCGCCTGGTCCTTGTCCTTCTTCGTGGGTTCGGAGGAGCATCCGGCGGCGAGGACGAGGGCGACCACGAACGTTGTGCGCATAGATCGGATTATACTCCCGCGACAAGGGCCGGCAATAAAAACGTTGTCACCCCATATGGGACGTGCTAGAAAGGGCGCTCCATTCACGGAGATCGACATGAAAATCACGGCCATCACCGCGCGGGAGATCCTCGATTCGCGCGGCAATCCGACGGTCGAAGTCGACGTGTGGGCCGACGGGATCCTCGGCCGGGCGGCCGTGCCGTCCGGGGCGTCGACGGGTGAACGCGAGGCGATCGAGCTCCGAGACGGGGACAAGGGCCGCTATCTCGGGAAGGGCGTGCTCACCGCGGTGAAGAACGTGAATGACGTTATCGGCCCTCGACTCAAGGGGATGGACCCGGCCGGCCAGAAGATGATCGACGAGATCATGATCGAGATGGACGGGACGCCGACCAAGTCGAAGCTCGGAGCGAACGCGCTCCTCGGGGTCTCGATGGCGGTGGCGCGGGCAACGGCGAACGGCCAGAAGAAGCCCCTTTATGAGTACCTCTCGTTCGGAAAGGGCGTGACGCTTCCGGTGCCGTTCATGAACGTCGTCAACGGCGGCGCCCACGCGGACAACACGATCGACTTCCAGGAGTTCATGATCGTGCCGAAGAAGTTCCCCTCGTTCCGGGAGTCGATCCGCGCGGGGGTCGAGACGTTCCACACCTTGAAGTCGATTCTCAAGAAGAAGGGTTACTCCACGAACGTCGGCGACGAGGGCGGCTTCGCTCCGAACCTGAAGACGATCGAGGAGGTCCTCGATACGCTGGTCGAGGCGATCGACAAGGCGGGCTACAAGGGGAGGATCGATCTCGCGCTCGACGTCGCGGCGAGCGAGCTGTGGGACAACGGGTCGTACGTCTTCAAGAAGGGGGACAAGTCCCGGAAGTCGAGCGACGAGATGACCGACCTCTACGAGAGGCTCTGCTCGAAGTACCCGATCGTCTCGATCGAGGACGGCCTGGGGGAGAACGACTGGGAGGGGTGGAAGCGGCACACCCAGAGGCTGGGGAAGAAGACGCAGATCGTGGGCGACGACCTCTTCGTGACGAACACCGGGATCCTCCGGAAGGGGATCAAGGAGGGTCTCGCCAACGCGATCCTCGTGAAGGTGAACCAGATCGGAACGCTCACCGAGACAGTGGACGCGGTGCTCATGGCGCAGGAGGCGAAGTACGGCGCGATGATGTCGCACCGCTCGGGCGAGACCGAGGACTCGACGATCGCCGACCTCGCGGTCGCGCTCAACACGGGCATGATCAAGACCGGCTCGGCGTCGCGGACGGACCGGATGGCGAAGTACAACCAGCTGCTCCGGATCGAGGAGGAGCTGGGACCGCGGGCGAGGTTCGCGGGGGGCGTCTAGGGTCAGCTTTTTCCCACGTACCGGCGCGGCTTCGCCGGCGTGAGGTCGTCGTTGAGCTCGTAGTGGACCGGCACCCCGGTGGGGAGCTCCAGGTCGATGATGTCCTTGTCCGAGATGCGATCGAGGTGCTTCATCAGGCCGCGGAGCGAGTTCCCGTGCGCCGCCACGATCACGCGCTTTCCGGCCCGGAGCTCCGGCGCGATCGACTTCTCCAAGTAGGGCAGGGTGCGGGCGATGGTGTCCTTGAGGGACTCGGCTTTCGGCATCTCCCCGGCTTTGTAGCGCCCGTCATTCCCGGGCCAGGCGGGATCCCACGTGGCGAGCGGCGGCGGCGCGACGTCGAAGCTGCGTCGCCAGACCTTGACCTGGTCGTCGCCGTGCTTGGCCGCGGTCTCGGCCTTGTTCAGCCCCTGGAGCTCGCCGTAGTGCCGCTCGTTCAGCCTCCAGTGCTTCTGCGTCGGGATCCAGAGGAGATCCATTTCGTCCAGGACGTTGAAGAGAGTCGTGATCGCGCGGCGGAGTACTGACGCAAAGGCGACGTCGAACGAGAAGCCTTCCTTGCGGAGCGCCTGGCCCGCCGCCTTTGCCTCTGCGATCCCCTTGTCGCTCAGGCCGACGTCGACCCAGCCGGTGAACCGGTTCTCCTTGTTCCATGCGCTCTCGCCGTGGCGGATCAGGACGAGCTGTTTCATGGCCGGGAGGCTATCAAATTCAGCCGGACCTCGCCAGCGGGTTGGCCAGGAACTTCCTCTGGCACGTCGCGCAGAGATCGAAACGGAACGCGCGGTGGACCTCGTCCTGCGCCTTCTCTGCCGAGTATCCTTTGAGCTGCTCCAGCAGCTTCTTGAGCTCCTCCTCCGCCTTCGCGAGGTCCTCCCGGGTGAGCTCCAGGGGGTCGTACGCGGAGGTCACCTCGATCTTCACCTCGTATCGAACGGGCGCGTCGAGGAGGAGCCCGTTGCCGCAGCGGTCGCAGGTGAGGTGGTCCATGGGGTAGATTATAGGACGGGATCCGATCCGCGCGGACGTCCAGAGGGAAGATGATCGTTCTGCTGCTCGTGTGCCTCCAGGACAAGATCGAGATGAAGGACCACGAGTCCTTCTATCTCGTCCAGAAGCCCTCCACGTATGCCGAGGCGAAGGCGTGGCCGGTCATCGTGCAGCTCGAATCGCGCGGCGGTAAGGCGTCCGACGGGATCGAACGGTGGAGGGATCGCGGGTTCATCGTCGTCGCGCCGCAGCGGAGGGAGATGGGGCGCGAGCGCGAGGCTGGATTCGTCCGCGCCTGCCTGGATGACGCGAAGTCGAGGCTCCGCGTCGACCCCGAACGGGTCCTGCTCGCCGGTCGTGACGACGGCGCCGATGCGGCGGCCTCGCTCGCGGTCGCCGAACCCGGGCTCTTCGCGGGCTGCGCCGCATTCGGCCTGACGTCGACGCCGGAGACGAAGGGGAAAGCGCCGCCGTTTCACGTCGTGCACCGCCGCTCGGGGGAGGCGGCAAAGCAGGGGAAGGAGGCGGCCTCGGCGCTCGCGAAGGCGGGGGTCGACGTCCTCGCGCGGACCGGGTTCGACCCGCAGGCGGAGGACGAGGGGGCGGCCATCGACTGGTTCGCGGCGAAGGCGAATTCCAAGGGCGACCTGGACACGGCGGATCGCTTCATCGAATCCCGGCGCTGGCTGGACGCGTCGCTGGTCTGCCTGGGGCTCCTGGACGGGGCGGACGCCGAGCGCTTCGTCCGGCTGAGGCTCCGCCGCATCGAGGCGGAGGGGATCGTGGCGCTGGGGAGCATCGAGGTCGCGTTGGCGGACCGGAAATTTCTCGACGCCTGGCTGCGGTGCCGCGAGGCCGCGACGCAGTTCTCGTGGGTGCCGGCGGGGGAGAGGCTGAGGAAGCGTCTCGGGGAACTCGAGGACGACGCACGCGTGAAGAAGGCCCGGGGAACGGAAGACTAGCCCGGCCTTCCGCCCTGGAGCACCTGGCTGAAGAACGTGACCACTTCCTGCTCGATCCCCTCGAGTTCGTTCAGCATCTGGACCATGTCGACCGGCTTGCTGCGGAGCGAACGCCGGGTCGTGTCCTTCGTGCGCGCGATGGATCCCTGGATCTGCTCCAGTTCGCCGACGCGGTTCAGCACGAATTCCTGGATGCGATCCACGACATCGAGGAACTGGGATTGATCGCGGGGCGTGACGCGGGTGCGGATGGCGTTGCGGAGCCGTTCCAGCGCGGCCTTGATGTCCTGCCGGAATTGCTCCTCTTTGATCGCGTTGGCCATGCCGTTCCCCGCTCCAAAGTTATCGACCGATTATGTTCAATCCCGTTGGAAAGTCAAGGGCGTCCGGTCAGTTCCGGTGGAATCGGAGCCGGTCGCGGGAGACCTTGACGGTGACGCGGTCGCCCTCGTGCAGCCGGCCGTCGACGAGGAGGTCGGAGAGCGCGCCCTCGACGTCCGTCTCCACGGTGCGGCGGAGCTCCCGCGCGCCGTACTCGGGCTTGAAGCTCTTCTCCGCGAGGAAGCGGGGAACGTCCTTTTCGTAGCGGACGGTGATGGGGACGGCGGCCGCGTGGCGGCGCGCCTCCTCGAGAAAGATCTCGGCGATCTTCTCGCACTCGTCCAGGCCGATCGGGTTGAAGAACACGACCTCGCTCAGGCGGTTGACGAATTCGGGTTTGAAATTCGCCTTGAGCGCCCGCGCGAATTCCTCGAGCAGCTCGGATCGCCCGGCCTCCTCCTTGCGGAACCCGATCCGGTGGCGGAGCTGTTCGGCCTCCTCGGTGCCGACATTCGAGGTGAAGATGATCACGGTGTTGCCGAAGGAGAGCCGCGCGCCCTTGTTGTCGCACAGGAAGCCCTCGTCCATGACCTGGAGGAGCAGGTTGTGGACCTTGGGGTCGGTCTTCTCGATCTCGTCGAAGAGGATCGTGATGGGACCGGGGCGGCGGCCCACCTCGGAGAGCACACCCGGGTGATCGTGGCCGATGTAGCCGGGCGGTGCGCCGATCAGCTTGGCATACTCGTGGGGGAGGGCGTACTCCGATCCGTCGACGCGGACCATCCGCGTGGGGTCGCCGAAGAGGCAGAGGGTGAGAGCCTTGGCGAGCTCGGTCTTCCCGACCCCCGTCTGGCCGACGAAGAAGAACGTCGCGATGGGGCGCGCGGGGTCGCGCAGGCCGGTCATGGCCTTGCGGACGACGCGGGAGACGCTGGCGATCGCCGCGTCCTGGCCGACGACCCGCCTCGATAGCTCCGCCTCCAGTTCGCGGAGGCGGCGGAAATCCCGATGCGCGGGCTCGGGAGGCTGGTCGAGGAGGTGGATCGGGCTGGGTTCCTCGGGGGCGGCGAGCGTCACCCGGTGGATATCAAGCGGAGGATTGACGTCGATGCAGAGCGCGTACAGCGCCTCCTCGTGCTCCAGATGCCGGGGGGTGAGGTTGAGGACGCAGGCGTTGAGGACGAGGCCCACGTAGCTCCGTCGATCCGAGATCTTCGCGGTGGAGAGGAGCCGGGCGATTTCGTCGGCGGTGAAGCGGCGGACCTTGACGAAGGTGTCGAGCGGGTCGAAGTACTTCAGGACCACGCTGGGCTCCATGTGCATCATCTTGTCCGCTCCGGTAGTCTTCCTCCCGCGTGGCTGCCTACGTGTATTCTACGACACGGATCAGGGGCCCACGGAGAAAAAGGTCCGGACGAGCGGATAGGTGGCCCCGGCCGCCATCAGGGTGAAGAGGAGGACCGACAGGGCCGCGGCCGATCCCTTGGCCTTGCCGGGCAGCCGGATGAAGTTGACCATCAGGATCAGGAGCGAAAGAGGGATGGTGAGAATGATGGCGGTCCGGATGAAGGACGATGGTTCGTACTTGATCGTGTGCAGGAGGATGCAGGCGCCCGGGCCGAGCGCCGCCACGAAGATCGCCAGCCGGAGCCGGCCCATCGCGTCCCCGTGGGTCCGGTCGTCGATCTGCCGATCGACGAACTTGTGGTAGTCGTTCTTGAACCGGTCGCTCTCGGGGGGATTCATGGTACGAGGACTATCTTACCAAATGCCTGCCGGCTTTCCAACCGCCGGTGCGCCTCGGCCCCGTCTTTCATCGGAAGGACGGAGTCGATGACGGGCCGGACCTCTCCCCGGAAAACCAGGCGCAGCACGTCCTCGAGCTCCTTGTCATTTCCCATCGTGCATCCGATGATCTCCAGCTGCCGGTAGAAGACGTGGCGGAGGTCCTCCACGGGATCGTGGCCGGACGTGGCCCCGCAGGTGACCAGCCGCCCCCCGCGCCGCAAGCAGGCCAGGCTCCGGGTCCACGTCTCCTTCCCGATGTAATCGACCACGAGATCGACGCCGCGCTTGCCCGTGATCTCGCGGACCCGCTTCACGACGTCCTCCCGCGCGTGGTTGAGAACGAGGTCGGCCCCGAGGTCCTTGAGCTTGGCCGCCTTCTCGTCGGTCGAGGCCGTGGCGATGACGCGGGCGCCCGCCCGCCGGGCGAGCTGCAGGCAGGCGGTTCCGACCCCGGCCCCCGCGCTCCAGATGAGCACGTCCTCCGAGGGCTGGAGCCGCCCCCGCGTGATGACGAGCCGCCACGCGGTCAGATAGACGAGCGGCGCGGCGGCGGCGATTTCAAAGGACAGCGCGTCCGGAATCGCGATGACATTCGCCCGCGGCACGCAGAGGAGCTGCGCGTCGGTCCCGTCCTCGTGCTCGCCGCGGATGGTGTAATCGCGGCAGAGCGGCTTCTCGCCGCTCGCGCAAAACTCGCACGTGCCGCAGCTGGTGGCGGGATTGACCAGCACGCGCTGGCCGGTCTCGCGGACGATCCCGGCGGCGTCGCATCCGAGGATGCGCGGGTAGGCGATACCCGGGAGCCCCTTCCGGACCCAAATGTCGAGGTGATTCACCGAGGCGGCCTTGATCTCGACGGTGACCTGGCCGGGACCGGGCGTGGGATCGGGGACGTCCTCCCAGCGCAACACCTCGGGTCCGCCCGGGGCGGGAACTCGAAGTGCTTTCATGGCAGCCTCTGTCCGAAGAGCCACGGGAAGAGGTCCTTCTCCTGGTAGGCCTGGTCCCAGCAGCCGTGGCCGACGCCGGGGTACTCGGTGTACTTCGGGGTCCCGCCCGCCTTCTTCAGCGCGTCGACGATGTTCCTGGACCGCGCGGTCTTCACCACGTCGTCGTTGCCGCCGTGGAAGATCCACACCGGGATGTTCGCGATGACCGGCGCGGCCGCCTCGTCCGCGCCGCCGCAGACCGGCACCGCCGCGGCGAACCTTTGGGGGAAGCGCTGGATCGCGTCCCACGTGCCGAATCCCCCCATTGAAAGCCCCGTCACGTACAGGCGCTTCGGGTCGACGGCGAACTCCTTCTCGAGCGCGGCGACCATCTCGATCGCGAGGCGCATCGGTTCCGTGGGTTGCGCGGGCATCGTGTGCTTCGGGTTTCCCCAGGGAGTATCCACCCACTGGAGCTTCGCGGGGCATTGCGGGGCGGCGATGAAGCAGGGGAATTGCGCCTGGTTGGCGACGAAATACTTCACCGCGTGCTTCAGCTGGGCGTCGTTGTCCTCGCCCCGTTCGCCCGCGCCGTGCAGGAAGAGGACGAGCGGCCACTTCTCCTTCCCGGCCGCGCTCCTTGGCTTGAACAGGCGGTAGGGGAGCTTCGCCCCCTTCGCGTCCTTCTGCTCGCGCTTCTCCCAGTCGTCGGCCTGGTGAAACCCCGCGAGGGCGAGAGCCAGCGCTCCGAGGATGGCGGCGTGTCGCATGCGGCTCTCCTATTTCGATTTCGCGAGCCCCCGGATCCACGTCTCGATCGCGGCCATCGCCTCGGCGTCGGGGACGTTGGTCGCGAGCGGGGGCATCTGGAAGACGTCGCCCCGGCGGGAAAGCCGGTGGAGGAGCGCGGAGCGTTCGGGGTCGCCGGCGGCCACGGCCCGCGCGTTCTTCACGCCGAGGTCCCCCGAGATGAGCGTTCCGCCGATCACGCCCTGCGCGGAAAGGGGCGTGTCGTAGCGCAGGTCGAGGTTCGACCGGGCGCCTCCGGGACGGTGGCACGGCGAGCAGTTCGAGTCGAAATAGGATCGGGCTCGGTGCTCGAGCGACGCCGAGGCGTCGGCGATCGGCGCGAGGCGGTCGAGCGTGGCGAGGTCCTTATCCTCGATCCTCCGGTCCAGGAGCCCGAGCGCGCTGAAGCGGAGCAGGTCGGGGCCGTTCAGCTGGCGGGTCTTCACCCCGAGGACGAAGCCGGCGGCGGACGTGTGGCAGACCAGGCAGTCGAGCCGCCCGGGATAAGCCCACGTCTGCCTGCCGAGGTCCTCCCGTTCTGCGTGGACGAGCAGGTCGGCGTCGCTCCCGTCGGGGCGCCACTTGTAGGTGACGCCGAAGCCGCCGGCGGAGGTGACGACGAGGAACCGCGTCTCCAATCGCCTCCCGAGTTCGAAGTGCTTGATAAAGACCGTGCCGTCTGGAAACGTCCATTCGCCCTTCTCGGCGAATCCGATCTTCCCGGCCGGCGGGAGGGCGATCCAGCGGCTCTTGGCCGCGCCATCGGACCACAGGGGAGAGTGCACGGAGTAAGGAGTGACTCCCGGGGAGGGAGCGAGTTTCTCGAGCGATGCGAACGCGGCCGTCCTGGAAAGGAGCGGAGGCATCCGGTCGGGAAGGGTGGGAAGCCCGAGCGCCACGGGGTGGGAGGGGGGCGGCGGGGGAGGGGCTTTCTTCGGCGCGCGATCGGGGGCGTACCGGATCCGGACGAGCGAGCCGGTCGCAGGCTTGAACTTGTCGTCCTTCACCCACATGTCGCGGTTGAGGACGTAGAGGCAGCCGTCGGGCGCGAGCTGGAGATCGACGGGACGCAGGAGCTTCGTGGCGAACGGGAGGACCGAGCGCGGGTCGTCCGGGTCGAGCGCCTGGATCCAGTTCTGGTCGAAGTCGGCGAAGAGGTACTTGCCCACCCAGGCGGCGGGGAATTGCGGGACACGGGGATTGTAGAAGACCCCGCCCGTGATGGACTTGCCGACCGCGCGGCCGTAGGCGTGAAGGGGCTCGCGGAATTCCTTTCGGGTCGACGGCCCCTCGACGTGGGGCCATCCGTAATTTCCGCCCGCGACGCCCTCGTCGATCTCCTCCCAGGAGCTGGCGCCCACGTCGTTGATGAACATGCGCCCGGTGCCGGGCTGGATCGCGAAGCAGAACGGGTTGCGGAGCCCGAGGGCCCAGATCGCGCGGTACTTCTCCTTTGCGTTCGAGCCGAAGGGGTTGTCTTCCGGGATCGTGCCGTCGGGATTGATCCTGAGGATCTTTCCCTGGAACGTCTCGAGTCCCTGGGAAGGCATCCCCGCGGTCTGCTCGCCGATCGCGATGTAGAGCTTCCCGTCCTTGCCGAAGTGGGTGGCGCCGCCCTGGTGGCCCGCGGGGATGGAGCCGCCGAGCTTTGCCTGGTCGTCCCCTTCGAGGAGGATCTTTTCGCTTCCGGGTTCGGCGACGTCGCCGTTCGCGGTGAAGCGGCTGACGACGTGGTGGACGAACGGCTTGGGCGAAACGTAGGTCACGTAGACATACGGTGCCCCGGGGAAGGCCGGGTCGAGCGCGACGCCGAGGAGCCCCCGTTCCCAAAAGCTGTCGACGGCGACGGCGAGGAAGGGTTCGGGGAGGAGCCGGTCGTCCTTGACGACGCGGAGGGCGCCGGTCTGTTCGCAGATGAAGACGCGGCCGTCCGGGGCGACGGCCATCGCGGTCGCGCCCGTGATCCCCGAGGCGACTTTTTCCTCGAGGAATCCCTCGGGCAGGTCGGCGGGCGCGGCGCCGTGGAGGAGAAGCAGGACGGGGATAAGAAGCGCGGCGCGCATGCAGATATGTTACTCGCGGGCGCCCGGGGTGCGAGGATATGATGGTGCCTCCATGAGCATCCAGCACCTGGGGACGATGACCTGGCGCGAGGTGAAGGAGTTCGCGCACGAACGCGTCGTTGCGCTCGTCCCCCTGGGTTCCATCCTCGCCCACGGCCCACACCTGCCGCTCAACACGGACGTCGTGATTTCCAGCGAGATGGCGCGCCGCGCCGCGCGCCGGCTCTCGACGGCGGGGAAGGACGTCCTTGTCTATCCGCCCGTAACGTATTCGCCCGCAAGCGCCGGGGCCCATTTCGCCGGCACGGTCCACGTGGCGGGGGAGGCGTTCGGTGCGTACCTCCGGAGCCTCCTTACGCAGGTCGGGGCGACGGGGATTCGCACCGTGGCGCTCGTCTCGTCCCACGTGGATCCCGAGCACCTCCTCGCGGTGAACGATTCCATCAAGGCGGCGTCCGGTTCGTTCGGCCTGTCGGACCTGCGCATCGTCTTCCCGCTCCTTTTGAAGGAGCCCTGGGTCTCACGCCTCCCGCCGGAGTTCGCGCGCGGCGGCGCGCACGGAGGGCAGGTCGAGACCTCCTGCATGATGGCGCTGCAGGCGGACAAGATCCGCGAAGACGTGCGCCAGAGGCTGAAGAAGATCGACATCGATCTGCCGGGCGCTTTCAAGGCCGGTAAGAAGACGTTCGAGGAATGCGGCGGGCCGCAGGCCTACTTCGGCGATCCCGCCGCCGCGAGCGCGGTGGACGGCGAGACGTTCCTCGATCTCCTGGGCGACATCGTGGCGGAAGCCGTGCTCGAGGAGAAGCCCTGACCGTGGCGGCCCCTCCCGTCGTGACGTCCTTCCTCATCGCCGACGCGGTCATCCAGGACCGGCAGACGGGGAAGTGGTCGGTGATCGGGATCTTCGACAAGATCTACGGACCCGACTTTCCCTGCGTCCACCCGACGCTGGCCCTCTACATCAAATTCGCCGACGCGCAGGGGCGCTACCGGGTGAAGGTCGAGTTCCGGGACGCCGACGACAAACGGATCTCCGCGTTCGAGGGCATCGAGTTCGAGGCGAAGGACCGGCTGCGCGGAGGGGACCTGGGGTTCTCCACCCACGGGCTCCCGCTCCAGAAGCCGGGCCGCTACCAGTTCCAGCTCTACCTGAACGACGAGTTCGCCGCGTCGGTCCCCCTCGACGTCTACAAGATCGAGGCGCCGCCCAAGCCGCCGCCCGCATGACCGACCTCGTTCTCACGAACGGCACCATCCGCACGATGGACCCCGCGCGTCCCGAGGCGCGGTCGATTGCCTGCGCGGACGGGAAAGTCGAATCCCTTGACGAGACGCCCCCCGCGAAGCGGGTGATCGATCTCAAGGGGAGGACCGTCGTTCCGGGCTTCATCGATGCTCACGTGCACCTGCTCCAGGTGGGGCGCACGAGGCGCGAGCTCGACCTCACGGGGGTCACCTCGCTTGACGAGATCGTGCGCCGCGTCGTGGAGCGGGCGAAGGACCACCCCGAGGGAACGTGGATCACCGGCTCCGGGTACGACCTCGCGGAACATCCGCACCACGCGGCGCTCACGGCGGCGACGCCCGGACATCCCGTGTGGCTCATCCGGAAGGATGCCCATTCGGGGGTCGCCAACGTGCGGGCGATGGCGATGGCCGACCTCTCGTCGGTGCCCGCCGGCGGACGGATGCTTCGCGCGCAGGGGGTCTTCCTGGAAAACGCGCAGTCGATGATCGAGCGGCTGGTTCCGCACGAGGCGCCGGAGGCGACGGTCCTCGCGGCCCAGAAGGACGCGATGCAGTTGGGCATCACGGCGGTGCACGACGCGAGAGTGGACGATGACACCCTGCGCGTCCTGATGTCGCTCGAGGCGGGCCGGTCCCTCCGGCTCCGCGTGCACGCAATGTACTGGAACGCGGATCCCGTCCGCGTGACGGAGTTCATGCGGTCGCGGAAGCCCGTGACGGAGGGGCGCCTGAGGGTCCGGGCGATCAAGCTCTTCATGGACGGATCGCTGGGCTCGCTGACCGCGTGGATGCTCCAGCCGCCGCACGGCGTGTCGCTCCTCTCGGCCGCGGACGTCGAACGGATCGGCCGCGTGGCTCTGGAGACGGGATACCAGATGTGCGTCCACGCGATCGGCGACCGGGCGAACCGCGAGCTGCTCGACGCATACGATCGGATCGATCCAAAGGGGGACGTGCGCTGGCGGATCGAGCACGCGCAGCACGTCGATCCCGCGGACTTCCCGCGGTTCCGCCGGTGGATCGCCTCGATCCAGCCCTCGCACTGCGTGGCCGACCGGAAGCGGATCGAGGAGAAGCTCGGCCCGTCCCGGTTCGAGGGGAGCTACGCGTGGAAGCGGCTGGGACGGCTCGCCCTCGGGACCGACGCGCCCGTCGAGACGCTCGACCCGCGGTGGACGTTCTACAGCGCCGTGACGCGGGAGGGCTGGCGGACCTCGGAGTGTCTCACGCCCGAGGAGGCGCTGCGGGGAATGACGGCGGACGCGGCGTACGCGGGATTCATGGACGGAGGGATCCTGGCGCCGGGTCGCCCGGCGGACATGGTAGTCCTGTCGCACGACTGGCTCCGCGTGCCTCCCAAGGAGGTTCTCTCAAGCGAGATTCTGGCAACGTTGATGGACGGGCGGGTGGGTTACATGTCCAAGGGGTCGGGTTTGTAGGAATATTCCGCATTCCTCCATTTTCGCTGTCGAGTTTTCGGCCCCCCGCGGCACTTCTGGGTGGAGAGGCGATGAAGCCCCTCGATGGAGGAGAATCGTAGAGTTGAGCCAGATCGTTGCTCAGCATGACCTTCCGGCCTCTCAGACCCTGGAGGCGAAGTGCGACGAGCGCTTCCTCGTCTTCATTGATGCGATGGGCCGGTTCCTCGATCCACCTGGAGGACGGCGCGAGAAGATCGGATTCCATCCGCGAAGAAGGAAAAGGCGGGTGCGGAAGGACGGGCTGGACCACCATCGGGGGGACCGTTAGAATGCGGGCGATGACGATCCCGGTCATCGACGCGCACATCCACGTCCAGCCGTGGCGGATGGTTAAGCCCGCGGCCCTGGAGATGATCCGGGCCAAGCGGCCCGACGCCCAGCGCCTCTACGACCTCATGTACGCGCCCACCTCGTTCGTCAAGTACCTGGACGAGGAGCGGATCGAGCAGGTTGTGTCGATCAACTACGTGAGCCCCGACGTGATGGGGTTCACGGACGAGGTTCACGCATACGCAGCCGATTTCGCCCGGGCGTGCGGGGGCAGGGTCGTGCCGATCGGCTCGGTCCATCCGACGCTGACGCGCGAGCCGGAACGCGCGGTGCGGGACCTGATCGCCATGGGGTTTCGCGGGATCAAGATCCATCCGCCCCACCAGGGCTGTCTTCCGAACGCCTACCGCCAGGGAAACAAGATCCTCGAGACGGTCTACCGCCGCGCCGAGGAGGCGGGCCTCATCGTCATCGTGCACACCGGGACCTCCGTCTTTCCGGGCGCGCGGAACGTCTATGCCGACCCGATGCATTGCGACGACCTCGCGGTCGACTTCCCGAAGCTCCAGATCGTGCTGGCGCACGCGGGCCGTCCGCTCTGGATGGAGACGGCCGTCTTCCTGGCGCGGCGATTCCCGAATGTGCACCTGGACGTCTCGAGCATCCCCCCGCAGAAGCTCCTCGAATACTTCCCCAGGCTCGAGGAGATCGCGGACAAGGTCCTCTGGGGGAGCGACTGGCCCGCACCCGGGGTGCCGGGGATGCGGGAGAACGCCGACCGGTTCCTGGGGCTCCCGCTCTCGGACGGCGCGAAGCGGAAGATCGCCTTCGAAAACGCGCGACGTCTCTTCGCGGTATAGGACTCGGCCGCCCGGATCGTATAATAGGGTACTGAACAGCCGTTGATCGGGAGCGGGATGGGACGACAAGTAGTTTACTGCGACAAGTGCGGGCGGATGCTCCGCGAGGACGACTTCGAGCGCGGGCAGGCGCACACCTTCGAAAACCGTTCGTTCTGCATCCAGTGCCGGCCGCTGGCAACGCTTCCCCCTCCGGCGCCGCCCCCGACCACACCCAAGCCGTTCAAGCACGTCTCCTCCACGCGGATTCCCCGGCCGCCTTCGGGCCACATGACCCCTCCCGGCGAAATGCCGCTGCCTCCCGCCCCTTCCGCACCGGCGTCCCGGGGATCGCTCGTCGCGGGGGTCGTCATCGCGGTCATCGTCGTGCTGGGCGCGGGGTTCGCCATGATGTCCGGCGGCAACAAGGGCAGCCGCGGGGGGGATGGGATGGATGTCCGGGTCGTCGACCGCGATCCCAAGCCTTACCAGCCGCAGGGTCGCGGTCCGGGGCCCGACGTGTCGCCGCCGCCCGTCACCCCTACCAATGAGGACCCGGCGAAGAAGGCCTACTCGAAGGCGGTCGAATTCCGCCAGTTCAATCCAAACGACCTGGTCGGGCAATTCAAGGCGTTCGACGAGGTGATCCAGCTGTACGGGACCTCGGGCGTGGCCGACATCGCGCGCCGGGAGATCATGGCGATCCGGAAGCGCTTCACCGACGAACTCGGGCAGGTGAGCGAGCAGGCGCGGATCCCGATGGGGAGCGAGGAGTTCCAGGCGGTCATCGACCTCTGGACGCGTGCGAAGTCCCGTTACGGGCACGCGGAGTGGACGGGCCCGGCGGACGACAAGATCCGCGAGGCGAATGACATGGCCGCGTCCCGCTTCGGCACCCTCCGGGCGAAGGCGGCGGAGGCCCGGAAGCTCGGCGACGCGAACGAGGTGAAGAAACAGCGCGACCGCGTGACCCGGTGGGGACTGCCGGGCTACGTGGACGAATTCGACAAGGCCCTGGCGGAGGTGACGCCGGACAAGCCTGGCAAGCCGACACCGCCGTCGTCGAAGGAGGCGGACGTCTACGGTGGGGCGTGGAAGGAGGTCATCGCGCTCGCGACGCGGCGGGAGTACGACGCCGCCCTGGCGCTGCTGCAGAAAACGTCCGACGCCCTGAAGGAGAAGGACGTCAAGGCGGAGGCCGCGCGTGACCTTGAAGACCTCGCGCTCGCGTGCCGCGCGGGGACCGAGGGTCGCGCGTTGCTTTCGAAGATCGCGAAGGGTCAGAAGCTCTCGATTTCCTACGTCGATGACGCGTGGGCCCGCGCGGGTGTCGAGGGGACGGTCTCCTGCGCCGACGGTCAGCGGGTGGAGATCAAGAGGGGCGAGGAGGCTGTGGTGGTGCTCGTCGGGGAGATCGGCGCAGCGACGGCGGCGGAACTCTTCCGGGGCCGGGCCACCAAGCTTCCCACGGATGCGCGCGCCGCGGCGCTCCTCTGCATGATCGAGGGCGACACGGAGGCGGCGAAGAAGATCGCGGTCAATCCGGCCCTTCCGGAAAAGTACGCGGGCGTTGCCGCCGAGGCCGCCGAGGGGCTCAAGGCCGTGCCGCCGAAGGAGGATGAGGCCCGGAAGGTCTTCGTCGAGGCGGAGGGCTCATACTTCGACCCCCTCCGCACGGCCGACGCGGTGAAACTCTACAAGTCGCTCCTGGCGGAGTTCGGCGCGACGGCCTTTGTGCGTCGGAACAAGGGGGCGATCACCGGGCGCACCGAGGGCGGGAAGGAGTACGTCCTTTCTTCCGCGGACATGAGCGCCACGGGCTTCTTCAAGCTGGGGAAGCACAACGGCGTCGAGGGCTGGATGTCGACGAAGGACCAGGAGATGGCGCAGCTCAAGGACAACTACGTGCAGTTCGATTTCTCCGCGCTGGCGGATACGGACTACCGGCTGTGGGTCAACGTGGGCGGCTGCTGCCAGGAGGTCCTGACGTTCTACGTCCAGGGGACGGACCTGTCGGCGCCCAACCCGAAGAAGCTGTCGGAGACGATCGCCGTGCCGATTGGCGGGGAGTTGGCGGGTGGCGTGAAGATGCCGTACCTGTCGCTCAAGAAGAAGCACAGCGACCACACCGGGCCCAAGGAGCCAGACAAGTGGGAATGGGTGCCGGTGCCCCTTCCGAAGTACGCGGCGGCGGGCGTGAAGAGCGTGCGGCTCCTCACGATCCAGAAGGGGTTCTCGGTCGCGGGCGCGGTCATCTCGGCGCTTCGGACGGGACCGCCCAAGGAGAAGGAACTTGCCGAGATGGAGCGCGCGAAGGCGGAGACTCCCGGCTACCTCGCCTCCCGGAGCAGCGGCCCCGCCGGCGGGATCCTGCGAGAATGGTGGCTGGACATCCAGGGCGGTGATGTCTCGAACTTGACATCGAATCCGAGCTACCCCGACAAGCCGTCCGGGAGCAAGGTGGAAGACAAGTTTGCCGCGCCCGTCGACTGGGCGGACAACTACGGGACGCGCATGCGCGGCTGGGTCCATCCGCCCGTGACGGGAAACTACATCTTCTGGATCACGACCGACGACCAGGGTGAGCTCTGGCTCTCGGCGGACGACACGCCCGAGAGGAAGCAGCGGATCGCGAGCTGCCCGAGCTATGCGGGGCCGACCGAGTGGCAGAAACACGCCCAGCAGCAATCGGCGCCGATCGCGCTGGTGGCGGGGAAACGCTACTACGTCGAGGCCCTGCACAAGGAGGGCGTCGGGGGCGACCACGTCGCCGTCGGCTGGCAGCTTCCCGACGGGAAGCAGGAGCGTCCGATCCCGGGCAACCGGCTCTCGCCGGTCAAGAAGAAGTAACGAAGTCCAAAATCCACATTCGGGAGTGCGATTTCGGATTTACTTCCTTCTCGTCCTCACCAGCTCCCTCGCCGTCTTCAGGATCTCGTCCTGCTGCGGGAGGATCGCGCGCTCGCCGACCGGGCCGTAGCTGACCCGCGAGTCCTTGCAGGCGATGCGTTCGACGTCCACGCGGCGGCGG
>JBGPCZ010000046.1:0-35979 GCA_041482015.1 Planctomycetota bacterium | reverse complement strand
CGCTCGTCGAGCGCCTCGAGGTGCTCCACCGGGAACTCAACTCCCTCCTCCGCAAGTACACGAACGAGCACCCGGCGGTGAAGTCGCTCCGGGTCGACCTCCGCGAGGCCGAGGTCCAGCTCACCCGCGCCGAGTCCGCCGCGATGGGACGCGACATCGACGCCGAGGAGCTCGGCCTCCGGACCGACAACAAGCTGATCGAAATCGAGAAGAGCGTCCTCGAGCCCGACCTCAAGGACCTCCACGAGCGGGAGAAGCTCCTCTCGCCGATCCTCGAGGAGGCCCAGAAGCGGGACCGCGAGGTGGCCGACGCCCGGGCGCGCCTGTCGCCCCTCGAGGTCCAGAGGGCCCAGCTCGCCGCGGCGCCGGGGATCACCGGCTATGTCCAGATCCAGGAGATGGCCGAGAAGGCCGACGCCACGCCGATCGAGATGAAGCTCCGAAAGTCCTGGTCCGTCGCGCTCCTCGCCGCGATCATCTTCGGCCTCTCCCTCGCCTTCCTCGTGGACTTCCTCGACACCACGCTCCGGAGCGACTTCGACGTGCGCCGCCACCTCGACTTCCCCGTCATCGCCGTCGTTCCCAAGGTCGCCGCGCGCGAGGTCCTCGCGCTCCACCCGGGACGGACGAGCATCGTCTCCGAGATCTTCGATACGCTGGCGACCGTCCTCCTCTCATCGCCGTCGGCCCACCCCTCGAGGATCTTCCTCGTCACGAGCACCAACCCGCAGGAGGGCAAGACCGCCGTCTCGACCAACCTCGCCGTCGCGCTCGCCCGCCAGGGCAAGCGGACGCTCCTCGTGGACGGCGACATGCGGATCCCCGCCGTCCACGCGACCCTCGGCCTCGCGAACGGGACGGGCCTGAGCGACCTCCTCGCGGGGCTGGTCGACCTCGGAACGGACGGGGTGCTCCAGGACATCCAGGTGCCCAGCCTCAAGGTGATGACGAGCGGCCCGACGCCCGAGAACCCCTATGAGCTCCTCGATCCCGCCCGGATCGCGCCCGTGGGTGAGGCGTTCCGCGCGCAGTTCGACGCGATCGTGATCGACACGCCGCCGGTGCTCCGGATGGGCGACGCCCTCAAGTTCTCCACGCTCGCGGACGCGACGCTCTTCGTCATCAAGGCCGGCGCGACCGACGTGCGCCAGGCGACGTGGGCCAAGCGCCTGCTCGCGAACGTGAACGCGAAGGTGACGGGCGTGGTCCTCAACGGCGCGCTGCGCGAGAGCGAGGAGTACTACAACTACGACCCGCGCTACGGCCGCGACCGCTCCACCCGCTCGTTCTGAGCCGCTGATCAGAGATCCAGGACCGCGCGGATCTCCGCGTCGCTCGCGCCCACCCGCCTCGCGCCTTCCACGTGCGACCGAAGCTGGAGCGGGACCTTGAGCGCCGTGAGGACCGCGACCACGATCAGCTCGCGCTCGCGGATCGAGAGTCCGGGGCGTGACAGCACACGGCCGTATCCGTCCGAGACGATCCACTCCGCGAGGTCGGGATGGTACGACCGCATTCGCGCGATCATCCTCGGGTAGACCGGCCCATAGATGCGGCGGCACAGGCGCTCGCCGCGGCGCCGGACGTCCGCGCCTCGAGGACGCGACACGGGGACATGCGGCGCGACCTGCTGGAGAATGCGAAAGGCGTTGATGGCCCGCGCGTAGCCGGCGAAGGGGACGAGCTGGAGGAGCGCCTCGTCCAGGCGCGCCGGCGTGGCCCCCGCGCGAAGCGCCGCCCGAACCTCGCGGCGCAGGGCGGCTTCGCGTCCCTTCGCCGCGGCGACCGAGACGCGCGCGAGCCCTAGCAGTTCGGCCTGGACCGCATCCCTTCTCTTCATGGGATTCAACGTCGCGGGGAGTCTACTTCGATCGCAGGAATTCGGACAGGGTCACCAGCGACACCTCGCCGTTCGCAAGGGCCAGGGCCATGCGCTTCCCGTCGGGAGAGAAGGTGACGGTCACGCTCTTCAAATGGCTCCAGGACTCCTTGATCGGTTGAAGTCCAACGCGCCGAGAGGCGATCTTCCTGCCGGTCAAAGGGTCATGGATCGACAGGAAAGGCACGATCTCCTTGTCCACCCATCTCCCCTCGGCGATCCCCAGGAGCGTTCCGTCCGGCGAGAAGGCAATGCACTCCGCCGCGTGCAGCGCGGGGAGATTGACCGGTCTCTCGCGCCCTCCGGCCAAGTCCCAGAGCCGCACCGAACCTCCCCATGTCTTCGTGACCACGGAGCGGCTGTCCGGGGACAGGACCATCTCATCGATCTTGTAGACCTTGAAGTCAAAGGAGTACTTCTGAACTCCCGACGGGAGTTCCCAGGCCACCAGCCGGGAGGTTTCGTTGTCCGGATTCTGGAGCGTGGCCAGAACCATCTTTCCATCGGCGCTCAAGGCGGCGTGATTCACCCGGGTCCGGCCTTTGCCCAGGTCCAGGAGCGCCTCGCCGGTCTCGACGGACCAGACCATGAGGTGGGCACGGTTTACTTTCTCGTTGTTCTTCCAGCCGCTGGAAAGGAGGATCTTCCCGTCGGCGGAAAACGACAGCGTATCGATCGCCGGACAGGCCTCCGCCTCAAGCGATCGAATCCTGGCCCCGGTCTGGCCATCCCATAACGTGATGCCCCAGCCACCCTTGGCCACGGTTTTCCCATCGGGCGTGATCGCAAGACAGGAGGCCGAATCGTGCGCGATCAAAGCGAACCGCTCCTTTCGCTCGACGATGTCCCAGATTTTCGCCGTAGGGCCGAACGTCGCCACCCTCCGGGAGTCGGGAAAGAAGCGGAGGCCGCGCACATAGAACTGATTGCAGACAGCACCGTTGTCGGGATTCTCTTCTCCCGCCGGAAGGACGCCCAGTTTCTTTCCGGTCTGGGCATCCCAGATCCCGACCGTGAGATCCATGGAAGACGTGGCGATCTTCTTTCCATCCGGCGAGAAGACCAGGTCCGTGATGGCTTCCGAATGGGCCTGAAAAACCTTCTGAAAATCAGGACCGGGCTCCTGCACCGCCAGGATCAGACCGATCGTGGCGAGGATCATCTATTTCGGCAGGTCGATCAGAGTCAACCCGTCTCCCGAGACCCCGTAGGTGAGGGTCCTTTCGACCTCGGGTTCGCGAAACATGATGCTGCCGACCTGCAGCCTGAGAATCGGCTCGGGGCGATCCTTGAGCTCCTCCAGCGAGATGCCGATGAAGATGCTCCGGTTTCCGGCCGAAATCTCCTTCCTTCCCAGCTGATTTCCCGTGAGATCGAGGAGATGGAACGCGTAGACGGCATCCCCCGGGATCGTGATGGACACCGGATCCTCGATCAGGATCATGCGGATGTCGTCCTTCCCCACCCATTCAAGAAGACCGGTGGGAGTGAACCCCTGCCCCTTGGCGCGGATCTCGGCCGCCAGGTCGGAGAGTTTGGCCCAATCTTCCGGCTTCTTCGGACGACCATCCCGATCGATGAGCAGCGCCATCTCAACCATCGCCGCGGTCTTTTTCGAATCTCTCGACGGGCTGCCGGCGAGTCTCTTGAGACACGCGGTGGCCAGGAGCCGTTCTCTCTCCGACTTTGATCCGAAAGCCAACGACTTCAGAAGCGCCCGCGCCGTGTCGGTTCCGATCAGCTCCAACGCGGCGATTGCTCTCAGCCGACGGAGCCGTTCACCCCGGGGTCGCCGCGTCTGCCGGTCCAAGTCCTCCAAGAGGCGTTCGACCCGCAAGCGGATCTCGGCCGAGACCTTGTCGCCGATCATCTTGCGCAATCCTTCTTCCGCCCGGGCGCCGAGTTTCTCCAATTCCGAAAGGGCGGTGTCGCGCGCGGAAGGATCGTCCGCGTCCAGTGTCGCGACCAGCCGCCGGATGCGTCCGTCGGGTACGTCTGGCTGGATCAGCACCGATTTCAGAAACGGGACTACGCCGTCTCCGCCCCGGACCAGGTCCCACTTCGCGCGGTAACCCTTCGTCGCATCTTCGGAGAGGAGGCGCTCCCAGGCGGCCGATGGATCGGATTGAACGGAAAACAGAGGGGAAACCATGAGCCCGACCAGGGCCCATAAGGGGGCGGATACGGCAACCCTCATGCTCCGGCCCCCATCGGCGCGGGGCGGCCTCGCGCCCCGTCGCCGCAGCCCTGGCCGCCCTAGTAGCTCTGCTTGGATTCCTTGAGGCAGTAGACGTAGCCCGCGGAGTTGGCCACGTACATGTACTCGTCGGCCGTGTTGGTCATGATGTGCTGGAGATACTGGGTCGGGTAGCGGCCCGTCACCGCGCCCGTCATCTCGTTCATGGCCCACACCTCGCCCTTCGGGCCCATGATGTACACGCGCTCCTTCCCCTTGAAGAGGAAGCGCTCGGCCAGCGGGACCTTCCAGCGCAGGTTGCCGTTGCGCTTGGAGCCGATCACCGCGTTCGTCTTCGGATCGCGGTGCACCGGCCAGACCTCGAACGCGTGGAGCGCGCCCTCCTCGGTCTTCACGTACACCGTCTGGTCCTTCGCGACGGCGCCGGCCTTGATCGCCGTGCCGCACTCGTACTTCCAGATGAGCGCGCCCGCGTCGCCGTCCAATGCGTAGAACGTGTTGTCCATGCCGCCCACGAAGAGCAGGCGGATGACCGTCTGCGCCTTCTTCTTCGCGCCTTTGTCGTCGCCGGGCTTGGCGTCCATCGCGCCCATCGCGGGCTTCGCGTCCATGGCGGGCTTGGCGTCCATCGCGGCGGGCTTGGGCATCTCCCCGGGCTTCGGCATCTCGCCGGGCTTGGGGGCCTCCGCCGGGGGCGCGCCCGCCGCATCCATCGCGTCGAACTTGTAGATGTAGACCGTCGGGTCGGCCTTGAACGGCTGGGTCGGCTTGCGCTCCTGCGGGTTGGGATACTGCCAGGTCCGGTTCCCGTCCGTCACCTTGTAGCAGTAGATGTACCCGTCGTGGCAGGAAAAGTAGAGCGACGGGTCGGAGTAGACCGCGCGGTTGAGCACCTGGTTCTCGCGGGCGGTGATGTCCGCCTTGTAGTGGGTGATCTCCGCGCCCTTGCGCTCGACGTCGAGCGCCCACACGCGCGCGAGGTCCGCGCCCGGCACGAACACGTAGTTCCGGATCGCGAACGGCTGCGCGGAGGGGATGAAGTTCAGGCGATGGGTCCAGCGAAGGCCGCCCCTCAGGCGGTCCACGCAGTAGATCACCTGGTGCGAGATGAAATAGACGTTGTCGCCGAACGCGGCCACGCGGATCCGCTCGCGGATCTCGTTGCGCTGCTTCTGGAGGCCCTGCGTCTCCTTGCCCGGCCCGAGCTCCTTCATCTTGTCGTCGATCTGCCGGTTCTTGGCGACGAGGTCGGCCTCGAGCAGCCGGATCTCCTCGGGCACGCCGTGGGCCACGACCGGGGGCCAGTCGAGCGGCGTGTCGGTGTCGATGTGGTACATCCAGGCGGTCTGCCCGGAGAATCGGTCCATGGCGACGACCGTGTTCTCCGGCGTCTCGATGAAGAGGAGGTCGCCCGAGAGCGTCAGCCTGGAGACCCGGCGGTTGTTGAACTTGTACCGCCAGACCACGTGCTTCCAGGGAAGTTTGTTGACCGCGTCCTCGACCACGTTCTCGCCGGGGTCGCTGAGGTCGGTCTCGAAGTCCTGGCCGGCGTACTCGACGGCGGTGAGGCGCTCGCCGCAGGCGGCCATGCCGAGGATCAGGAGCACGCCGAGCGCTCTCATCTTGCCTCCTTCTTCTTGAGGAAGTCCGCGAGGTTGACCTTGTGCTTCTTTTCGTATTCCTGGAGCTTCTCGATCCGCCCGATGTCCTCCTGGATCCGGTTGACCAGCTTGAAGATGTACGGCTTCCCCTGCAGCCGGTCCTTCAGGTCGCCCAGCATCACGTCCCACGATCCGTTGTAGAGGTCGTCGCGGAGCGTCACCAGGGTCCGTTCCTCGACGGACATGGAGGCGCAATACTTCTCGTGGATCGAGGTCTTCCCGGTGGCCATGACGGATCGTCTTCCCCCCAGCCCGGCCCGACCCGCATTTTGGGCCTGCCGTCGATCAGCGGATTCTAGGGTGGCACCCATAGACTGTCAATAAATCTGTCGAAAACCGCTTCCAAACCCCCGCGCCTGTTGATTTGGGCGCAACCCCCATGCTAGCCTACCTATTGAGGACGCGCCGCCGGGCGGAAACCCTGCGCCGGCCGCCCCATATGGACGCCCGCAAGAAGGAGATCGAGCACCTCGACGGCGAGGTCCGCCGCCTGGAGCACCAGATCACGGCCGAGTGCGTCGACATCGGCCGGCGGATCGCCGCGTCCGATCCCTCCGGCGTGCGCAACCCCGAGCTCCGCAAGTACCTGAACTCCGCCGAGACCCTCCGCCGCGCCGTCGATTCCGCCCGGTCGGACATCGACCGCGTGCGCGCCCTCACCCGCCAGGTCGACACCCTCGCGCAGGAGATCGACGAGAACAACCGCCGCAAGGAGCAGCTCCAGCGCGAGCGGCACACGCGGTTCGTCGAGCTGGGCGCGGGCACGTACACGGTGTTCAAGGCGCTCCAGGACCGGGACGCGTGGCGCCCGACGTTCGAGGAGGTCGTCAAGCTCGACCTGGAGATCGACCGACGGCACGACGAGCTGCGGGCGCTCGAGGCCGACGAGCAGGGCCGGGGCTTCTTCAAGAGCCTGGCGCTCAAGCCGCGGAAGCTCATGCTCCGGGGCGACATCAGCCGCCTCGACCGCGAGAAGACCGCGGCCTACGAGCAGGCGGGCGCGAAGATCGCGGAGAGCGAGTTCATCCGGCACACCGAGGGTCCGCTCCGCCAGGTCTTCGAGGGCGTGAAGGAGCGGCAGCGCGCCATCGAGTCGCTGGGCGCGGAGAACGACCGGAAGGTCGAGGAGGTCGAGCGATGCCGCGCGGACCTGAAGCGCCTCGAGGCGGACGAGCGGCCCGAGGAGAAGGTGCGCGACATCGAAAAGCGGATCGACGGGATGTCGAAGGAGCTGGACGTGATCCACTGCTGGGCCGGGCAGCTCTTCCTCGAGCGCGACCTGCGGTCGGAGATCCCCGACGACGGCCTCCACGCGAAGTACGAGATCGTGGCGGGGCTGCGCGAGTCGATCCGGAAGAAGCGCCAGCAGGTGGACCGCCTGAAGGCCGAGATCGAGATCGAGGAGATCACGCGGAAGGAGCGGGACAGGCGGTCGCGCCGGAAGCAGATCGAGGAGGAGATGCGCGTCAAGGAGCGGCAGATCGGCGTGATCGACATCGAGATCAACCTGGGGCTGCGGCGGCTCGAGGAACTCAAAAGAGTGCTGACGGGCGACGCGCCGTACACGGACGCGCCTGCGCTGCCTCCCCAGCCCAACCTCTACAACCCGCCCCCCGGCGGCGACGGAACGGCGTCACGGCCTTAGGGATTAGTCCGGTCCACCGGAGTACCCACCGCCCTATACCCCGGGAACCATACTTTCAGCTCGTTGTCGTTGGGCCAGTGATCCAGGATCTTCCCACCCAGGATGAAGAAACTGTGACGTCCCGAGCGGCCATGATCAAGAGCGACGAGGGATCGGCGAATTGCCAGACTCGCTCGCCGAAGTTGCCCCACATTTCCTTGCGGGCTTTGGCGAACTCGGCCTCCGTAATGGCGACACCCGCCCAGATCTCCTTAACGGAAACGGGAACGATGTCCTCCGAAGAGTCTTCTACGAGGTCGAAAAGCAACGCTTCCGCCTCCGGGAGCTTCATTTCGGGAAGCCGTCGAATCAGGCTGAACAATTCCTCGCGCGTCACATCATCGGTATCCCTCAACAGCTCAGGGTTTTCATCCGACAATCTTAAAGCCTGTTGTAAGGGATAGGGCTCCGACCGCTTATATTCCCCACACGGAGGAATGATGATGCGGTCCCTGCTCTGCCTCGCGTTGCTGATCCCCGTCGCGGAGACCCGCCGCGCCGACGTCGTCGTCTACGGCGCCTCCGCGAGCGGCGTCATCGCCGCGGTCGCCGCCGCGCGCGAGGGGAAAAGCGTCCTCCTCCTCGAGCCCGGCACGCACGTCGGCGGAATGGTTTCGGGCGGCCTCGGCGCCACCGACACCGGCAACCGCGGCGCCATCGGCGGTTACTCCCGAGAGTTCTTCACCCGCGCGAAGGGGCACTACATCGGGAAGTACGGCGCCGAGTCCGAACAGGTCAGGGCCTGCTCCGACGGCTTCCACTTCGAACCCCATGTCGCAACGCAGGTGTTCAACGAGATGCTCAAAGAGGCAAAGGTCGAGCCCCTCTTCGGACAGCGGCTGGCCGCGGTGAAGAAGGCCGGCACGCGGATCGAGTCAATCACGACCCACAAGGGCGACGTGTTCGAAGCCGCCGCCTTCATCGACGCCAGCTACGAAGGCGACCTCCTCGCCCGCGCCGGCGTGAGCTACGTCGTCGGCCGCGAGGCCGCCGCCGAGTTCAACGAGAGCTTCGCCGGGGTCCAGAAGCACAGTCCCGCCCACCAGTGGCCCGGCCCCGTCCCCGGGAAGGACGACACTGGCGGCCTCCTCCCCTGCATCCAGCCCGGCCGGCCCGCCGCCGCCGGAAGCGGCGACCGGATGGTCCAGGCTTACAACTTTCGCCTCTGCATGACGAACCGAAGGGAGAACCTCGTCCCGTGGCCCAAGCCGCCGAACTACGACCCGAAACGCTACGAACTGCTCGCCCGCTACCTCGGAAAGTTCCCGAACCTCCGGATGAAGCAGCTGATGAATCCCGTGATGATGCCCAACGCGAAGACCGACACGAACAACAACGGCGCCTTCTCGACGGACCACATCGGCGCCAACTGGACCTATCCCGACGGCGACGACGCCTCTCGTGAGAAGATGCGGCAGGACCATGTCGAGTACACGCAGGGGTTCCTCTGGTTTCTCGCGACCGACCCGCGCGTCCCCAAGGCGCTCCACGACGAGATGAACGAGTGGGGCCTCGCGAAGGACGAATTCACCGACACCGCGAACTGGCCGCACCAGCTCTACGTCCGCGAGGCGCGGCGCATGAAGGGCGTCTTCTTCATGACCCAGAAGGACATCATGGACGAGCGGACGAAGGACGACTCGGTCGGCCTGGGCTCGTACAACACCGACTCCCACCACTGCCAGCGCGTCGTGCTCGAGGACGGAAGCGTCCTCAACGAGGGCGACTTCCAGGTGCGGTGCTCTCCCTACGCGATTCCGTACCGCAGCCTCATCCCCAGGGAAGCGGAGTGCGACAACCTCTTCGCGACGATCTGCATGTCGGCCTCCCACGTCGCCTACGGGACGATCCGCATGGAGCCGGTCTACATGATCCTCGGCCAGGCGAGCGGCGTGGCGGCGGCGCTCGCGATCGACGCGAAGGTCCCCGTCCAGAAGGTCGACGTCGAGAAGCTCCGCGCGAAACTCAAGGCCCAGAAGGCGGTCCTCTCTCCCGAGGAGATTGGATTCGTCAAAGGCCCGAAGCCGGCGGGAATCGTCGTTGACGACGCGGACGCGGCGAAGACAGGCGAGTGGACGAAGTCCTCGTCGACGCCGCCCTTCGTGGGCGACGGCTACGTCCACGACGGGAATTCCGACCGCGGGAAAAAGAGCATACGCTTCACGCCGAAGCTCCCGTCCGCGGGCTCCTATGAAGTCACCCTCCTCTACCCGCCCCACGCGAACCGCGCGACGAATGCCGCGGTGGTGATCCATTCGGAGGACGGGGAGAAGACGGTGCGCGTGGACCAACGGCGCCCGGCGGCCAGCCTCGGGACGCACCGGTTCGCCGCGGAGGGCGGTTGGGTGGAGGTCCGTAACGAGGGCGCCGACGGCTACGTCGTCGCCGACGCCGTGCAGTTCATCATGACGAAGTAGCGACTTTCCCGCGACGGTCGAGGGCGAGCAACGTCATCGCCCCGGCAAAGACGACCGCCGAGAGCGGGTAGATCCACCAGGGGCCGCGGAGCGTCTCCATCCGCACGCCGTACTTCGCCGTCAGGATGAGCACCACGATGTTGTTCGCCGCGTGGGCCAGGATGCCGGCCCACAGGCTCCCGGTCAGCCACACCAGCGCCCCGAAGTAGAGGCCCAGGGCTAGCATGAGTGCAAACTGGACCCGCGTGCCGTGCATCGCGGCAAAGAAGACCGACGTGATCGCCAGCGTCGGCATCGACCCCAACCGCCGGGCGAATCCCCGGAAGACCAGCCCCCGGAACAGCGTCTCCTCGCAAAGGGGTGCGACCACCCCGAAGATGAAGCCCGCCAGGAGCATTCCTTGCTGCTGGGCCACCTCGAGGCCCCGCGCCAGCTGCACCCTTTCCTGCGCCGCCTTCTTCCCCATGCCGAGCCACGTGAGAATCGGGTCCTGCAACTCGTTCAGGCCCTGGAGCAGCCACATCGAGCCAAAGGAGGCCACGAGGACCAGCGCCGCCTTCCGAAGCGGGAGCCGGACGTAGCCGCTCGTTTCGAGCGGCCGGAGACCGACCGCCCGGGCGTACACGAGCGGGACCAGGAGGAAGGACGCCTGCTGGACCAGGTGGAACACCTCGCCCGGCCATCCCACCCCGAGGGCGATGAGCAGCCACACCGCGAGCGGGACCAGGAGGGCGAAGAACATCGCCCGCGCGGCGTCGACGTGGTCGGGACGAGCTGTATCGGCCACGGAGTCACCGAGGCAAGGAGAAGAGTTTGACGTCTGCTCTGCGTCTCTGTGCCTCCGTGGCCAATCCGGACGCCTACTTCTTCTTCAACTCCTCGATCATGCCGCGCACCGAGGCCAGCCGCTCCGACAGCAGCCGGTCTTCGAACTCCAGAAGCTTCAGCACGTTCGTGTTCGCGGTGTCGATCTTCGACTGGAGGGCCTTGGAGAGCTCCGTGATCTCCTTCTCCATCTTGGTCAGCTCGTCCAGCTTCTTGTTGACCTCGCCCTCGAGCTGCTGGACGCGCACGTACTTCTGCTCCGTGCCCGTCAGGTCCGTCCGCAGTTTCGCCTCGATCTGGGCGTCATGCGCCAGGAGTTCCTGCCGCATCGTCTGCAGCTCCTCCTTGGTCACGCCGCCGCCGCACCCCGCCGCCACGGCCGCCAACGCCGCCACCGCCAGGATCTTCATCGCTCCTCCAAAGATGGATGATTTATCTCGACTCAACGTCCTTCACGCACCGGAACCCGATCTTCATCGACCGCTTCGACGGCTGGTACCACTGGCGGCGCGTCACGCGCGCGTCGCGCTCCGCGTCCTGCTCCAGCAGCACGCCGCCGCGCAGCACCCGGTACCGCTCGCCGAAATCGGAGTGGCCCGCGCCGCTCCAGGGGTACTTCTGGAACCAGTCCGCCGTCCACTCGGTCACGCCGCTCCCCAGGCCGTCGATGCCCAGGTAGCTCTTCCCCGCCTCCTTCTGGTACTTCGCGCCCCAAGGGTAGGCGCGCTTCCCCGCCGGGTCGAACGAGGCGGCGCGCTCCCATTCCGACTCGCGCGGCAGCCGCTTCTTCGCCCACGCCGCGTAGCTCGCCGCGTCCCACCAGTCCACTCCCGCGACCGACGCCTCGGCCGCCTGGGAGGACCAACCGTCGGGCACGTGGCTCTTCCCCTTGGGCTCCTCCTTTGGACAGCCCGCGTGGTGGCCGGCGGAGGCCGCGATCTCCTTCACGAACTCGCCGTACTCCGCGACCGTGACCTCGTGCTCGTCCATGTAGACGGCCGCGGCCTCCGCGTCCCCCTCGGGACCCTCGACGTCGCGGCCGCCCCAGCCCATCCGGAAACGGCCCCCGGGGACGTAGATCATCCCGGGCGGCGGCGCGATGGCCAGCGAGAGCTCACCCGCGCACTTCTGGATTTCGTCCTTCGGGAAGCCCGCGTATTTCGCGTCGGAGGCCCGGTCGAAGAAGTCCTTCGCCACCTTCCACTCCGCGCGCTGGTGGGCGGCCTTCCCCTGCGCGACCAGCAGGTCGAAATCCGTCCGGTTCTTCTTCGAGGCGATCTCGGCCGCGCGCGCGACCTGCGCGTCCGAATCCCGGATCTCGATCTCGATCCGCGCCGCGTAGGCGCGGGGCTCCTTCGCCAGCTCCCGGAAGAGCCCGAGGGCCTTCTCCCACTCGCCGTTCGTCCGCGCCTGGGTCGCCCTCGCGTACCGGTCGCAGAAATCACGCTTCGCCTCGACCTCCTTCTTGAGCCCCTCGTCGGCCGCCGCGAGCGCGCGGCCCCAGTCGGCCGACGCCTGCGCCCAGTCGGCGCCCTCGTGGCTCTCGGCGCTCTTCGACCAGCGGTTGAAGGTGACCCGTCCGATCTTCTTCTTAAGGTCCTCGTCGTCGGGCAGGTACTTCTTCGCCGCCTCGTAGTGTTCGAGGGACTTCTGGTCGTCCCGTTCGTCGTCGCCCTTGGCGATCAAGTCCCCCGCGCGGGCCTCGCGGATCGTCCTCTCGACGTCCGTCGCCCCCTTCTCGCGGGCCTCCTCGAGGAGCGTCCACGCGGCGACCCACTCCTTCCGCCCGAACGCCTCGAGCCCCTTCTTCCTCGGCTCCTCCCACGCGGAGGCGACGGGCGGAAGGGGCTTCTCAAGGGGAGGCTTCGAGTCCTCGATCTTCGGCCTCTGCGCGACGACCGGCGGCTTCGAGGGATCGGGCGGCGGGGGCGCCGGGGTGGACTGGACGGCGCCGAAGATGAGGTACCCGCCGACGACCAGCACGATGGCGCCGGCCGCGAGCGTAAGGTAGAGCGGCGCGGAACTCGCGGGCTTCGGCGCGGGCAACGGCGTCTTCTCGACGCCGGTGGCGCCGCCCGGAGGATCGAGCCTGAGTGTCTCGTTGTAGAGCGTCGATTTCTCGTCGGGCGAGACGCCCTCCTGGAAGCAGCGGACCGCGGAGACGAGCGCCTCGGGCGAGGAGAAGCGCTTCTCGGGCTCCTTCGCCATCATGCGCAGGATGATCGCCTCGACCTCGGGCGGGATCCCCGGGTTGAGCTCGCGCGGCGACTTCGCCTTCTGGTGGACGTGCTGGTACATGATGGAGGTCGCGCTCGCGCCGGCGAACGGCGGCTGCCCCGTCGCCAGCTCGTAGAGGACGACGCCCAGCGAGTACAGGTCGCTCCGGATGTCGCACTCCCCGCCCGTGGCCTGCTCGGGGGACATGTACTTCGCCGTCCCCATGATGACCTCGGACGCGGTGAGGTCGCTCTCCGGGTTCTTGGCGAGCCCGAAGTCCATGACCTTGATCTCGCCGTCCTTGGTCTGGATGATGTTCGAGGGCTTGATGTCGCGGTGGACGATGCGGTGCTTCCACGCCGCCTGGAGCGCGAGGCCGACGTTGAGGGCGACCTGGAGCACTTCGTCGGTCGTGAACCGGTAGCCGCCGCGGAGCCGGATGGAGTAGTCCTCGCCCTCCACGAACTCCATCGCGTAAAAGTGCTCGCCCTCCGCCTCTCCCGCGCCGAAAACCTGGACCACGTGGGAGTCGACGAGCCGCGCGAGAAGCGCGGCCTCGCGGTGGAACCGCTTGACGAACTCGGGATTCTCGGTCAGATCCTTCTTCAGGACCTTGATCGCGGAGGGCCGGTCGAGCGACACCTGCCGCCCCATGTAGACGGCGCCCATGCCACCGCGCCCAAGCACCCGGTCGTGGAAGATCTCGAAATCGCCCCACGTCTTGACGGACATTGTCGGGATTATACCCCCTCGTTCTCCAAACGCCTAGGTTGTGGCCTTCTCCTCGCCGCCCCCATCGCAAAGAGCAGTCCGCCCGGGATCGAGACCACGATCCAGGCGAGACTAAAGAGGATCGAAAGCCCGATCGCCTGGTTCTCCTCCATCCCGCCGAACCTCCCAAACGTCTCCTTGTAGACGAGCTCCTGCACGCCCCATCCGCCCAGCGAGGCGGGCACCGCCGTGACGATGAAGATGATCGGCTCGAAGATGAAGAAGGCCCAGAGATGCGCGTTCTCCAGTCCCATCGCCCGGGCGATGCCGTAGATGATCACGATTCCCGACGTCTGCGCGCCCAGGGAGAGCACGGCCGCGACCGCCACGAGCCCCTTCTTCTCCTTCACCGAGCGGAAGACCCCGTCCAGCTCCTGCCGCACCTTCTGGAACGGCAGCCGGGACCCGACGGCGCGCCGGAGAAGCGGGCTGAAATAGAGCAGGTACCCGAGCACCATGCCGCCGAAAAGACCGTAGACCAGGATCGCGAGTCGCTTGTCCTCGAACCGCCCCACGTACGGCGTCAGGCAGGCGGCCCCGAGGACGATCATGACCGCAAGACCGATCACGCGGTCGAGGACCACCGTGGCGACCGCGGCCGCCTTGCGCTCCTCCCCCGACACGGCGAGGAGCGCCCTCGTGAGATCGCCTCCCACCGCGCCAGGGAGGAACTTGTTGAAGAAGGCCCCCGCGTAGGTCATGAAGAAGACGCGGCCGAAGGAGACCTGGAACCCGTGACCCCGGAGAAGGAGCCACCACCGAAGCGAAATGAACGCCAGGGGGATGAAAAGCGCCACCACCATCGCGAAGTAGAGCCCCTTCCGGGTCCGCTCGAAAATCGTCTTTAGCCCCGGACGCGCCTCGACCGCGCCGGGGGCGTGCCGGCTCGTGTGACCGTCCTTCCACCTGAGGACCACCCCGCCGGCGCCGGCGCTTTCGATGGCCGCGTCCGCGGTCTCGACCGGCTTCTTGCCCGCCTCCCGGATGGAAACGAAATCCTCGAGCTGGATCAGGCGGAGCACGACCCAGAGGGCGAGCGCGGTGACGGCGATGCGGCCGAGATTCCACGCCCACCGCTTCGCGCTAGGGGACACCGCGCACCCGGGTCCGCGCATCCAGGAGGCCCGCCTCCTCCGCCCCGTACCGACCGAGGATTTTCTTCCCGAACGGCACCGGCTTCACGCCGAGGTCCGCGAGCGACCGGGTCTCGACGCCGACATCGTGCGCGCGCACGACGTTGATCCCGAAGTGGATCTTCGAGGAGACCGGTGTCAGGGTCGCGATCGAGATCGAGAGCTTACCGTTGCCGATGAAGAGATCGTCGCCGTCGCGGCACACCCGGGAGCCCAGCTCGTCACGCACGATCGCCGCCAGCAGCCGTTGGCGGAGCACCGCCTTTTCGAGGTCGAGGTCGAAATGCTCGACGATGAAGTGGACCATGAGCGGGCTGGCGATCCGGGATTTCGCGAGCAGATCCTCGAGGTCGACCATGTTCGCGAAGGGCACCTCGCAGGCGCCCTGGAAGCCCACGATCGAGTCGCCCTGGAGGCCGAGGGTCCGGTAGGCCCAGAGGGAGTGGATCTGCGTCCCGTCGTAGTCGATCCGCCGGGGGATCCACCTCGTCTTCACGGCTGGACCACCGCCGCCCACGCATCGCGCGACCGGGGGATGTCCTTGCGACCGGTCAGTTCGCACAGCTTCTGGTGGGCCATGAAGGAGAGGCCCGGGTCCTTCTCGCCGACGGCGGCGACGAGCGCCTGAAGCACGCGAGGATCCTTCCCGTACCGGGCCGCGAGGACCTTGACCGCGGCGCGCCGGACCGTGGGGTCGGGATCCGCCGCGAGCACCCCGAGGACCGGACCCAGCCCCTCCGGCCCGCCGCAGACCGCGACCGTCGTGCACGCCTGGGACCGCACCATCGGATGATTCTCCCGCTCGCGATCCTTCTCCTTCACCTCGAGCTTGGGAAGCGCGTAAGGGAGGTACTCCTTGCGCCCGAACGCGGCCATCACCTCGAGCGCGCCGGTCACCACGAGGTAGTGCGGATCGTCGACCAGCCGGACGACCTCGGGCTCCGAGGAGGTGTCCCGCGCGTCGGCGATCTCCCGGAGGCCCAGGTAGCGCTCGTAGGGGTCCTTGCTCCGGGTGTCGGCCTCGGGCCCGCCGCAGGCGGAGAGCAGGAGAAGGACGCAGGAACGGCGCAGCATCGCGACATTATAGGGCCGCGGAAACGCATTGCAACGAAGGCTCGCGCCTCACTTGCGCTTCTGGATCCACTTCCGGGCGGCCTCGGCGATTGCAAGCGCAAGCTTGCAGCGGTGCTCGTGCTGCCCGAGGAGCCGCTCGGCCTGCGGGTTGGAGACGAACTCCATCTCGACGAGCGCCGCGGGACACGAGGTCTTGTTGAGGACCCGCAGGTTGTGCTCGTCCTTGGTGCCGCGATCCTCGCTGTTCCAGACCGTGCCCAGCTCGCCCCGGATGATCGACGCGAGGTCGCGGCTCGCCGCGCCCCGGTTGTCCTGCGGCAGCGGCACCCACACCTCGAATCCCCTGGGACCGGAGCTGGCCACGCCATTCGTGTGGATCGAGAGGAAGAGGTCGGGCTTGGCGGCATTCACCTTCCGGGCGCGTGCCATGAGATCGTCGTCGATGTCGGTGGAAAGGTGGCTGTCGTCGGTCCGCGTCATCACCACCCTCGCGCCCCACGAGGTCAGGATCCTCTCGAGCTCCAGCGCGACGTCGAGGTTGATGTCCTTCTCCATCAGGCCCGTCCGGCCCTTGTACCCCGTATGGATCCCGCCGTGGCCGGCGTCGATCGCGATCGTGCAGGGCGGGATCCGGGGGGCGGGAGTGGGGACGGGCACGATCACTTTCGGGGCAGGGCCGCCCGTCCTGGGGACCACGGTGACGGCCCCTTCGCCCGCTTTCGCACAGTTCCGCTCGATCTGCACCACCAGCTCGGGCGGAAGCTTGACGCGCCCGCCCTCGATCCACGGCGCGACCGCGAGGTGCTGGGGCACGCCGTTCAGCAGCGCGGTCTGGATGCCGGGCACGAACGCGATCAAAACCCGGTCGCCCTTGATCGTGTGGCGTCCCGTCGCGGAGTCCTCGTTCCAGGAGAACTGGTAGCGAGAGGCGAGCTCCTCGAGGTCCGGGCCGCCGGCGAGCGCGAGGCAAAGCGAAAATGCGAGCACCACGGGTCCCCCTCTCTCTTCTATCTACCGCTTTGGACTGCCGGCTACTTGCCGTCGCCGCCGAGCGCCGCTTCCTTGGTCGACGCCCGGATCGAAATCGGTTCCTTGATGCCGCCCAGACGGATCAGGCCGCCGTCCGGCGCGACATAGTACGTCAGGGTCCGGCGCCGGTCCTCGCGGCAGAACAGGATGTGCGCGTCGCGGCGCGTCCCGTCGATCTCGAGGTTCTCCCGGCCGTTCACCTCGACCATCTCGGGGATCCACTCGTCCCCGAAGGGCGAGATGATCTTGAGCAGGAACGACCCCTTCCCGGCCGCGACGAGCGCGCGACGGACGACGTCGGCCGCGTCCTGGAAGAGCACGCCCTCCTCGACCTTGAATGACTTCTCCTCCTTGACCGCGTTCATGTCGCGCGCGGCCTTGAGGAGGCCGTTCTCGATCGAGGCCGAGGCGCGGAACTGCCAGCGCTCCTTCTTGTCGTTCGTTTTCGTCTGCTCGGTCTCGATCTTTTGCGAGCGGCCGTCCGGGGAGAAGGAGCCGCGCACGACGGACACGTCGGTATTCCCCTCGCCGAAGTCGTTGTGCACCTCGACCTCGAACTCGTATTTCCCCGCCGCGTCGGCGAGCCTGGTGCGCATGTGGCCCGCCTTCCGGCCGGCGAAGTGGATCGTGAACCAGCGCTCCCCCAGCAGCCCCGGCTGGACCTTCGCGACCTTGAGGAGGTCCGACGTCCGCAGGTCCGCCCCGCTCTCCTCGCCCGTGAGCGTCAGGGGCGTGATCTTGAACGTCTCGATCGACGCCTCGGCGATCTTCCGGTACTTCGGCTCGTCCGACTTCAGGAACGACGCGTCGAGCAGGTAACATTCCAGGTTCGTCCGCGGCACGACCGTCTTGAGCTGCACCGTGTTTTCGAAATCAAAGACGATCCGGTATCCGTTCCGGCCACCGATCGACAGCGGCTTCTCCTCCAGGATCTTCGAGCCCTTGTACTCGCGCTCGATGTGGGCCTTCGCCTGCTTGACGAAACTTTCGAGGGGCGTCGGGCTGCCGCGGTAGTAGAGGTGGCTCAGCGTGAGGCCCCAGGGCGGGATCTTCTTGTCTCCCTCGGCGGCGAGCGCCTCCACGCCGGGCGGGGTGAACCGGGCGATGAACGGGCCCCCGCCTCCGCGCCCCGCCCAGCCCAGGGGCGGCCGCAGGGACATCTCGTGGGCCTCGCTGACGAAGGGCGGACCGAGATCCTGGCGTAGCAGGATAAGAAGGATCCCCCAAGCTCTCCACATGCGCCCATATTATTTCCCATGGGTAACCGTTTGTCAAGGCGGCGGCCCGACGGACGGCAAAGGGGAGCGCGGGAAACGGACACCCATGATCGTGCGTATAATGGGTGAATTTATGCAATAATGCGCGGGGCCCGGCATCCAAGATGAAAGGAACCGGGGCTTGGCCGCGATTCACACACGGGGGCGGGTCGCCCCCACCGGGGAGGATCGGATGCTGTCGGAGCGGGAGAGACGCCTGGCGCGCCTGGCCGTCGAGAACGGATACCTCACGGGGAACCAGCTCAGCGACTGCTTCACCCTTCTGCGCGTCGCTTCGGGGGGACTCGAGGACCTCCTGGCCGGCAGCGGCTACCTCACCCCCGAGGAGATCTCCGAGCTCCGCGACCAGGTTGACCGCCTTCCGCCCCCCGCCCCGCTCTTCGCCGAGATCGTCCGCCAGCGCGGGTTCGCGACCGACGAGCAGGTCGAGGAGGCGCTCCGTTTCAAGGACGAGCTCGCCACCCGCAACGTCCATCGCTACGTGGGCGAGATATTGGTCGAGCGCCAGGTCCTCTCCACCCTGCAGGTGAGCCAGGTGCTCGCGCTTCAGGGGAAGGTCAGCCTCCAGTGCCAGGCCTGCGGCTACCGGTTCAACGCCCAGCACGGCAACGGGTACGTCTGCCCGGAGTGCGGCCGCCCGATCGGCGCCACGCCGCCACCCCTCTCGCGCGAGGGCTACATCGGCGCGTATTTCCTGAAGGACGAACTCGGCCGCGGCCCGATCGGGGCCGTGTTTCGCGCGATCCACGAGCGCACCCAGCGCGAGGTGGCCCTCAAGCGGATCCCCGCGGCACCCTTCTCCCGCGCCGTCCGCGACGGGTTCCTCTTCCAGGCGCGCCGCACGATGTCGCTGCGCCACCCGAACGTGGCGGGCATCCTCGAGTCGGCGGTCCACGGCGACGATATCGTGATCGTGAGCGACCTCGTGGAGGGCGTGCCCCTCCACGACCACGTGCTCGGGAACGTCCGGCTGCCGCTCGAGGACGCGATCGCCATCCTCAAGCAGGTGGCGGCGGGGCTGTCCGGCGCGCTCTCGCGCGGGATCGTCCACGGCGACCTCAAGTCGCACAACGTCCTCGTGACCGAGACGCGCGAGGTGCGGCTGACCGACTTTGGAATGGGCCACGGCGAATCCGGCGAGATGATCCACTACGCCGCGCCGGAGCGCGCCCGCCACGGCGCGACGCCCCCGGGCGACCTCTACGCCTGCGGCGTGCTCTGGTACTTCATGCTCGCCGGGGCGCCGCCCCACGCGGGCGCGTCGCCCGACGAGATCCGCGCCGCGCGCGCCTCCGTCGCCGCCACGCCCCTCTCCCGCCTCGTCCCCTCGCTCCCGCCGGGCGCGGACGCGGTCTTCACCAAGCTGACCTGGAAGGAGCCGACGCTCCGCTACCGCACCCCGGCCGCGCTCCTCTCCGACCTCGACCTCCTCGAGAGCGGCCAGCTCACGAACGCCGAGCGGGAACTCGGGAAGAGGTAGCCCTCAGTCCCGCTGGCCGCGGTACTCGCGGAAGTCGTCCGGCTCGCGGCCCCGGCCGCCCTCCCGCGGCCGCGGCGACGGGCGGACCGCGCGGAGGCTCTCGACTTCGCCCTTCACCGCACGCACCATCAGGTCATCCAGGTTGTTCTCCTTGTACTCGCCCACGTGGTGCGGGGAGGCGCCCGAGTAGCTGATATAGATGAACTTGCCGAGCGTGAACTGCGCCAGCTGGCGCCAGATGAACTCGCCCTTGTCGTTCAAGCCGCTCGCCGCGAGCGTAAAGATCTTGATCCCCTTCTCGAGCGCGCGTCGCATGGCGTGCGAGTAGTCGAAGCCGTCCTGGTAATCCGTGTGCGGCGGGGCGTCGCCCACCAGGAAGAGGACGCGGATCGCGTCGCCCGGTCGCCAGGAGAGGTCGTCCACCGCGCGGCAGAGCGCCTCGCTCACCGCCTCCTCGTAGTCCCCGCCGCCGTCGGCCCGCACCCGGTCGAGGACGCGGAGGAACGCGCCCAGGTCCTTGGTGAAGTCCGTCGCGCGCGTCACGTACTCGTCCCCGTGATCCCGATAGATCAGGAGCCCGTACCGCAGCCGCGGCCGCGGGTGGAGGCCGTCCAGCCGCGAGGCGACGTCGCGGAGCGTCCGCTTGATCGCGTCGATCTCGTCGCCCATGCTGCCGGTCGTGTCCAGGCAGAAAGCGACGTCCACGTCGATCTCATCGCGCTCCGCCTGCGGGACGTCGATCGTCACCTCGACCTCGTCGCCGCGCTCGAACGTCGCGCGGCGTCCGTCGATCTCCGCCGTGAACCGGCGGACGTCCTCGTCGACGCCCACGGCCCGCGGCGGGAACATCAGCTGGCCTCCGGCCGTCGTGGTCCCGCGGTAGACGCGCTCGCCGCCGCACGAGATCCGGACCGCGGCGTTCGAGACCGGCCGGCCGTCCCGGTCGACGAACGTGACGATCGTGCGGTCGGTGATGTCGATCTTCCGGACGTTGCGCTCGGGATAGGCCTTGAAGTAGCGGAGGTAGTCCGCGAATTTCGCGTTGTCGTCCGTCTCGCCCGCCCGGAGTCGGGGCGCCGACGACGGGGCGGGAACGACCACCGGCGCGGGCGCGCCCGGCGACTCCGGCCGCAGGAACGAACTGCTCCGGGTCTCTCTCATGTCGTACGACGAACCCCCTTGCTCGTAGGCACAGCCTGATGCCAGGAGCAGGATCGCCGCCCGGAATCTCTTCATCTCAGCCTCCCCATAGGTCCATCTCCAACCTTCCTTTGCAGGAAGCGTCCAAGGAAGTGAAAGGTTCGGTATAATGTTTTCATCGCCACGGGGACGGGTCGCGGTTCGTCTAACATTGTTATGACCGAGAAGGAAGAGGTTCTCCGTCGGCTCCGCCAGGTGGCCCTCCGGCTCCACTGGCGGACGATGCTGATGGGCATGCTCGTCGGCCTCTCGCTCACGGCCGTCTGCGGCGCCATCCTCCTCTTCGCCTCCAAGCTCACCCCGGTCCCCCATGCCGAAATCATCGGCGCCGCGACCCTCGCGTTCGGCGTCGTGGCCGGCGCCCTTCTCGCCCCCCGCCTCTCGATCCGCGAGGCCGCGATCCGGGCCGACCTGGCCGCGGGCACCGAGGAGGTCCTCTCGACGGCCGTCGAAAGCGATTCGGCCAGCCCGTTCGGCGCGGCCACCCTCGCGCACGCCGCGGCGATCGTGAGAAAACGCCCGCTCGGCTCCATGGTCGCCCTGCGGCACTCGCGGCCGCCCTGGCCCCTCTGGATCCCCCTCGCCGTCTTCGGCGTGCTCCTTTTCCTTCCCGGCCTCCCGGCGCCCGCCGGCACGCGGGATGCGGCGCAGCTCTCCCCCGACCGGCTCCGCCGGCTGGAACGCGACTCCCGGGAGATCAAGAAACTCTCCGTCGAGATCGAGAACAAGGAACTCGCCCGGCTCGCCCAGCAGATGAGCCAGCTCGTGACCGACGTCAAGCAGGGCAAGCTCGACAAGAAGGAAGCGCTCGCACAGCTGGCAAAGCTCTCGGAGAAGGCCGAGGGGATCAAGAAGGACCTCGAGGCGCAGCAGAAGGCGCTCGCCGACCTGGGCAAGAACCTCGAGACGAAGGCCATGGCCGAAGCCCTCGCGCGCGGCGACCCCGACGCCGCGAAGAAGGAGGCGGCGGGGCTGGCCAAGCAGCTCGCCGACGGAAAATTCTCCGCCGACGCCAAGGATGCGCTCAAGGACGCCCTTTCGCGCATGGGCGAGGATACGAAGGGCACCAACGACGGAAAGCCCTCGGAGGCCGCGGGCAAGGCGTCGGACGCGCTCCAGAAGGGTGACGCCGGTGAGTTCGGCAACCAGATGGCCAAGCTCTCGGAATCGATGAAGGGCGCCCGCGCCGGGAAATCGAAAAGCGGCCAGGGTGGGAAGAAGGACGGATCGCAGGGCGGAGCGGGGAACGAGCCGGGCGAACTCGACGACGCGACGGCCGACCTGGGCGACGCGAAGGACGAGCTCTCCGAGGGCTCCGAGGGCGGCTCGAAGAGCGCGAAGAACAACGAGCACTGCGACAACTGCGGGCGGCGCAAGGACGCCGGGGGCAACTGAAAGGGCGGCTCGGGATGCTCCGGCGGCGCCGGGCAGAAGGGGCAGAAGAATGGCGGAGGCCAGCAGGGCGGCTCCACCGCCGAGGGCGGAGACTCCGGCGGCAGCCGGACCCGCCGCGACGGATCGAGCGGCAGCACCAACCTCGGCTCCGAGAAAAGCGGCCCCGCCCAGCGCGACTCGCACGAGGACAATCCGGGCCCCGGCTCGTTCGGCGAAGCCGAGTACGCCCGACTCTACGCGCCGCAGAAGACCGAGGGCGCCGAGTTCGAAGACCTCTTCAGCAACCGCCAGCTGGGCGAGGGCCCGATGCTGTCGAAGAAGCTGGTGCGCGGCCGTCCCGATTCAAAGGAGGGCTCCGCCGTGCCCTACAAGCAAGCCCTTCCCGCCTACCGCGAGGCGTTCGAGAAGGCGATGAACGAAGGCGCGATCCCCTCCGAATACCGCGACCCCGTGAAGAAGTACTTCGACAAGCTGAACAAGTGATCGGGGCCCGCCGATGAGGCCCGTCGCGCTCCTCCTGATCCTCTGCGGGGCCCAGGCCCCGAAGGACCCCAAGGAGAAGAAAGCCGCGGAGTTGGAAGTCCGGTCCTTCCAGACGCTCAAGGACGCCCAGGGTCGCCCGCTCCTTACCGACTGGCCCGTGTGGGCGATGGACATCGAGAACACGGCGGGCCGCGACCTCGAGATCACCGTGCGGGTCGACGAGGAGTCCAGCCGGACCCGCATCACCCGCCGCGAGTCGATCTCGCGCGGGGCGCGCAAGCGCCTGTTCTTCTACCTCCCCGCGGGCGCCGGACTGTCGGGCGGCGCGCCGCAGTACGAGATCCGCGACTCCGCCGGGCAGAAGCTGGCCGGCGCGCAGGCCAGCCCGACCCACGGGGGACTCGAGGCCAACGCGTTCCAGGTCGCGCTCTTCTCGGGCGACAAGTCCTCCTCCGGCGCCTTTGGATTTCCGGCGCAGATGGGAGGGCTGGAAGTCGGCGTCGTCCGCCTCACGCCTGCCACGTTCCCCGACCGGTGGATCGCGCTCTCGTGCCTCGACGCGATCATCCTGCACGACGCGCCGCTCGACGACCTGGCGCCCGACCAGGCGCGCGCGCTGGCCGAGTATGTCCGCGCGGGGGGCACCGCGATCCTCTCGCCCGGCCCCGACGCGGCGGGGCTGTCCCACCGGGTGATCTCGGCCTTCGTCGCGATCCGCGCGGGCACGCCGATGGAGCGGACCGACCTCCCCGCCCTCACGTCCCACTTCGGAAAGTTCCGCCAGGCCGACCGCTTCGTCTTCCACCGCATCGAGAACGGCAAGGAGATCGGCTGGGGCCGCGAAGCGCTCCAGTTCGAATGCGGGTACGGGCTCGCGGTGGTCCTCCCCTATGACGTGCGACGCCCGCCGTTCGACACCTGGCCGGGCCTCGAGAAACTCTGGGAGAGCATGCTCGGCCGCCTGCCCAGGCGGTTCACGCCCGAGACCTCCGCCACGCTCCCCGCAGTCACGACCGAGGCCGCGATCAACCTCTTCCAATCCATGGCGCTCCTCATCAACCCGTACCCCTCGTTCCTCCTCCTCGTCGCCCTCGCGGTGATCTTCCTCATCGCCGTCGGGCCCGTGAACTACCTCATCCTGCGCCGACTCGGAATGACGATCCTGATCGTCGTCACCGTGCCGGCGATCTCGGCCGTCTTCCTCCTCCTCGTCTTCGCCACGGGCTACATCCTGAAGGGGACCACGACCGTCGCCTACTCCGCCCGCATCCTGTCGACGCGGGCAGGAATGGACTGCGCGCGCGAGACGCAGCTCTTCACGCTCTTCTCCCCCTCCACGCGGACGTACGACGTCTCGATCGCCCCCGGCACGCACGGCCTGCCGCTGGATCGCGCCCTGCAGGTCGACCGGCGCTATTCCCGGGGCGATGATTCGGGCGGCGGAAACCGGCTCGAGGGCGAGGACGGCGCGACGTTCACGTACAAGGGCGTCAGCGTCGGCCAGTGGCAGAGCTGGAACCTCCAGGCCCGCGCGTTCCGGGACCTGGGGAGCGGCATCCACTTCGAGGTCACCCGGGCGAAGTTGAAGATCACCAACCTGTCGGCGCTGCCCATCGAGCGCGGTCTCTTCATCGAGACGGGGCCCGGCGGCTGCGCCTCCCCGTTCGGGGAGGTCGCGCCCGGCAAGAGCATCGAGGCGCCCCTCGACCGGACCCGGCGGCGCCCTTACGAAGATCTCGACATCGCGCGCGAATCCTTCGCGGGGCGGATGCTCGGGCCCTCGCTCGATCCGCTGGTGCACGAGTGGCGGCGCACGGGGGACTCCGAGAACGTCCGCCCGGCGCGAGCGCTCTTGTGCCTGGTGAAGGAGGAGGCGCCTCCCATCCGGGCGGACGCGCGCCTCTCGGGGAGCAGCCGCAGCCTGACGATGCTCCACGTCGCGGAGGCCGCGCCCAAATGATCGAAGTCAGCAATCTCACGAAGAACTACGAGGGCTTCTGGGCCGTCCGGGGCATCAGCTTCTCGGTGGGCCGCGGCGAGATCTTCGGCTTCATCGGACCCAACGGCGCCGGGAAGACGACATCCATCCGCATCCTCTCCACGCTCCTCGATCCGACCTCGGGCTCCGTGCGCGTGGACGGAAAGAGCGTCGTGAGCGACCCCGGCGAGGTCCGCCAGCGGATCGGCTTCATGCCGGACAACTTCGGCGTCTACGAAGGCATCACCGTCTGGGAGTACCTCGACTTCTTCGCCGCGGCGTACGGCCTCGAGCGGCGCGCGCGGGCGGCCGCGATCGAGGGGATCATGGAGCTGACGGATCTCAAGGGGCTCCGCGACCGCCTGACGGGCGAGCTCTCGAAGGGCATGCGCCAGCGCCTCTGCCTCGCCAAGACCCTCGTTCACGACCCGAAAGTGCTGATCCTCGACGAGCCCGCCAACGGCCTCGACCCGCGCGCGCGGATCGAGTTCCGCGCGCTCCTGAAGGAGCTCCGGAACATGGGGAAGACGATCCTCATCAGCTCCCACATCCTCACCGAGCTCTCCGACATCTGCACGTCGGTCGCGATCCTGGAGAAGGGCAAGGTGGTCGCCGCGGGGTCGATCGAGACGATCAAGCAGAAGCTCCAGCCGGGCGTGGTCTACAAGCTCGAGCTCCTCGGCGGCGCCGACACCGCGCGGGCCGCGCTCCTGGAGATGCCCGGCGTGGCGAACGTCCAGGGCCAGGACGGGTCGCTCCAGTTCAGCTTCACGGGCGGGCGCGAGCAGGTGCCCGACCTCGTCAAGTCGCTCGTGGCCAAGGACGTGAAAATCACGGGGCTCCAGGAGATGAAAACCGATCTCGAGGGGCTGTTCATGCAGCTGACGAAGGGCGAAGTCGCATGAGCGAGACGGCCCCGCCCGTCCCGGCGACGGCGCTGGTGAAAGAGCCCATCCACCTCCGGGTCGCCGGGTGGCTCGAGAGGGCTTTCAACCCGATCATGGTGAAGGAGCTCCGGGCGAGCCTGCGCGGGTCGCGGTTCTTCATCGCCCATCTCACGATCCTCTCGATCTTCGCCTGCGGCCTCCTCCTCACGTTCGCGGGCGAGATGTCGATGAGGATGGACGGAAGGCGGTACGGCGAGTGGGGCGGCGACCCCTCGCGCGTCGGCCCCTCGGTCTACCTGATCACGCAACTCCTCCACCTCGCGGTCGTCTTCCTGGTCGTGCCCGGGCTCGCGGCGGCCTCGATCAGCGGGGAACGGGAGCGGCTCACGCACGAACTGCTCGTCTCGACGACGATGACGGCGCGGCAGATCGTCTGGGGAAAGTTCACGGCGGCGATGACCCAGACGTTCACCATCTTCGCCTCGATGGTCCCGCTGGTCGGGCTCTGCTTTCTCTTCGGCGGGATCACGATCTACCAGATCGTGGCGAACTACGCGTTCCTCTTCGCGCTCTCGGCCCTGGTCATCTCGTTCGCGCTCACGATCTCCGCCAGCTCGCGGACCACCCAGCGGGCCGTCGGCTCCGTCTACGGGCTGGCGATCCTGGCCTCCTTTTTCGTCATCGGCCTCGCCATGAACTTCCAGCGGAGCGACTTCCTGTCCGAAATGGCGGTGGCGTACGGCTTCGTGTCGCGGGGCGGCGACTTCGTCCGCTCCTACTCGGGCGGGATGTTCGAGCGCGTCATGTACATCCACGTGATGCCCGGCTTCGCGTGGGCCGCGCTCATGGTGCTCTTCTTCACGAGCGCCACCAACCGCCTCAAGCCGATTTTCGCCAACCGGTCGACCCCGATCCGCGCCTTCTACGCCGTCGCCACGGCTCTCACGGGGCTCCTCACGATCCTCACGTTCTACCACGAACTCCCGACGACCGGCCCCTCCCCGGTCGTCGCGGGGGGCTTGACGGAGATCCTCCACACGAGCGACCGCGCGATGGCGGTCATGTGCCTCGCCATCTCGTCGCTCACGCTCTCCCTGCTCTCCGCGCTCTTCGCGTGCGAGGACCCGATCCTGCCACCGCACCTCCAGGCGGAGATCTCCGCCATGCGCGGCGCGCGCCGGCTCCTCCGCTGCTTCTGGCCGGGCGCCACCTCCGGTGCGATCTTCAGCCTCGCGTTCCACGCGATCTTCCTGGGCGGCGCGTTCGCGGCGCTCATCCCCTTCTCGAAAGGGTTCGATCGCGCGCTCTGGCGGGGGCTGCCCTCCTTCTTTCCCACGGCGGTGGTGTTCGTCACCGCGTTCCTCTGGACGTGGTTCACCGCGATGTACGCCCGCTTCCTCGGAATCACCCTCGCGGCCCGGCCCGTCCTCCTCCGCACGCTCCTCGTCCTCTCCTGCCTCTTCCTCGCGATCTTCCCGATCGTCCACTGGTCGATCGCCTCGTCCATCGACCGGAGCGAGATGGAAGTCGCCTCGCGCAGCGGCCCCCTCACGCTCGGCCTGAGCCCCGCCGCGGCGATCGTCTCCGCCCTCGACCTCTCGCCCTCGCCGCGCGGCTTCCCCGCGTTCGCCGGCCGCGTCCCCATCCCGGCCCTCTTCGCGCTCTTCGCGGTCTCGGCCGGCGTCGCGTTCCTGGTCCTCGGCAACCGGGCCGAGGCGAAGCTCCGCGCGCTCTACCTCAAGTACCGGCAGGACAAGCAGTTCGAGTGACGCGATGAAGATCGAGTTCGGCGCCTCCTTCCTCAGGAAGCTCGAGACGCTCTCGATCGTCTCCAAGCGGCTCTTCGCCGGACGGATGAAGGGAGAGCGCCGCTCCCCCCGCCGCGGCCAGAGCGTCGAGTTCGCCGACTTCCGCGACTACTCCCAGGGCGACGACTACCGCCACATCGACTGGAACGCCTACGCGCGGCTCGAGAGCATGTTCCTCAAGCTGTTCGTCGAGGAGGAGGACCTGCACATCCACCTGCTCCTGGACCGCTCGAAGTCGATGGACTTCGGGACCCCGAACAAGCTGGAATTCGCCGGCCGGGTGGCCGCGGCCCTCGCGTACATCGGCCTGTCGAATCTAGACCGCGTCTCTCTCTCGGCCTTCTCGGCCGAGGGGCTCCAGTCGCTCCCCTTCCAGCACGGCAAACAGACCGTCTTCTCCGTCCTCGAGTTCCTCCAGCGGCTCCAGCCCGGCGGGTCGACCGACCTGTCGCGCTCCGTGGACGCCTTCGTCCGGCAGGCGCGCCACAAGGGGATCGTGATCCTCCTTTCGGACTTCCTGTGCCACGACGGATACCAGCAGGCGCTCACGCGCCTCCGCTACTCCAAGTTCGAGCCGATCGCGGTCCAGGTCCTCGCCCCCGACGAGGTCGAGCCGCCGCTCGGCGGCGACTGGAGCTTCACCGACTCGGAGAACGGCTCGAAGGTCGACCTCTCGCTCGGCCCGCGCGCCGTCACGCTCTACAAGCAGCGCCTGCGTTCGTACTGCGACGAGATGGACCAGTTCTGCAGGTCCCACGACATCGCCGTCCTCCGCGCCGTGACGAACCAGGATTTCGAAGACCTCGTCCTCCGATACTTCCGCGCCGCCGCATTGATCGCATGATCTTCCTGAACGCCGCCGCCCTGGGGTTGCTCGGGCTGGCCGTGCCGCTGATCCTGCTCTACCTGCTCAAGATGAAGCGGCACGAGCGGACCGTCTCGTCGACCTTTCTCTGGCAGAAGGTCGTCAACGACATCCAGGCGACGTCGCCGTTCCAGAAGCTCCAAAGGAACCTCCTCCTCTTCCTCCAGCTGGTGATCCTCGGGTTTCTCGTCTTCGCGATCGCGCGGCCGACGCTCGCCTCGAAGGAACAGGAGGGGCGCTCGTTCGCCGTCATCCTCGACTGTTCCGCCAGCATGAGGGCCCGCGAGGCCGACGGGCGCGAACGGTTCGCGCAGGCGAAGGAGCTCGCGCTCGACATCGCCGACCACCTCGGCGGCGCCAAGGAGCCCGGCGAGATGATGGTCATCACCGCGGGGCGGCGGACGCTGGTCCGGAAGGGGTTCACCTCCGATCGCGCGGCGCTCCGTAAGACGATCGAGGAGCTCCGCGCCGCCGATACCCGGGCCGACGCCGCCGAGGCCCTCGCGCTGGCCGTCGCCGCGCTCAAGGACCGCCGCAACCCCGAGATCGTCTTCATCAGCGACGGGACGGGGACCTCGCTGGCCTCCGCGCAGGGCGTGAAGAACTTCCGCTTTCTCCGCGTCGGGGCGGCGACCGAGAACCTCGGGATCACTCGGCTGGACGTGCGGCCCGCCTCCCCGAAAGCGCTGGCCGAGCTCAAGGCGAAGGGCGCGCTCGACGATGGCCGGTATCCGTACCAGGTCTTCTGCGCCGTGAAGAACGCGGGGACGAGGCCGGCGAAATCGATCCTCACCGTCAGCTTCGAGGGGCGCGTCGTCGGGGCGCGCGAGGTCGAGCTCGCCGCCGGGACGGAGACCTCGCTCGTCTTCAAGGAGCGGTTCCCCCCCGGGCTCCTCGAGGCGAAGCTCGAGAGCGATGACGCCCTCGCCGCGGACAACGTCGCCCGCGCGATCGTCCGCCCCGCCGAGGAGGTGCGAGTCGCGGTCGTCGGCCGGAAGAACCCGTTCCTCGAGCGCGCGCTCCAGTCGATGCCGTACGTCGATCTCTCGTTCCCGGCGGACCCGTCGGCGGGAAGCTACGACCTGGTGATCTGCGACCGCGTCGTCCCGGCGAAACTGCCCGACACGAACCTTCTTCTCATCGCCCCCGACCGCGACCTCGACGGCTACGCCCGCGCGGGCGAGATCCGCTTCCCCGAGATCCTGGACTGGCAGAAGGACCACCCGCTCTTCCGCTCGGCCGACTTCCACGACGTCCACGTCTCCCGGGCGCAGGCGGTCAAACCCGAAACGCGCGGCCGCGTGCTCGCCAAGGGCACGGGAGGAGCGCCGCTCCTTCTCCTCACCCAGGACCCGGGCCGGTCGTTCCGCGCGATCCTGACGTTCAGCCTCGTGGACTCCGACTGGCCGCTCCGGCCGTCCTTCCCGATCTTCTTCGCCAACCTGCTCCAGTACGCGCGCGACTTCAACACGCTCGGCAATGTCCCGTTCTACCGCACCGGGACGATCGTGAGCCTCCCGCCCCTCGGCGAGGCCGAGATCGTGTCCCCTTCCGGCGCCACGTCGCGCGTCCCGGCGGGCCTTTTCGCCGACACCGACGAGGCGGGACTCTACGCGGCTTCGTGGGGTGCGGAGCGGAAGATGCGCTTCGCGGTGAACCTTCTCGACGAGCAGGAGACGACGATCGCGCCGGCGACCGAGCTCGCCGTCGGCTCGGAGACCGTCGCGGCGCAGCCCAGGCTGAAGGAAGTCAACCGCGAGATCTGGATGTGGGTGGCGCTCGGCGTCCTGGCGGTGGCGCTGATCGAGTGGTGGGCGTTCCACAGGAAGATCGGGTACTGACGTGACCAGGAAGGCGATTGCGATCATCTGTTGCGCGACGGCGGCCGTCGCCCTCGGGGCGGTACTGCTCCTCGTGGAGCGGGAGGCCAAGACGGCCGAGGAACAGTGGGCGCGGGCCGAGAAGCTTCACGCGAAGTTCCTCAAGCGCCCCGACCTTGTGGAGCCCGAACTCAAAAAGGAGCAGGACCGCGTCCTGGCCGCCTACCGGGCCGTCGCGGAGAAGTTCCCGGCCGGGCCGCTCACGCCGAAGGCGCACCTCCAGGCCGCCGACCTCCTCGTGCGCTGGAGACGGCTGGAGGAGGCGTTCGTCGCCCATCGCGACTTCGCCGAGAAGTTCAAGGACGACCCCGCCGCGCCCGACGTCCTCCGAAAGACGATCGACCTCGCGATCCAGTCCCGGAAGGGCCTCCCGGAGATCCTGAAGCTCTACCGCCTGTTTGTCGACCGGTACCCGCAGGACCCGCGGGCGCCGTGGGCTCTCTCGCAGATCGCGATCCTCATGACGGAGGCGAAGACCTTCGCGCCCGACGAGATCCGCGCCGCGTGGCAGGAGCTCCTGGACAAGTACCCGAAGTCGGACCTCCGCGACCAGGCCATGCTCGGGATCGCCGAGTTCTACAAGGAGGCGAAATCGTACGAGCAGGCCGTGCAGCAGCTGGACAAGGTCATCGAGGAGTTCGAGGGGAAGGACTCCGCGGCGAAGGCGCTCCTCGAGAAGAGCCGGCTCCTGGCCGAGAAGATGGACAAGAAGGAGGAGGCGAAGAAGACGCTCGAGATGCTCGAGGAGAAGTATCCCGACTCGGAGCCCGCGAGACGGGGCAGCGGAACCCGCCAGCAGCTCGAGAAGGACCTGAAAGAGGAGAAGGCCGGGAGGCGCGAGGAGGAGTTCCAGAAGGAGCACTACGGGCTCCCCGCGGGCGATCTCTTCAAGGCGATCGGCACGCCCGGCGAGTACCTCGCGGCGATCCTCCAGCAGGAGCTCCACCTCCAGACGGTCGACGTCGAGGCCGTGATCGACCCTGGAAAGAAATCACTCACCGCGAGCGCAACGCTCACCCTCAGGAACGGCGGCGCCGCGAAGAGCGGCCTTCTCCTCCAGCTCCACCCGGCGTTCAAGGTCGACGGCGCGAGCGCCGGCGGCGCGCCGGCCGAGACCGTCCAGAAGGGGACGTTCCTCCGCATCGGCCTTCCCGCGGCGGTCGAGAAGGACGCGACGGTGACGCTCAAGATCGGCTACTCGGGGAGCGTGGACGACGCGAACCTCCCGATGCGGATCGAGAAGACGGGGTACGCGGCACCCGGCGCCTTCTGGCACCCGCTCACGGTCTACGGCGATCTCTTCACCGGGACGATGAAGATCAAGCTCCCCTCCGGGCTGGAAGTCCGCGGGACAGGGACGGCGGGGCCGGTCGCGAAGGCGGCGGACGGATGGACCCACGCGTTTGAGGCGAAGGACCCGGTGTTCGGGTTCTTCTTCGCCTACGCGAACTGGAAGACGTGGACCGACGGGCCGGTGACGCTCTCCTACGTGACGGAGGGCTTCCCCCACTCGAAGGCGTACGCCGCGGCGGCGAACGAGATTCTGAAATTCTACGCCTCCCTCTGGGGCCCCCTGCCCTGGACCCGGATCGACCTCGTCGAGTCGGACCTGCCGGAGTGGGTCGGCGGGATCAGCCCGGCCAATCTCATCTTCCTGAACTCGAAGCTGATGGGGTCGGGCGCGGTGCCGGAGAGCCTCCTCGCCCACGAGCTCGCGCACCAGTGGTGGGGCAACCTCGTCCCCGTCTCGATCCAGCTCCAGGGATATTCACCGTGGCTCTCGGAAGGGCTTGCCTGCTACGCCGACGCGCTCTTCCTCGAGTCGAAGTACGGGAAGGCCCGCATGGAACAGCACCTCGCGAAGGCGGGGCTCATCTACCTCGAGCGGATGCTCGACCTCCCCGACGTCGCGATCTCGAAATGCTGGTGGTACCACCCGCAGTACTTCGCGGTGATCTACATGAAGGGCGGCCTGGCCTTCCACCTGCTCCGCGAGCGGATGGGCGCCCCCGCGTTCGGCGCGGCGCTCCGCGATTACGCGATGGAGTACCGCTTCAAGGCGGGCGGCGTCGCCGATTTCATGGGCCTCTGCGACAAGGCGGGCGGCAAGCCGACGAAGGACCTGTTCGACCAGTGGATCGCCGGTGACGGGTTCCCCCACCTCAAGATCGAGAAGGTCGAACCTGGCACACCCGTGAAGGTGACGGTGAAGCAGGTCGGAACCCCATTTTCGGTCGACCTCGCGGTCGCCTTCGAGGGCGAGGGCAAGCGCGAGGAGAAGCGCTTCGTGCTCTCGAAGGAAACCGAGGTCCTGGAAGCGGCGATCCCGTTCAAGCTGGAGAAGGTGACGCTCGACCCCGCGGGCCTGCTCCTGAAGCGCCCGGGGCCGTCGAATGAATGGTCCCGAAAATCGAGCGAGTAGGTGGAAACGAAGGGAGAGTCAGTGAGCGTGGAGAGCCTGAGAGACCCCAAGATAACCACAGAGACACAGAGTCACCGGGAAGACTCCGTTCTCTGTCGTCCCACCGCCCCCCGGGGGGAGGGGGGAATTCACAGGAGGTATTCTCCGTGCCTCAGTGCCTCTGTGGTTTTCTTCTTCCTCTCCATCTCCCCCCCTCTCCGCCTCTCCCATGGGAGAATGCCTTGAGTCTCTCCTTCTCCCATCCGTGGTGTCTCCTGGCGCTCGCGCCGCTGGGGGCGCTCGTCCTCTGGCTCGCGTGGACTTCGCGAGGGGCGATGGCGCCGTGGCGCTTCTGGTCGTCGCTCGTTTCGCGTGGCGCGATGGTCCTCGCGATCGTCCTCGCGCTCGCGGGCCTCCTCCTCGTCCACAGCAAGGACGAGCTCGCCGTCTTCTTCCTCGTCGACGTCTCGAAGTCCGTCGATCCCGATTCCCAGCGCTCCGAGATGGAGACGGTCGCCGAGATCATGAAGACGATGGACCGGAGGCGCGACTGGGCGGGGCTCATCGTCTTCGGCGGGGTCGCGTCGGTCGAACAGCCGCTGCGGAAGGAGCTTCCGCTCACGCTCCAGTCGCTCGTCAACCCCGACTTCACCGACATTTCGCAGGCGATCCGCCTCGCGATGGCCTCCTTCCCCGAGGACCTCCAGAAGAGAATCGTCCTCCTCTCCGACGGGCAGGAGAACCTGGGCGACGCGCTCGAGGCGGCGCGCGCGGCCCGCGCGGCCGGCATCGAGGTCTGGACCGTGCCGACCGGCCAGGGGCGCGATCGCGACGTGGCGGTCCAGAAGGTCTCCGTCCCGGCCGACGTGAAGCTTGGCGAGTCGTTCGACGTCCTCGTCCACTACAAGTTCTCGGGACGCCGGCCCGGAGAATCGCAGCCCGGCAAGCTCCGCGTCTACCGGAACCGCCAGTACCTGGGCGACCTCGACGTCGAGCTCCAGGAGGGCGAGGGCGTCATCCGCATCCCGCAAAAGATCCGGCCGGCGGGCGACAAGCCGGGCGAGGGCGCCGGCTTCTACCAGTACGAGGTCCTGATCGAGACGGCGCACGACGCGGTCAGCGAAAACAACCGCGGGTTCGGGTTTACGAGCGTGGCGGGCGAGGCGCGCATTCTCCTCGTCGAGGGCAAGCCGGGCCAGTCGGAGCCTCTGGAGAAGGCGCTCCGCGCGGGCGGCGTTAAGAACCTCGAGGTCCGCCCCCCCACGGGCTTCCCCTCCGACATGATCTCGCTCCAGGTCTTCGACGCGGTGATCTTCTCGGACGTCTCCGCGCACTACCTCTCCGGCGCCGACGACGGCCAGCTCCGGCTCATCCACGACTACGTGGAAAGCCACGGCGGCGGCTTCGTGATGATCGGCGGCGAGTCGTCCTTCGGGAGCAGCTACTTCCGCACGCCCGTCGAGGAGGCGCTGCCCGTCTCGATGGACATCCGGAAGAAGAAGATGCGGGCGTCGCTCGCGCTGGTGATCGGGATCGACCAGTCGGGCTCGATGTCGATGACGGTTCCCGACGGCCGGTCGAAACTCCAGCTGGTGAGCGAGGCGTCGTGCCAGATCGTGGACCTCCTGACCGAGCTCGACAAGCTGGGCATCTGCTACATCGACACGCAGGCGATGTGGGCCTACCACTGCGCGCCGCTCGTGAACACGGGGAAGATCAAGGCGGACCTACGCAGCCAGAGGGGCGGCGGCGGGGGTATCTACTGCTTCACGGCCCTGGACGCGCTTTACCGGGAACTCGACAAGATCGAGTCGGCCATCAAGCACGTCATCCTCTTCGCCGACGCAAGCGACGCCGAGCAGCCCGACGGCTGCGTGGACCGGGCACGCCGCGAGCTCGCCAAGGGGCGGACGCTCACGGTGATCGGCATGGGGACGGACAAGGACTCGGACGCGAAGTTCCTCCAGGACCTCGCGAAGGCGGGCAACGGCCGAATCTACTTCTGCGAGGACGTCCGCAAGCTGCCCAAGATCTTCACCGAGGACACGCTCATCGCCTCGAAGAGCGCGATCGTCGAGAAGGACTTCAAGGCCGAGGTGGCCGGCGCGTCGTCGCTCATCGAGGGCATCGACTGGAAGGACGCGCCGATCCTCCACGGGTACGTGACGACGACGCTCAAGCCGCGCGGCGAGATGCTCCTGAAGGGCCTCGATGACGACCCGCTCCTGGCGAAGTGGCAGTACGGGCTCGGCCGGACGGTCGCATTCACGTCGGACGCGAAGCCCAAGTGGGCGAAGGAGTGGATCGACTGGGCGGGCTACCGGAACCTCTGGCCGCAAGTCGTCCGCTGGGCGGCGCGGCGGCGCGCGGCGACGGACTACCGGACGCAGGTGAGCTTCGAGGGCGGCAAGGGGAAGGTCGTGATCGACGCGTTCGACGCCGGGGGCGAGGCGCAGAACTTCCTCGACCTGGAAGCGCGCGTGACGACGAGCGAGGGGAAGACGGCGCGCGTCCGGCTGACGCAGCAGGGGACGGGCCGCTACGAGGGCGAGTTCCCCGCGGATTCAAAGGGGGCGTACCTCGCGACGGTGGCGGACCGCGAGGGCTCGATCGTAGGCCAGGCGGGCGCGGCGGTCTCGTACTCGCCGGAGTACGAGATCCGGGACGAGCGGCGCGACCTCTTGGAGGAGCTGGCGCGCGCGACGGGCGGAAAATCGATGGCGGTCCCGCGCGGCGTCTTCGAGCATCCGTCGCAGCCCGCGCGATCGCCCCAGGAGATCTGGCGGGCGCTGCTCGGCTTCGCGATCGCGTGCCTCCTGGTGGACGTCGCGTCCCGGCGGCTGGGGATCCCGGAGATGACGATGGCGCTCATCCACCGCCTGCGCCGCACGCCCGCGCTCGCGCCGCCGATGTCGCTTCCCGAGCCGATCGCGCGCCTCAAGGTCGCGCGCGACGAGGCGAAGGCGAAGACGGTGCAGCCGCTGCCCGAGGCGCCACCCACGTCGGCGGCCCCGATCGCTTCCGCTCCCGCCGCTCCAAAGCCGTCCGAGCCGCCACCCCCGCCGGCTCCCGCGCCGGACCAGGGCTACCTCGGCCGGTTGCTGGACGCAAAGAAGCGGGCCAAAGGGGAGAAGTAGGCCCGGGCGGCCGGGTTTCCCTCTCCGGTGTAGAATGAAGTCGATGTTCCGGTCTTTCGCCGTCCTGCTTTCCATCCTCGCACTCCCCCCGCTCCTCCTCGTCGCCCAGGAGGATGCGGAGAAGGTCCTTCCCCTCCTGAAGGATGCGGACCCGATGGTTCGCGCCCGGGCGGCGCAGTCGCTGGCCGACCTGTCCGTCAAGCGGAGCGCCGGCGAGATCGTGAAGCTGCTCGAGGACAAGGACGCGCGCGTGCGCTGGGCCGCCGCGGCGGCACTCCGGAAACTCGAAGCCAAACACATG